>CABZXL010000012.1 GCA_902529715.1 uncultured Pelagibacteraceae bacterium | reverse complement strand
AAATTATGTATTTCATTTATTTCCACACCTAAAACAGCCAACATTCCTCCTGCGCCTTTGGGAACGGCTGTTTGCATTGCTTTACCTCTTTCATGTAAAAGTTTTATTGTACTTATAAAATCTAAAGCACCACATGCTGCTAAGGCAGAGTATTCTCCTAACGAATGTCCTGCAAAATATTTTGCACTATTTAAATTAATATTGCCTTCTTTTTTAGCCATCTCAAATATTGAATAACTTGCTAAGAATATTGCGGGCTGTGTATTTTCTGTTAAATCTAAATCTTCCTTTGGCCCTTCTAATATTTTTTTGCTAATTGAGTAGCCCAGTGCTTCATCTGCTGTTTTAAATAGATCCTTAACATAGGTAAAATTATCATAAAGTCCTTTAGCCATACCAACTGATTGTGAACCTTGGCCTGGAAATATTACTGAAAACATACAATTATTATTAAATTTTAACGTTTTTTGTGTTGTAATTAAATTTTTATAATAGTATATCCCTTTTTTTTAAAACATTAAAATATGAACTTTTACGAACATACAATTATAGCTAGACAAGACACTAGCCCTGCTCAACTAAAGCAAATTCAGGAAAAATATACGAATTTAGTAAATAAAAATGAAGGTAAAGTTGTTAAAGCTGAAAATTGGGGGCTCCTATATCTATCTTATTTAATCAAAAAAAATAAAAAAGGAAATTATATTCATTTTAAAATTGAAGGAAGCGGAAAAACAATAAACGAACTTGAAAGAAATGAAAAAATTGACAAAAATCTTTTAAGATATTTAACTGTAAAAGTAAAAAAATTAGACTTAAAAACAAACTATTTTGAAAAAAAAAGTGAAGAAGTAAAAGAAAAATCAAACTAATAAATGAAAAAAAACTCAAACAAAAAAAAACCAGGCCAAAGTAACTTTGCAAAATTAAGTATTTTTCAACCACAAAAATATAAATTTAAAAAAAAATGTCCATTATCAGGAAAAGGAGCTCCAATAATTGATTATAAAAATATAAGGCTTTTAAGAAAATATGTTACAGAAAATGGCAAGATAATGCCTTCAAGAATTACTTCTGTGAGTCAAAAAAAACAAAGAGAATTATCTCTTTCTATTAAGAGGGCAAGAAATTTAGCTTTAATTTAATGAAAGTAATTTTATTAGAAAACGTAAGAAAAGTTGGGTCAATAGGTGATGTAATTGACGTTAAAAGAGGATTTGCAAGAAACTTTCTTATTTCCAAAAAAAAAGCGCTTTTTGCATCAAAAGAAAACATTAAAGAAGTAGAAAATATTAAAAATGAACTTTCAAAAAAAGATCAAGAAAAAAAGAAAGATGCAAAATTGATATATGAAAAAATTCAAAATAAAGAATATACAGTTAAAAAATTAGCAACTGAAAATAAAGAACTATACGGTTCTGTGAAGCCTACAGAAATTGGAAAAATTTTAAATGAAGTAGAAAAGATTGAAATAAATCCTTCTTTAATACAACCTATTAAAGAAATTAAATCTATAGGAACATTTAAAGTTGTATTAAATCTTCACCCAGAGATTCAATCTGAAATATTAATAAAAGTAATTTCAGAAGATAATAAATAATTATACAATTTTTTCCCCAACCTTTTTTTAATATTGTATTAGTTGTTAGATTTAACTATCTAAATTTATGGCTAATAAATTCAATCTAGTTCAAACTGAAACAAATGAACTTCCCAATAATATAGAAGCTGAACAATCGGTAATAGGTTCTATATTAGTTTCAAATGAAATATTTGATGAGATAAACATGATTGTTGCTAATAAAAACTTTTATGACCCCATGCACCAGAAAATTTTTAGTGCTATTGAAAAATTAATCTATAGTGGGATGCTAGCGAATCCTATAACGCTAAAAAATTATTTTGAAAATGAAAAAGATGAATTAAATGTTCCAGATTATTTAGTTAAAATTACAAAATTTTCCACATCTTCACGTCAAGCAATAGAATATTCCAAATTAATTTATGATCTTTTTGTAAAAAGAGAATTAGTAAAAATATCTGAAAATATTATTGATACAGCGAAATTGAATGACTTAGATCACGATGGTCAATCAATCATAGAAAATTTTGAAAAATCTTTATTCGATCTTGCTGAAAAAGGATCTTTAAGTTCTTCTTTGGTAAAATTTGATGAAGCTATGAGAATGACTATTGAAATGGCATCCAGTGCATATAAAAATGATGAGGGAATAGTTGGTGTTCCATCTGGATTAACCGATCTTGATGATAGATTAGGTGGAATGCATAAATCTGATTTAATAATTATTGCTGGAAGACCATCAATGGGTAAAACTGCTTTGGCAACAAATATAGCTTTTAACGCAGCAAAAAAAATACAAAATGATGGTAGAAAATCTACTATAGCATTTTTTTCTCTTGAAATGTCATCGGAACAACTTTCAACTAGAATTTTAGCAGAACAATCAAGAATTAAATCTAATGATATTAGAAGAGGTAGAATTTCAGAAGAACAATTTGATAAATTTATTGAAACTTCAAAAAATATTTCTGAACTACCTCTGTATATTGATGAAACACCCGCAATAACTATTGCAGCCTTAAGTAATAGGGCTAGAAGAATAAAAAGACTTTATGGATTAGATATGGTTGTAGTTGATTATATACAGTTAATGAGAGCTGCTAATTTTAGAGATGGAAGAGTACAAGAAATTTCAGAAATTACCCAGGGTTTAAAAGCATTAGCAAAAGAACTTTCTGTTCCTGTGTTGGCACTTTCACAATTATCAAGAGCCGTAGAATCTAGAGATGATAAAAAACCCTTGCTTTCAGATTTGCGAGAATCTGGATCAATTGAACAAGATGCAGATGTTGTAATGTTTGTCTTCAGAGAATCATACTATTTAAAAAATAAAGAGCCTAGACCTGCAACTGTTGAGCATGCAGAATGGCAGGCAAAAATGAATGAAATTTCTCATTTAGCTGAACTTCTCATACTCAAACAAAGGCATGGCCCAACTGGTACAGTAATGCTTGAATTTGAGGAGATGTTTACCAAATTTAAAGATATTCAAAATAGTTAATTTAAATTATATAAGTTGGTATTAGATGTTTTCACATTTTTACCAAAAAAATATTATAGAAAAACCTAAGATAATTTTTGCAATTTTATTACTTTGCCTTGCTGGTTTTGGATTTTTTTCAAAAGATTTTAGACTAGATGCTTCTTCAGAAACTTTATTAATAGAAGGAGATCCAGATTTAAAATATTTAAAAGAAATAACAGAAAGATATAATTCAAAAGAATTTCTTGTTTTAACATATACCCCAAACGAAGATATAATTTCAGAAAATTCTATTAATAATTTGCTTAGTTTAAAATATAAAATTCAAAGTTTAGACTGGGTTCATAGCGTTGTTACAATCTTAGATATTCCTCTTTTAAATAGTACTGACAAAACACTAACTGAAAGATTGCAAAATTTTAGCACACTTAAAAGTGATGGGATTGATAAAAAGAGGGGTTTTAATGAAATATTAAATAGTCCAGTTTTTAGAAACTTTGTAATTAGCGAGGATGGTAAAACAAGTGGCATCATTGTAAATATAAAAAAAAATAAAATTCCCAAGGAATTTAAAAATAAAAAAGAAATAGAAAATTATAAAGATAGATTAAAGAAAAAAAACCATCAAAACATAATTGAAATAAGAGAAATAATAAAATCATACAGCGATATAGGTAAAATACATTTAGGAGGAATCCCTATGATCGCTGATGATATGATGTCATTTATAAAAAATGATATTGTTGTTTTTGGAATGGGAGTTTTTTTGTTTATAATAGCAACTCTCTGGTTTGTTTTTAAAAAGATTGTTTGGATTATAGTCCCAATAAGTAGTTGCTTTTTATCAGTTGTAATAATGGTTGGTTTGCTAGGTTTGCTAGATTGGAAAGTTACAGTGATATCATCAAATTTTATTGCAATGATGTTAATTTTAACTATGGCAATGAATATACATATGAGTACTAGATTTTTACAGTTATCAAAAGAAAACCCTAATTTGAATAAAAAAGAAATAATTCTAAAAACAACAAGTAAAATGTTTTGGCCAATTCTTTATACGGTTCTTACAACAATTTGTGCATTTCTTTCTTTAATTTTTAGTGAAATAAAACCAATAATAGATTTTGGCTGGATGATGACTCTTGGTTTAATCGTTTCATTCATTGTTTCTTTTAGTTTATTGCCAACTTTAATTAGTTTTGTTTCAGATGTAAGTGTTAATATTAATGAAAATAGAAATTCAGTTTTTACAAATCAATTAGGAAAATTATCAATTAATAATAAAAATTTAATTTTTATTGTAAGTATATTAATATTTTTCATAAGTATTTTTGGTATTTCTCGTCTTGAAGTGGAAAATAGCTTCATAAATTATTTTAGTAAAGATACTGAAATTTACAAAGGGATGAAGCTTATAGATGAAAAATTAGGTGGGACTACCCCGCTCGAAGTTATTATAAAGTTTCCAAAAAACGATAATGATATTGTGGATGAGGAAGACGAATGGGAAGAAAATGAAGCTGAAGAAGATGAGTCAAAATATTGGTTCACAAAAGACAAAATAGATAAAATAGATAAAGTCCACAATTATTTAGATAGTTTGCCTGCTGTAGGAAAGGTATTATCTTTTTCCTCAATAATTCAAGTCGCAACTCAATTAAATAATAATAAACCACTTGGTAGTCTAGAAATGGGAGTTCTATATTCAAAAATTCCTGACTCAATCAGGAAGGAGATAGTGGATCCATATATTTCAATAAAAGATTCTGAAGCAAGAATTAATTTAAGAATTAAAGACTCCAAAGAAGACTTAAGAAGAAATGAACTCATAAAAAAAATTAAATACGATTTAGAAAATAAAATAGGACTTAAAGAAGAGGAATATAAGCTAGCTGGGGTACTTATTCTATTTAATAATTTGCTCCAGAGTTTATTTAAATCTCAAATTTTAACTCTTGGTTTTGTTATGATTGGAATATTTGCTATGTTTTTTATTTTATTTAAAAATATCAAATTATCCTTAATTGGTGTTGTTCCAAACTTTATTGCAGCTTTTTTTATTTTAGGAATTATTGGTATAGCAGAAATTCCTTTGGATATGATGACTATAACTATTGCTGCTATAACAATAGGAATAGCTGTGGATAATAGTATTCATTATATTTATAGATTTAAAGAAGAATACATTAAAATCAATGATTACAAATTAACTTTAAAAAAATGTCATTCTACAGTGGGTGTTGCAATATTAAATACATCAATAACAATTGTTTTTGGTTTTTCAATTTTGGTTTTATCTAATTTTATTCCTACTATATATTTTGGAATATTCACTGCTATTGCAATGTTGTTAGCAATGATATCGGTATTAACTCTACTGCCAGCATTGTTGCAAGTATTTCGACCTTTTGGAGGTAAATAAATTTTTTTAATGGAAGAGTTTTTAAAAATTTTTGAAAATATTTCTAGTTTTGATTTAATATATATATTTTTTACAGTGCTATCTTTAATTAAGTGCTCTAGAAAAGGTTTTGTACTAAGTTTAATTGCGGCTTCAAAATGGTTGCTAGCATATGTATTAACTTTGATAATTTTCCCTAGAGTTAAGCCATTAGTTGAAGGTATAATTGATAGTGAATATGTTTTGGATATTATTCTAGGTGTAGGGATATTTGTTATTATAATTTTTTTAATTTTAATGATCAACAAAGGTATTGGTAAGGCTGTCACATACTCTGGTCTAGGAGCATTAGATAAAATATTTGGATTTTTTTTTGGTTTTTTAAGATCTTATATAATTTGCGTATGTATCTTTTCAACTATAAGTATAATTTATAATCATGATAAGTGGCCTATAAATTTGGAAAAATCCTTTACCTTTCCATACGTTGAAAAAGGTAGTAATTATTTAATAAAAGAGTTTCCAAATGAAGAAAATTACAATGATGCAAAAGATAAAGTTCAAGAACTTTAATCCTAAAATTAAAGAAGAGTGTGGAGTATTTGGTATAAGCAATAACAATGATGCTTCTGCTCTTACTGCTTTAGGATTGCACGCACTTCAACATAGAGGACAAGAAGGATGTGGAATTGTAACTTTTGATGGCAATCAATACCATTCAGAAAAAAGATTTGGTCTTGTTGGGGATAATTTTAATAAAGAAAAAGTATTGAAAAATCTAACAGGAAAATATGCTATTGGTCATAACAGATATAGTACTACCGGGGGTACAACATTAAGAAACATTCAGCCATTTTTTGCAGATACAAACGCAGGAGGAATAAGTATTTCTCACAATGGAAACTTAACAAATGCAATAAAATTAAGATCAAAATTAGTTAAAGAAGGTGCTATTTTTTATACTACATCTGATACCGAAACTATTGTTCAACTAATTGCTAAATCAAAAAGAACTAAAACTATAGATAAGATTGTAGAAGCATTATTTCAAATACAAGGAGGTTATGCCTTGGTCATGCTAACTCAAAAAAAATTGATAGGAGTTAGGGACCCTTTTGGAATAAGACCACTAGTTATTGGAAAGTTAAAAAATTCATATGTATTAGCATCAGAAACTTGTGCTTTAGATATTATAGGTGCAAAATATTTAAGAGAAGTTGAAAATGGAGAAATTGTTTTGATTGAGGATGATAAGATTGAAAGTATTAAACCATTTCCAAAACAAAAAGTTCGGCCATGTGTATTTGAATATATTTATTTCTCCAGGCCAGATAGTATTTTAAATGCAAAAACTGCTTATGAATATAGGAAAAATTTAGGTATTGAACTAGCGAAAGAAGATAACGTTGACGGAGATGTTGTTGTGCCTGTTCCAGATTCAGGAAATGCAGCAGCTTTAGGTTATAGTCAACAGAACAAAAAAAATTTTGAATTGGGATTAATTAGAAATCATTATGTTGGAAGAACTTTTATTGAGCCCTCACAAAAAATTAGAAGTCTTGGTGTTAAACTAAAGTTAAACCCAAACAAAACATCAATAAAAGATAAAAAAATTATTTTAGTTGATGATTCACTGGTGAGAGGAACAACAAGCTATAAAATTGTAAAAATGTTATATGATGCTGGAGCTAAGGAAATTCATGTAAGAATTGCGAGTCCTGAAATTAGATACCCTGATTTTTATGGAGTTGATACACCAACAAAAAATGAGCTTTTAGCAGCAAATAAAAATAATGATGAAATTTGCAAATACATAGGAGCAAAAAGTCTAAAATATTTATCAATAGAAGGTCTTTATAAAGCAATAGGGTTTGAAAGTAGAAATAATGACTACCCTCAATTAACAGATCATTATTTTACTGGTGATTATCCGGTTAAACCAATAGATAATTTGGGTGATGATAAAATTACTCAACTTTCTTTATTAAGTACCGGGTCAAATAATTAGTTATGAATAAAGTAAAATTTACAGAAATGAAGCATGGAACTAAAGAGGATTATTTGCTTTTAGATAAACATGAAAAAAAATACATAGAAGAAACCGCTGATAGAATTCTTAAATTTATGTCGGGTTTAACAGAAACTTTAGAAGGTTATCAAGTTTCAAGATTGGAACATTCACTTCAAAGTGCAACAAAGGCTTTAAAAGCTGGAGAAGATGAAGAAATTATAGTTGCAGCACTATTGCATGATATTGGAGATGAATTGGCTCCAATGAACCACTCTGAATATGCTGCAGCAATTTTAAAACCTTATGTTTCAGAAAAAACTCATTGGATAGTTGAAAAACATGGAGAATTTCAATTATATTATTACGCACATCATTTAGGTGGGGATAGAAATAAAAGGGAAAAATATAAAGACCATAAATATTATCAAGCAACTATTGATTTTTGTGAAAAATACGATCAAGGATCTTTTGATCCTAAATATAAGTCCTTACCATTGGAACATTTTGAACCAATGGTAAGAAGAATATTTTCAAGAAAGCCTTACTCTAATTAAGCTTTTTCTATATAATCTTTTTGATGTTGTGGAATTCTTTCATGAGTTCCAAACAACATATGAGTAGACATATCTTCTCTATATTTGCTAGCTGGCACTTTTAAGCCAACAGATTCTGCAACTTCTCTAATCAACATCGGATTTGCTCCACAGCAAACGCCAAGATAATTTATACCTGATCCATAAGCCTCTTTTGCAAATTTACCGATTTCATATCTATTGCATTGCATAGGATCTAATGCTGTAGGAAATGGAGTTTTGTGAGGTGTGTGACATGTACATCCATTATTATCAGGTAAATTAAAAAAGGTAGGATGTTCTATTGTTGTGCGATAATTAATCGGTAGAGCAGCAACATGACATTTTAAAGCTTTTCTAATTTCCTTAATATAAGGCATCATTGTGCCAGGGCCTCTAAAACAATTCATTCCTATTACATCTCCACCAATTTGTTCAAGCTCTTTGCAAGTATCTACTATTGAAAAACCATCTCTCATAATATTTTCACCCATAGGCGCAATTGTAATTACACAAGGAAGTCCAGATTGTTTCATTACTTTCAATGCCGTGAAAGCTTCTTCGGCATAATAAAAAGTTTCACCAATCAATATATCTGCTCCTTCATCAACTGCCCAACCTATCATTTCTTCAAACATTCTTTTGACCTCTTTGTTTTGAGTGGTATCTTTGTTATTCCAAATATTTGAATTTGAAATATTGCCAGCCATTAAGTTTGGCTCGACTCCTCTTGGTGTATCAAGTGCAACTTTCTTTGCTATTTTTAGAGCTGACCTGTTAAGAGGTTCCAATAGTTGTTCTTTACCGATAACTCGCATTTTTTCTCTATGTCCATTATAAGTAAAAGCTTGAACTATATCTGATCCCGCATGTTGAAAATCTTTATGTAAATTTTCTAGTGCTTCTGGATGTTCCAAAGAAACCATTGGAACAAATTCACCTGACGACATGTACCCTCTTCTTTCTATTTCAAAAAGAAATCCTTCTGCACATATTACTGGACCTTGGTTTAATCTTTCAATTAAACCTCTTTTTTTATCTTTACTCATTTACTTCTCCTTTTTAGTGCTTCGACATATGTCAGGTGCACAATTTGGTTAAATACCCAGGTTTTTTTTATTAAAGATAAAAAAAAACCACCTGATAAATAGGTGGCTCAAATGAAACATCTATTTAGCAGGTTTTTTATAGCGCCCGCAATTCGACTTAAATCAGCGCTTGTAAATAATGTATCATAAGCTAATGATTTTTCAATATAAATTATTATGTTTCAAAAATTATCAAATCAACAAAAAGGGTCACTATTAGCATTTACTGGGGTTTTTCTAATCACTCCTGATTCTTTGCTGATTAGATTATCAAACATAGAAACATGGGGAATGTTATTCTATAGAGGTGCAATACCTTTTATAGTTGTTTTAATCGGTACGTTAATTTTTTATAACAAAAATTTTTTAAAAAAACTATTTGGAATAGGTTATCCAGGAATATTTTATATTTTTAGTTTTTCTGCATGCAATATTACTTTTATATTATCCATCCAAAATACTAATGTTGCTAATACTCTGGTAATGATTGCTTTGGCTCCAATGCTTTCGGCAATATTAGGAGCTATATTTTTAAAGGAAGCCCCAGATAAAAAAACCTGGATCGCTATACTTGTCACCTTTGCTGCTTGCGTTTATATCTTTTACGATTCCCTAAATTTAGGTAACTTTTTAGGTGATTTCTTTGGTCTAGTGACGGCTTTTGGTCTTGCATGTAATGCTACTTTAGCAAGATATGCTAAAGACAGAGACCTTGTTCCATCAGCTGTAATTGGTAAATTATGTGTAGCAATATTTGCCTTTTTCTTTGTAGAAAGCTTCACACTGGCAGATAATGATATCATTTTCATACCTTTAATGTGTGTAATGTGTGTAGCTATCCCTTTTGTTTTAGTAACTATAGCCCCAAGATTTATAACTGGTGCCGAAGTTAATCTTTTTTTCCTTCTTGAAACTATACTGGGTCCTGTGTGGGTTTGGATGGTAATTAAAGAACAACCTAGTTTGGAAACTATTTTAGGTGGCTCAGTTATCATATTAACAATTGCAATTCATTCATTCCTAGCCTTAAAAAAAACATAAATCAGAACTAATTACTTGCAAAATTTAAACTAAGTAATAAGCAGGCAAATATATATGCAAAAAGAAGTAACCAAATCATGGGCTTTATTTATTGGAATTGGAACAATCATGATTGCTCATGGTCTACAGATGCAGTTAATGGGTATTAGATCTGTTGTTGAAAACTTTAATTTAATTACAACTGGTATATTTATGTCTGGTTATTTTATGGGATACTTTTTGGGATCAAATACTACTCCAAAGTTAGTACAAAAAGTTGGACATATTAGAGTATTTGCAGCTTTTGCATCTTTAGCTTCTTTAAGTGCATTGCTAGCAGCGGTTTATGTTAATCCTGTAATGTGGACTTTAAGCAGGTTTATAACAGGAATTAGCTTGGTTAGTTGCTACATAGTAACTGAAAGTTGGTTAAATGACAGAGCTACAAATAAAAACAGAGGACAATTACTATCAGCTTATATGATCATTCTTTATAGTGGATTGGGAATAGGTATGCTTTTACTTAACGTAAGTGATCCTACAAATTATGAACCATTTATTTTAGTTTCAGTACTATTATCTTTAGCTCTAGTTCCAATTCTTTTAACAAAAAGATCTGCACCTAAATTTAAAAAAATAGGAACAATAAGTGTAAAAGAATTATATACAATTTCTCCATTGGGAACTGTAAGTTCTTTTTGTACAGGGTTAATACATTCGGCTTTTTTTTCTTTAATGGCTGTATATGCTACAAAGGCTAATTTTACATTATTTGAAACTTCAATTTTACTTTTTATAGCAACAATGGCTGGTGTTGTATTTCAAGGTCCTATTGGTTATTTTTCAGACAAGCTTGATAGAAGAAAAGTAATAATTGCTGTTACACTCTTAAGCGCTTTTTTTTCTTTCCTTTCAATTATTTTTGGAAGTCAAAGTCTTGAAAATATGTATTTATCAACTGAATTATCAACTAGTAAAATTTTATTTTTTATAGCAGTTGGACTCTATGCGGGTTTATGTCTTCCGTTATTTTCACTAAATCTTGCACATACTAATGATTTTGTACCTAAAGAAAAATTTGTAGCCGCTGGTGGTGGTTTACAATTTATATTTGGAATTGGCGCAATAAGTGGACCTATTATTTGTTCAATGTTTATGAACTGGTTTGATATAAATGGTTTATTTATATTTTTAATAATAGTACATATTATAATTGGAATTTTTGGTATTTATAGAATGAAAGTAAGAGAAGTAGCAGAAAACCCTGATTCTACATATACTTCTGTTCCAGCAACAATTACTCCAGCTGGATTAGAATTAGATCCTGATACTCCTGAAACATTAGACAATAATCAAGCAGAACAATCAAAAGTGTGAATAAAGAAAACGCAAGTAAACTGTGGAAATTTTTCAGGAAGCTGGTGATTATTTAAGTGTAGATCTTTTAAATACTAAAGATTAATTTTTTTTTGAATGTTTTGTTTGAAAGTTCTCTAATCTAGAGACCAATTCTTGTTTTGGTAGATTTTGCTCCTCACGGATTTTATTTTCTTTTTCTTCTAATAAAACTGCTCTTTCTTGTTGTTTTCTTGCTAACCTTTCAGCTTTTAATTCTTCACGCTTTTCCTCTAATCGTCTCTCTTCTTCAAATTTTCTCTCCCATTCTTTTATTCTGATTTCTTCTTGATTTTTTAATAGTTCATCATTGATAGCTTTAAGTTTTAGCTCTTTGTATTTTTTTCTGTTTTCTTTTTGTTCTTTTCGCTTTTGTTCCTCTTCTCTGACTGCTAAATCTACATCTTTTCTTTTTTGCTCTTCAGCTTTTAAATTTAACTGTTTATCTCTTCGGTTTTGATCAAGGTCTTTGCGTCGTAAATCAGAATCTTTTAGTCTTAAGTCTTCATCTTTTTTTCTTTGATCTTCCTCCTTTAATTTTATTTCATTTTCTTTTTGTTTTAGCTCTTCGTCTTTTAATCTCAATCTTTCTTCTTCTTTTTCAATTTTATCAGTTCTTAATGATAATTTTTTTTTTTCTTGAAGAATATTTTTAGTTTCTTCTCTTTCTTGAAGTTTAATTTTTCTTAAATAATCAACTTCTTTTTGTTTTTTATAACTTTGATAAAATTTGCTAATTGTAGAAGGTAATTTTTCTAGGGTAAGAGGGTTGGTAGTTCTCTTTTTTTTTTTAATTTTTTTTTTTTTAGGCATTGTTTATTTTTATAAAAATTATTTAAGCAAAGTTTGTTCACAGACTCAAGATAATGATTGTTAATACTGTCTAAATTGGTTTTCAACCTGAAAGTGATTAAATTTATTTGTTTTAATTTTATAAAATTAGGTAAAATGTACAAAAGTATTATGAATAAAGAAAACGCAAGTAAACTGTGGAAAATTATTCAGGAAGCTGGTGATTATTTACAGGGGCAATTGCCGGATCATCCAAATCACCCAAAAGGAAGAAATCCTTATGCTCATGTAGCTATATGTGTAAAAAGTAAATTTAATGCCAGTTACAAAGATATAAAGGATGAAAAGTTTGATGAAGTTATAAAGTATATTGAATTTTTAAAACAAAATCCTAGCTGATTATTGTTTAGGAAAATAATCTTCTAATTTGCCTTCCCTATAAACATCTGCTGTACAACAATGAAGTCCACCTCCAAAAGCATACGCATCTCTCATATCTACTGGCACTACTTCCATTCCAAGTTTATCTAGCTGCTCAGCTTGATAAACTTCACTTTTTTCTACACATACCGTTTTTGGATCTAAAACTAAAACATTCATAGATAGCCATACTGATGAATAACATAATGGAGGAGGAGAATTATGAGCTGGTTGAGCTGAATCAACTATTTCCCAATCATTATCCTCAAAAAGTTTTCTTTGTTCTTTTGGTAATCTTCTTTGTGGATTATTAATAATTAATCCTGGTTTAATAGGTGTAAAAGTTGCATCAATATGTATTGGATAAGGATCCCCTGGAAAATTTACCCCATGAACTCTGTGATTTTTATAATGTCTTTTCAACCATTCTATTCCTTTTAAATTTGTTGTGAAACCATGCTGAACAATTAGGTCTTTACCAAATCTTAATATATCCGCAGCATCAAAAAGAGGTTCTTCTTCTGTAGTTACAAAAAATTTTTTTGCTGTCCATTCAAGTCTTTTTTGATCTCCTATTTTATCTGATAAATAATCCTTTCTATAATCAGCATCAGTTAATCTTGGTTTTGGAGCAGACTCGTGTCTCATATTTGGATCTGAATTATAGTATTTTTGAATAAGAGGTCTGTAATTTAAATACTCAAACCATCTACATCTATAACTCATAGTTGCTTCTAACATTTCGTTTCCTACGGTAAGAATCACATCTCTAGCCGGCATACATCCAAACATGCTTTCTGCTTTCCAATCTGGGGTTGATATTTTTTGATTAAAATCTATTGGTTGAGGTCTGTCTACTTTAATTCCTCTTTTTATTAGCATATTTGCAAAATTGTCTAAAAGTTCATTTGCTTTATCAACGGTATCTTTTGATCGAGGACCATATTGTCCTTTCATATCAGAGTCCTCTGGTACCTTTGCATCCAAAGCTGGCTCTGGTGCAGGAATGCAGCAGCCATCAGCCTTTCCAACAATCACATGTTTTAAAGGATCCCACTCGTTCCAACTATTTACAATTATTTTTTCGGAGCTCATTAAATTAGTTCAATGCAATAAATCTTCTGTTACTTTTTATAATTAAACTGTAATAGAATATAGATAAAAATATTAAAAAACCACCTACAATAGTATTTGTTTCAGGGATCTCGTTAATTCCAAGCCATGGAAGCCATACCCAAAATATTCCAGCTATTACCTCTGTTAAAGAAAGCAAAGTCAATTCTGCTGCTTGAATATTTTTTGATGCAATTGCATATAATATCATGCCTAAACAAACAATTGTTCCATGAATTGCAAATAAACTTTGATTTTTACTTGATGAAATTAAACTTAAATCTTTATTTATAATTATAATTAAAGAAACTATAAAACAAATTAAGCCTGCTAAAGAAACAGTTGTAAATTTTGGAGTTTCTTTTTTCCATCTCAAGCTTACTGAAAAAATTGAAAATCCTACGGCAGATACCATTCCTAAAACAAATCCAATTAATGTATTCTTTTCGCTATTTCCAATGGCCATTATTATAATTCCTAAAGCTGCAATTCCAATCGCAACCCAAACATTGATGGATATTGTTTCTTTTAAAAATAAAAAACCTAATAAAGCTGTAATGAATGGCATTGCTGCAAGGCAAAGGAGTGTTATTGCTGCCGATGTGCTAGTTATAGACCAAATAAATGTAATCATAGCAAGTGCTAAGCCAGATCCACCTACTAACCCTGAAATACCTAATTTTTTATAATTATTAATAAAATCTATTCCTTCTTCTAAATAAAGATAAAGGTTTAGCAAAATAAAAATTACAATACCTCTCGTAAATAAATATTGCCAAGGAACTGTATGTGCTTCGTCAATATTACGAACAACAAAAGGGCCAAAAGACCAAAAGATGCCTGCCAATAAAGCAACTGGTATAGCAAATTTTGGATTTTTAAGTTCTCCCATGTCGGATTATTAATACCTATTAATTAAATCCACAACATAATTTGATTAATTAATATAAATTTAATTTATACCTGTGAGTGTATAGCACTTAATATAATCATTTTTTTTGAAATTAGCTTTTCCGTTAGGAAATAAACCCCAGGCATTTGATTTTGTAAAAGGCTTAAGTCTAAATGATTCTTGACCCTTAAAAACTTTAAATTCTGCTTCACCTTTTGTCGAAAATGTTAATTTACCTTTCGTAAATCGAGTAAAGGTTTTTTTTTTAACGAAACTATTTTTTAATCTAGCAATAATAGGTTTATTTTCCTTCATCCCTATAGAATAATATAAAAAAGGTAATACAAAAAATTTAATACATGCAGCTGAAGAAATTGGATTACCTGGCAAACCAAAAAAAACTTTATTCTTTGAAAATTTAGCAAACATTATTGGCTTGCCTGGTCTTATAGAAACACCTTTAAAAAAATACTTCAGTTTAAATTGTTTTATAATATTTGGTATAAAATCATATTTTCCAGCTGAAACTGCGCCACTAGTAAGAATAATTTCATTTTTAGATTTTAAATTAGTTAAAATCTCTTTTTTAAATTTTAAAGAGTCGTGATCTCTTAATATTTTTTTTTGCTTAAAACGAATCGGCAAAGACTTTAAAAATGAATTAATATAAAAACCATTTGAATTTCTTACTTTCCATTTTGGTATATTTTCTTTATTAGATATTTCATTTCCTGTTGTATAAAAAACTATAGATGGTTTTTTTTTAACTAAAATTTTTTTAATTCCAAGGGCCTTTAAAGCAAGAATATGTTGAGATTTAATTAATTCACCTTTATTTATTACTTTTTCTCTTTTTCTAAAATCTGAACCTTCAAATCTGATATAATCATTTTTGCTTATTTTTCGATCAACAATAATGTAATTGTATTTATTTTTTTTAGGATAAAACTTTATTTGTTCAATTGGTATAACTGCATCATATGGTTTTTGAATTATAGCGCCAGTCATAACCTCAATTGTTGAATGCTTTTGTGCTTTTTTAATCTTTGGATTATCTCCAGCAGCAATTGTTTTTAATATTCTAAACTTTTTAAATTTTTTTTTTGTTAAATTTTTAGTTTCTTTTGAATTTATAGCGTAACCATCAAAAGATGAATTATTTGCTGCAGGATAGTTACTGGGAGAATAAACATTAGAAGAAGAAACTCTATTTATTGAGTTAATAGATAAAATCGTTTCTGAATTAATTTTAATTTTGTTTTTTTTAATTTTTATTATCGCTTTTTTATAATCTATCATTTTATTAATATTTTTATATTATCTTTGATCCTTATATCTGTAATTATTACACTATAGATATTGTTTTCATTAATTAAATTAAATATAAAACAATTATATTTTATTAAAAGAATTATATATGGACTTAAAAATTTTAGAAATTGCTTCAAACACAGAAAATAATAAAATTTTGGAAAATTTTACACATTTGGCGAAAAAGAAAAATCATACTTGTGGAGATGAAATAGAGATAACCTTAAAAATTGCTAATGATAAAATACTTGATTTTGGTTATCAATCAAAATCATGCATTTATTGCCAAGCCTCAGCTAGTTTATTATCAATTAATATTAAAAATAAAAAAATTAAAATTATTAAAAAATTGATAGAAGATGTTGAGAATTTTTTTTCTAATAATTCTAATAAATTTGAGAAAGAATGGCCTAAATATAAAGTTTTATTTATAAAAAAAAATAAAGCAAGAAGAGGTTGTTTATTACTTCCTTTTCAAACTTTAAATAAGGCACTAAAAACTTAAATGAAATTTAACAATTTTAAACAAGCATTATTTGCTTCAGTCTTTTCGATAATTACAATTGGAGCATTAACTCTATTGACTTATAAAACTGAGTTTGGAATTTTTTTAATTGCATCTTTTGGTTCAACTATGGTTATACTTTTTGGATATCCTGAAAGTCCATTTGCACAACCAAAAAATATATTTTTTGGTCATCTTATAACATCTATAATTGGTATTTTATGTTTAAATTTTATTCCATTGCCATTGTTTATTATCATCCCTATTGCAGTTGGTTTGGGTGCTGGTTGCATGATTTTATTAAATGTTACTCATCCGCCTGCGGGTGGAAACCCTATAATAGTTATAATTGGTAGTGTCTCATATGACTATCTAATAAATCCAATTATCCTTGGAGCTTTGATTGTAATATTATTTGGAATAGTTTTAAATCGATTTGTATTGGGAAAAAAATACCCTGAAAACAATAAAATTTTTTAATATTTTAAGGATTTATGAAATTATAAAATTATTTTCTATAAGTAGCCCTAATACTACGCCAATCAGTAATGCTAGAATTAACTTTTTTTTATTCACTTTTTAGGATTTTTTACTTTAGAAGATTTCAAAATTTTAATATTTAATGATGTTAGTTTTGGTCTAATATTTTGTTTTATTGTTTCCCAAAGCTTAGCCATTCCTAGTGGTTCATAAATCATAAAAACAATCATTAATAGCCCAAATATGACCTGCTCGATTGATGAAATAATTGTGGCATCAATTGCTCCATGAAATACATTGTTTCCAACACTGTTTAAAAGAACTGGGAAAAGTAAAATAAATGCTGCGCCTATATATGCTCCATTAATTGTCCCCAACCCACCTAAGATACACATAAATAGTATTTTAAATGATAATTTTATATCGAATGCAACGGGTTCTAAAGATTTTAAATATGTAAATGCGAATAAAGCACCTGCCACGCCACAATAAAATGCACTTATTGCAAATGCCTGAACTTTTGTTCTTAAAAGTGATACACCCATTGATTCAGCGGCTATATCCATGTCACGAACAGCCATCCAATTTCTGCCTGTACTACCCCTTGCCATATTCATAGCGAGTAAAGTCAAAATTGTTACTACAAATACAATAATTAAATACATAGCTAATGGAGTGGTAAAAGGCACACCCAATATAACTATATCCTGTGCAGTTATTATTCCTGACGAGTCATAATTTTTAAACCAACCAAATTTATCTATCATCCATACAATAAAAAACTGTGAAGCAAGGGTTGCTACCATAAGATAAATTCCTCTTACTTTTAAACTT
Source organism: uncultured Pelagibacteraceae bacterium (assembly GCA_902529715.1). Classification (GTDB taxonomy): domain Bacteria; phylum Pseudomonadota; class Alphaproteobacteria; order Pelagibacterales; family Pelagibacteraceae; genus Pelagibacter. The sequence goes on along the minus strand of CABZXL010000012.1, from coordinate 4,436 downwards.
GGTAGTCCAAATAAAATTCCAAATGCCGCAGCAATAAGACCTGATACTATTAGTGAACCAAAGAAACCTAGCTCTGGAACTCTTAAAATCAGGTTAAAACAGGCAAATGCCCCTGCGGCCATGAAACCAGCGGCACCTAAGGCTAATTGTCCTGTATAACCCATAACAATTTGTTGTCCAATAGTAGCCAAAGCTAAACAAAGCCACGGTATTAATATAGAGGTGTACCAATATTCAGTTTTAATGAATGTTGGTATAATGACTAATCCTAAAACCATTAAAACACAAAAGTTAATTATATCATTTTTTGTATATGTCATAAAAACTGGTTTCATAGTTAAACTCTCCTAATAATTTTTTCTCCAAATAAACCTTCAGGCCTATATAATAGGAAAAATATTGCTAATACATATGGAGCCCAACCTTCAATTGCTCCCCCAAAAAATGGTCCTATATAAACTTCTAATACTTTTTCTGTTGCACCAATAATTAAGCCTCCTATAATCGCTCCAGGAATAGAAGAAAATCCTCCTATAATTAAAACTGGTAAAGCTTTTAAGGCTAAATCTACAAGAGCAAATTGGACTCCTGCTCTTGCTCCCCACATGCAACCGGCAACCAAAGCCACAACCCCTGCAGCGGACCAAACTAACAACATTATGTGTTTTAAAGGAATTCCAATAGAACTAGCAGCACCCGCATCATCTGCAACCGCTCTTAGACCAAGACCAATTTTAGTGTATTTAAACAAAAGAAATAAACCAATAATCATTAAAGCAGCAACTAATCCTGCTGTAATATCAAGAGCACTAATGAATAGCTTTAGATTGTCTGCAATCCAAGGCACCGGAAAGTCTCCTATACCTAAATCTAGCCTTCTTACTTCTACTCCCCATGCTGCTTGAGCAAGTCCCTCTAGAACATAACCAAGGCCAATTGTGGCCATTAATACTGTATCTTCACTAGCATTCATCAAAGGTCTTAAAACAAATCTTTCTGTACAAAGACCAACTACTACCATCAAAAGAGCAGCCATAATAAATGCTAGTACAAATGGAATATTAAAATCTTGCATAAAACCGCAGAAAGCAAGTACTGAAAAAAAAACCATAGCTCCTTGCGAGAAGTTAAATGTTGCTGAAGCTTTAAATATAAGAACAAATCCTAAAGCTACTAAAGAATACATTGTTCCGGCAAGTAAACCGCCAACTACAACTTCCATAAAAAATAACAATCCATCCATATTATTATCCTAGTGTTCTACTCCTAAATAAGCATCTATTACTTTTTTATTTGACCTAACCTCATCAGGTGTTCCGTCTCCAATAACTTTTCCATAATCAAGTACTACAACTCTATCTGATATATCCATAACTACTCCCATATCGTGCTCGATTAAAACCATTGTAGTACCAATTTCATCATTAACTTTTAAAATAAATCTGCACATATCTCTTTTTTCTTCAACGTTCATTCCAGCCATTGGTTCATCCAATAAAAGTACTGATGAATCAGTTGCAAGCGCACGCCCTAATTCGACTTTTTTTTGTAATCCGTAAGGAAGTTTTCCTACTGGAGTATCTTTAATATCTTCAATTTCTAAAAAACTAATTATTTCCTCCGACCTATCTCTATTATTTTTTTCTTCTTTTTTTACTTTAGGTAGTTGTAAAGCAACCTCAAGAAAGTTTGTATTAGTGTGAAGCTTTCTACCAACTAAAATATTATCTAGTACTGACATTCTTTTAAAAAGAGCCAAGTTTTGGAATGTTCTAGAAAGTCCCATTTGAGCCATAATGTTCGGAGTTATTTGGGGGACAACTTTTCCTTTAAAAGAAACGGTTCCTTTTTGAGGTTTATAAATTCCATTTATACAATTTAGCATTGAGCTTTTTCCAGCACCATTTGGTCCAATTATTGCTCTAACTTCATGTTCAAGTACATTAAATGAAGTATCTGTAATAGCTTTAACTCCACCAAATGAAAGTGAGATATCATTAACTTCCAATATTGGATTTCCTATTTTAAATTTTCTATTTTGAACCATTTTTAATTATTTTTTCCCTTATTTCTTTTAGTTAAACTTTCTTCATCAAGAACATCTCTAAAATTTTTTCTACCTTTTTTGGAAATACCTAAATATAACTCTTTTACTTGATCATTATTTAGTAAGCTTTGGGCAGTACCATCTAGCATTACCTTTCCTGTTTCAATAATATAGCCATAGTCGGAATTTTTTAATGCAATGTTTGTATTTTGTTCAGCAAGTAAAATACTAACTCCTTCTTTTTGATTTAACTCTTTAACAATATTAAATATTTCAGCTACCAATTGTGGTGCAAGACCCATTGTCGGCTCATCCAATAACAGCATTTTTGGTTTTGCCATCATTGCTCTTGCAACAGCTAACATCTGTTGTTCTCCACCAGATGTAAAAGCTGCTTGGCTTTTTCTTCTTTCCTTAAGTCTTAAAAAATAACCATAAATTTTTTCAAGTTCTTGATTAATGTCTCCTTTTGATAATTTTCTTGAGTATGCTCCTGATATAATATTTTCCTCAACTGTCAGATGACCAAAACATCTTCTACCCTCTAATACTTGAACCATTCCAAGTCCTACCATTTGAGAAGGATTTTGTTTTTCAATTGAAGTTCCGTTATAATTAATTGAACCTTTTGTAACTTTGCCTCTTTCTGATGCTAGCATTGTTGAAACGGCTTTTAATGTTGTGCTTTTACCAGCCCCATTTGCTCCTAATAATGCAACTACTTTTCCCTTAGGAACTTTTAGTGAAACATTGTGTAAAGCTAAAATAACGTTATCGTATACTACTTCAATATTTTTAATATCTAATATATTTTCTATATTATCGCTCATTAAACTATCTTTTTTAAATTCTTTATACTTGTATTAAATTTTATCTAAAAAGGGAGTCTAAAATAATAAAAATAATTTAGACTCCCTAATTTCACTTAATATTAATTAACAAAAAAATTAAACATTAACATTTTTTAGGTGTAATGTTGTTTTCTTTTGCAAACTTTGCAGCTGATGCCTCTACTAAGCCTCTAATAAATGCAGGATCCATTGGAGCTTCCCAACCAGTTATTTGGTTGAACTTTTCACCATCCCACTGCATTACAGCAAACTTACCAGCGCCCTCATGGTTAGCACATGAAATTGAAAAAGGTGCAACCATTCCTTTAACACCAATTTCAGCAAGACGAGCTTCTGTCATATTCAGAGCTTCATAACCATCTCTAAATTCAGCACCAGTTACTGCTTTACCAACCTTGTTATGCATCTTTTGAGCATTTCTCATTGCTTCTACCCACATAACCGCAGCACCCAAGCCTCTATTCCAATAAACTGAACCGATACGCTTAGGATCTGCTAGGTTTCCTTTTCCAGCACCATATACTTGCTCTTTTATTGCTTTAACTAAAGGGAAATCAGCACCAGGTAGAGCATTTGCTACTGCATAAGTTCCTTTAGCAGCATCTCCAGCTGGATACATATCCTCTTCGGCAGCACCAAAAGTTACATACATCATACGATCACGTGGAAAATTAATTCTAGCAGCATTAGTCATTGCTGTAGAATTCATTCCAGAACCAGCTCCCCAAAAAGTAACCCAATCAGGTTTTTCTCTTCTGATTTGTAGCCACTGAGATTGTTGCTCTAGGCCTGGAGGTGGAATTGAAATTTCTACCAATTTCATTCCCCAGTCAGAAGTTATCTTTCTCATTGCTGGTAACGGTTCACGACCATAAGCAGAGTCAATGTGAAGATGAACAATTTTCTTACCTTTCATGTTTGCAACACCACCCTCTATCTGAGCCATAAACTTTAGTTTTACAGCTATTTGTGACCAATAGTGACTTGCAGCATTAAATACCCAAGGCCATACTCTTCCATCTGCACCGTCAGTTCTTCCATAACCATATTGAGCCAAAACAACATTGTCTTTGGCCATTCGGTTAATAACAGCATATGCACCTGGAGTTCCTAGTGTATCAAACACCACTATTCTTTGTCCGTCTTTTTCAAAAAGTCGCTGATAACACTCAACTGTTTTTACAGCATTGTATTCAGTCTCACACTCTTGCCATGTAAGCATAACTCCATTTACTCCGCCATTCATGTTGACGTAGTTCATGTAGTCTATTTGAGCTCCATAGTAACCCGTACCCATTGCTGAGTAAGGTCCAACTCTAGAACTTGCTACAGGAAAGTATTGTGTTTCTGCAAATGCGTATTGAGGTATTGCGACTGTAGAAAATAAACCTACTATAATTGTAAATGTAGATATTATTTTTCTTAAAACATTTTTTAACATTAAAACCCCCTTTTTTTTTCTCAATTTAATTTGTTAAATAATTGTTAAACTCAAACTGAACACAAATTTTATACTGCGTCAATGCGAATAGTTATAG
>CABZXL010000011.1 GCA_902529715.1 uncultured Pelagibacteraceae bacterium | reverse complement strand
GGGCATTTAAGTTTGCACTAGGAATTTCTGGCATAACTGATGCATCCACAACTCTTAGATTTTGTATTCCTCTAACTTTTAAATTTTCATCAACTACTGCCATATCATCAACACCCATTTTACAAGTACCACATGGGTGATAAGCAGTTTCAGCCTTAGATCTAATATATTCATCTAATTCATCATCGCTTTTTTTATCAGAGCCCGGACCAACTTCTTTTCCAGAATGTTTTGCTAAAGAAGGTTGAGATAAGATTTTTCTTGCAACATGAATGCATTCTCTAGTTTGTTTTAAATCGTCTTCATCTTCCAAATAATTAAATAATATTTTTGGATAATCATAAGGATTAGAAGAATTCAGAGTTATTTGTCCTCTGCTTTTTGGATGATTTGGACTTGCATGAAGTTGATATCCATGTGAGCTAGGATTAACTAAACCATGATCAATAACAAATGATGGAAAAAAATGAAATTGTATATTTGCTATTTCTCTCTCAGGGGAAGATTTTGCAAACCCACCAGCTTCTAAAAAAGATTTAGAACAAGGTCCTGATTTAGATAAAAACCACTGAATACCAGCTAAAACTTTTGGAATTAGTTTTGTATAAGTATAAAGAGTGTCAGGGGTTTTGCATTCTTGCATAATATATGTTTCCAAGTGATCTTGAAGATTTTTACCAACTCCTTTTATATCACTAACCACATCTATTCCTTTTTCCCTCAAATGATCTGAATTACCAACTCCCGAAAGCATTAATAATTGTGGAGAGTTAATTGAGCCACTACTTAGTATTACTTCTTTTTCAGCATAAACTTTTTCCACTTTATTTTTTATTTTTACTTCAATACCTATTGCTTTTTTTCCTTCAAAAATAATTTTTTCGACAAAAGAATTGGAAAAAATATTTAAATTTTTTCTTTTTTTTACAGGATTTAAATAATATTTTGTTGCACTAGCTCTTTGACCTTCATGAATTGTTGTATCAAACATTCCAAATCCTTCTTGTTCTTCTCCATTCATATCAGGGTTTACTACATGTCCAGCTTCTGAAGCTGAATTTATAAAAGCTTTAAATAAAGGATTGTCATTTTTTGATTGATTAACTGGGAGTGGACCCAATGAACCTCGATATTGATTTTCTCCACCAGACCATGTTTCAATTTTTTTAAAATAAGGCAAAACTTTTTCGTAAGACCATGACTTTAATCCAAAATTTTCCCATCTTTCATAATCATTTCTGTTGCCTCTTACAAAAACCATTCCATTGTGCGCAGAACATCCCCCAATCATTTTGCCTCTTGGACAAAATAATCTTCTATTATTTAAATGTGGTTCTGGTTCAGAGTAGTATTTCCAATTATATTTTGGATCATGCATTGTATATAATAATGCTAAAGGCATTTTTACTTTCCAAATATCACTCGATCCTCCTGCTTCAAATACAGCAACTTTGTTGTTTTGATTTTCTGACAATCTATTTGAAAGAACACAGCCAGCTGAACCAGCGCCAATAATTATATAATCAAATTTCATAAAAGCTGAGAATTTAGTAATTTTTTATATTCATCAATATTTTTAATTTTTATATTATCTTTTTTTGCTAATTCATCGAATTTTCTTAGTTTTATTGCATTTTTAAAATAAGGCATTTTTTCAAATTCATCACTTTGTTTTTTATTTAATACACCACCTTGTAATTTTAAACTTATCTTTGATGCATTTGAAAGATGATTATAGTATCTTTTGTTTCTAGCCAAGTATCTTTTAGCCAATACGTGATATTTTATTGGTTCAACTACTTCTTTTTTAAAAAAATTTTTAAGATATTCATAGCCTATTGTTTCATGGTTACCATCTTTATTGTTTTTTACTAGCTCATCAGGATCTTCAATAATAAAATGTCCATAATCATGAAGCAAACAAGAGCAAACTAAAAGATCTTTAGATTTAGCTTTTTCAGCCAACATAGCAGATTGAATCATGTGTTCTGAAATTGTAATTTTTTCACCGATGTAGAGAGATTTATTATTTTTAAAATTAGAAATAATTTTATCTAATATATGCATTTCTTATTGAGGATTGTCTCCTTCAATAGCAATTCTATCCATTACTCTTTCATAGCCAAGACCTTTTCCTGGATAAAAATCTGCTATTGCATAATGAATAACACTTCTATTATCCCAAATACAAACTGTATTTTCTGTCCAGTTAAATCTACAAGTTAAATCAAGTCTTGCCTGATGTTCAAAAATTTGTTTTAAAATTTCATCGCTTTCTTCTTTACCCATACCAATTATTTCTTTGGTATATGTCCAATTAACATACAAAATTTTTTTCCCAGTTTCTGGATGGGTTCTTACAATTGGATGTTCGTTAGAATATTCATCATAATTTTTTTTATTATTGCCTTCCATTTTTTTATAATTTTTTATAAAAAATTCAGCACCTAGAGAGCTATGAATTGCTTTTTTATCTTTAATTTTATCTTTTATTTTTTCATCCAAAGTTTCCCATGCAAGCTCCATATTAGAGAAACAGGTATCTCCACCAACGGGAGGAATTTTAATGGATTTAAGTATTACCGCTTTAGTAGGCTTAAAATTATAACTCACATCACTGTGCCAATTCTCACCCCATTGATTTTTTTCATCTTCAGCTTTTATAATTCTTACGATTTCTGGATAGTCTTTTAAACCTTTAACATAGGCATGAGTTTCCAATGGTCCAAATTTTTCAGCAAGTGCAATATGTTGATCCGTTGTTAAAGGTTGGTCCCTAAAAAAAATAACTTTATGTTCTAATAATAAATTATTAATTATGTTGAAATTTTTATCAGATGTATCTTTAAGGTCTACACCTCTAATTTCTGCTCCTAAAGCACCTGATAATAACTTTACTTCCATGTCCTTTTTGTTTTAATTATTTTTTAAGTTTATTTGAAAATTGTAAGTTATCAATTTTAAATTTTGATTTATTTTCTTTGATAAATTGGTCCATTATCTTTAGTTTTTCTTGTTCAAATTCAGCAACTTTTCTTAAATTTAAATCAATATACAAGGATAAAACTTCAGTTGTAGCAGATAAAACATTTTTATTTTTTTCATACATTTCTAATTTGTAATGCAGCCTTTTTTTATCATGATCAAAATGAGAAATAAAAACATCAACTTCTTCTCCTTCTTTAACTTCATTATTATAAGTAGTGTGTGATTCAACAGCCATAGTACTTTTTTTTGTTGTTTTAGCAGAATGTTCACCCATGTTAAATTTTGATAGAATTACCTCCGCTCCTTTATCAAATACCAAAATATAATAAGATAAATTCATGTGACCGTTATAATCGGTCCAATCATTAATTATTTTTGTAGTTTTCAAAAGAAGAGACATTGTTAATTTAATTCTGATAAAATCTGTTCTGAAAGTTTTTTAATTTCATCTACAGCACTGCCCTTTCTTTGTTTTTCAATTGCAGTTTTTCCTTCCCCCATAGATGAAGCGTAAATTTGTCTATTCCCAATTATTGTCTCTACTGATGGTACATTTAGACTTTTTATATAATCATTTGTTTTAATAATAAGTTTTGATCTTTGGTTAGCTCTATTAATTTGTATCATTATTTTTTTATTTGCTTTTTTTGCAATATCAATAATTGCTTCAGTAGCCCAAAAATCTACATGAGATGGACTCATAGGAATTAAAACTAAGTCGGAAGCTTCTATTGAAGGTCGAGCGTCAGATTCTATTTTTGGAGGCGTATCAATAATAACAACATCGTGGTCTTTTTTTAATGTTTTAGATTCATATTGTGCACCCCATAAACTTGCAGTTTTAAAAGTTAAATTGTCATTTGTTATTTTATTTTCTGATCTTATCATAAACCATTTACCAAGACTTCCTTGAGGATCAGTGTCTATAACGGCAACTTTAAAATTATGATATTTTATAAAACCCATTGCCAAATGGACAGCAAGTGTTGTTTTGCCGGTACCACCTTTTTGCTGTGAAATAGTTATAACTTTAGAGAGCATTCTTTATATTATAATTATTAAATGTTTCTCGAAATAAAATTATTTTTCTAATTTAGGATTAAAAAAAATTTCTACTAAAGATTGTATTTTAAACTTAAAACTTTTTTTTTCCTTGAAAATAATAGTTTATAAACCTTCTAAAAAATATAACTAAAAAAAATATGATATTTTTAATTTGATTTATGAGAAACTCTCTATTTAATTAGGTTATTATTATAAAGGGAGAAATGCGGACTTATGAATAAGCTATTATTACCACAGGATATAGTCGGAGGATCTTTTTGGCTAATTTCTGTTGCAATGATAGGTGCAGCAATATTTTTCTTTTTAGAAAGAGGGCGATTATCAAATCGATGGGCTACAGTAATGAACCTTGTCGGAGTGATCGCTTTGATGTCATCCATCCATTATTTCTACGCAAAAAATTTATGGGTATTAAATGGACAAGCGCCAATAGCATTAAGATACATTGATTGGCTTCTTACTTTTCCATTAATAATTTTAACTTTTTATGTAATGCTAAATTCAGTTACCGACATTAAAAGAGGAATGTTTTGGCGTTTGTTAGTTGGAACTTTAGTTTGGGTTATTGCTCAACTTTTAGGAGCTTACGGTTACATGAGTGTAACTTTAGGATTTTTGGTAGGTATAGTTGGGTGGTTATACATAATTGGTGAACTTTATATGGGTGACACAGGAAGAAAAAATGCTTCATGTGGTAACGAAAATGTTCAAATGGCTTTTTTTGCAAATAGACTAATTATAACAATAGGTTTTTCAATTTATCATATTGGATATTTTATTGAACATCTAGCCGGAGGAGCAAACATAAATAGTTTAAATGTAATTTATAATCTAGCTGATTTTTTGAACAAAATAATTTTTGGAATGATAATTTATAGCGCAGCAATACGAGACACAAAGAAAGGAACTTAGATTTAATAAGGAGGAATAGTTATGACTAGAGGAGCAGATATAATAGCAGCGATAATTTTATTAGCACTTGCAATAGCGATTATAGTTTATTTATTGCATTGGCTTTACAGAAGATCTTCAAAAGAAGTTTCTTTTGTAAGAACAGGAATGCTCGGGGAGAAAGTTGTTATATCCGGCGGAGCATTTGTTTTACCAATTATTCATAATATTACTCAAGTAGGCATGCGAACATTAAGCATAACTATAAAAAGAGGTGGAGATAAATCTTTGATAACAAAAGATAGAATGAGAGCCGAGCTTGTTACAGAATTTTTTACAAAAGTTCCACCCGATCCAAGAGCTGTTTCAACAGCAGCACAAACTTTAGGTAACAGAACACTTGATCCTGAACATTTAAGAGAAGTAGTTCAAGGTCGTTTTGCAGATGCATTAGGAGAGGTTGCAGCAAAAATGACTCTAGATGAAATACAAGAGAATAGAGGACAGTTTGTAAAAGAAGTAACAAAAATTGCCGACGGATCAATTGGCCATACAGGTTTAGCATTAGAAACGGTTTCGATAATTTCTCTTGACCAAACTCCAATTGAACAATTTAATCCAGCAAATACTTTCGACTCACAAGGTTTAACACAACTGACTGAACAAATTGAAACTAGAAAAAAGAAGAGAAATGATATTACTCAAGACACAAAGATTTCTATTGAAAATAAGAATTTAGAAACAATTCAAAAAGAATTAGAAATTAAAAAAAATGAAGAGTTTTCAAAATTTAAGCAGGAAAGAGAAGTTTCTATTCAAAAGGCTAATGAAAAAACTGAATCAATAAAACAAAGAGCAGAAAAAGAAAGAGAAGCTGAGGAAGCAGAAATAAAAAGTCAAGAAGCAATTGAAGTTGCAAAAATTTCTCAAAATCAAGTTATTGAAGTTGAAAGAAAACTTACAGAAACAAGATTGATTGAGGAAATTGAAAAGAGAAGAAAAGAACAAAATGAATTAGAGAAAAATGCTGCTCTTGATATAAGACAAAAAGATCTTGAAACTGAAGTTAAGATTTTAAATTTAGATAAAGAAAGTGAGTATGCACGTTTGGAAAAACAAAGACTAGTTGATATCAAGCGAGCTCAAGAAAAAACATCAATTATAAAAGAGCAATCTGAAAGACAAAAAGAAGCTGAGGAAGCACAAATAATTTCTGAACAAGAAATTAAAAATGCTAAAATTGCTCAACAGAGAAATGTAGACTCTCACAGAATTGAGTCAGAAAAAGAAGTTAGAACTTTAGATATTGAAAAGGCTAAGAGGTTGCAAATTGAGGAGCACCAGAAAGAGTTAGAGATAATTGAAAAATCTAAAGAAGTTCTTGCATCAAAAGCTGAGGAACAAAATACAAGAGCTAAAGCTGTAGAAGCTGAAGAAAAAGCTAATTCAACTAGATACATTGAAAAAGCTGAAGGAATTAAGCAAGTAGATGTAATTGAAGCATCTGCAAAAGCTGAACAAGATAAACATGCAACTATGGCTGCTAAATTAAGATACGAAATAGATGCTGCAGGTAAAGAAGCTTTAAATCTTGCTGAGAATGTAAGAAGCGATGCAAATAGAAGAAGTGCATTAAGAATAAAACTTGCTGAAAAAATTGAATCAATTATTAGAGAAAGCGTTAAACCTATGGCAAACATTGGTGACATTAAAATTGTTGATGTCAGCGGACTTCCTGGATTTAGCGGAACAAGTGTTTCACCTTCAGGAAGTGGCGGATCAGGTACTTCTGGTGGATCTAAAAGTGGAGGAGGAAACTTGGCAGACAATGTAGTTAGTTCAGCTTTAAGATATAGAGCTCATCAACCTTTTTTAGATAGCCTTCTTAAAGAAATTGGAATGAATCCTGGAGAAATTAGTAACATCCGAAATATCCTTGGTGATTATGGAAATCCAAAGAAAGATTATCATATGAACTTTGGTGAAGATGCAAAAAATTTAAAAGGAGCCAATAATCCAAAAAACAAATAATTTAAATTAAATATTTTATGAGCACAGAAATAGAAAATTGGGCAAAAAAATATGAAGATCTTACAAATGGTGATGAGACCATTAAAGCCATGGCAAAATATTACACATGCTCTTTTATGTTTGATATGGAAAAAGCAAAAGTAATAATTGAAATGCACGATGGTAAAGTAAAAAATATTAATACAAGTCCATCTCCATTAGATCCATATGATTTTGCTTTAAGAGCTTCAGCACAAACATGGAGAGAATTTGGGCAACCTATGCCTAAGCCCATGTACCATGGAATATGGTCTGCAAGCTTTTTAAAAGATCTAAAAATTGAAGGCAATCACTTAATTTTAATGAAAAATTTAAGAAATTTTACAGTTCAGTTTGAACTATTAAGAAAAACAGGAGTTCCAGTTTAATGAGATATTTTAATTTAAAGGGAGAAATTAAATGGTAAAGCACCACGATGTTGTAGGACGTTATGTAACTATAGAGGTAGATGACTGTGAATATAAAGTTTTCTATTTGCAAAACGGAAAAGGAATTCCTTTAGTTTGTCAGCATACAGCTGGATGTCATAACCACCAGTGGCGAGGACTTTTAGAAGATGAAGAAATAACAAAAAATTATAATGTTATAGCGTATGATTTACCTAGGCATGGCAAATCTGACCCACCGCACAATAAAGAATGGTGGAAAGAAGAGTATAAATTAACTGCAGAACATTATTGTAATTTTATTGTGAAATTATGTGAAGCTTTAAATTTAAAAGATCCAATATTTATGGGATCTTCATTTGGAGGCAATGTAGCTCTGCAGCTTGCTTTAAGACATCCAAATAAATTTAGAGCAGTTATACCAGTTGAGGCTGCTGATTACGCTCCGGGATTTTATTTGGATTGGTGGAGACATCCACACGCTAATGCGGCACAGGTTTGTGCAAGTGGAACTTGGGATCTAATGGCACCACAATCACCAGATAAAGATAGATGGTTGACTTGGCATTACTACACTCAAGGGTCAGAGGCATTTAAAGGAGATTTATACTTTTATTCAGTTGATCACGATTTGAGAAATGAATTAAAAAATATTGATGGACATAAATGTCCAGTAATAATGTTAACGGGTACTTATGATTATTTAACTCCTCCAGAAGCAACAGAAAATACAGCGAGGCAAATTAAAGGAGGGGTTTATATAGAAATGACCGATATTGGCCATTTCCCAATGAGTGAAAATCATGAAGTATTTAGGGTTTATTTGATTGAGGCTTTAAAAATAATTCAAGAAAGAACAAACAAGTAAGTATTAACTAAGAGGTTAAATATGAAAAAAGATAAAACAGGTGTTCAGCTAGATCTAGGACATACTAGCACTGATGATTTTATAACTGAAAAGTATGTTTTACCACTTTTAAGAGATGAAAAAATGCGAAATAAGTTAATTGAAGAACACAGAGCATGTCCAGTTGGTAAAGCTGCACAGCCACATAAGGGTCAGCCAATGGTTGAGCATAGTAAAGAATTACAAATAGTTTTAGATAAACTTAGAAGACAACCAATGCATATTAAAAAGTATGTAACTATATGTAAAAAAGATTTTGAAGATTATAGAATTGGAATTGTAACCGGAGTAAGAGGCCAACCAGTAGAAATTTTAGAAGAGTCATTCTCTTCAGAAGAAGCATGTGAACATGCAATATTTTTAAAAAGAGTTGTAGATTTACTTGAAAGGCACGGTGGATGATTAATTTGTTGAGGTTTTCATAATGTTAAGAATTACTGGCTATAGTGATAAGTACCAAGCCTTTCCTGGCGAGGAAATTAAGTTTTATGTTAATGCTGAAAAGAACGAAAACTATGATGTTCAAATTGTAAGACTTATTCATGGAGACACCAATCCCGAAGGTCCCGGTTACAAAGATGAAGAAATTGGAGCTGAATGCAACAAAACTTTTCAAGGAAGAAATCAGAGAATTCATGGTGGTTCGTATGTAGTGATACCTCAAGACGATAGATTAAATACAACTAGCTTTACCCTACAAGCATATATTTTTCCGACAACTCCAGAAAAAGGTAAACAAGGAATTTTAACTAAATGGAATGATAAAACTAAAAGTGGCTTTGGTCTTTTTATAGATGAGAACAAATTTTTATCAGTCATGATTGGAGATGGAGGAGGCCAGGTTACGACTCTTTCGAGTGAAAAAGAATTAATGAGAAAAGTTTGGTATTTAGTTGCAGCTACTTACGATGCTGAGACAGGAAAATTAAAACTTTATCAAGAACCTTGTGTAACACCTACAAATGGTGGCTTAGGAATGTCTTTACTTCATCCCGCAGACGAAACAACTTCTTATGTTGAGTCGGTAAATAATTTAAAACCCAGAGCTAATGACGCACCTTTTTTAATGGCAGCATGTACTCATAATGATAGATCAGGAAGACATATTCACGGTGGACATTATAAAGAAGCATTAAGTCCAATTGAATTACCAGAACAAACATTAACTTATAATGGTAAAATAGATAGACCAAGACTGAGTAAAAAAGCTTTATCGAAATCTGAAATAGAATCTTTAGCAAGAGGATACAGTGGATGTACATCTGAACTTAGATCAGAGGTAGTAGGAGCGTGGGACTTTCATTCAAATATAACAAAAAATATAGCCTCAACTTATATAATTGACACTACATCAAATCATTTAAACGGTTTTATTATTAATTTACCTTGCAGAGGTATGACAGGGTACAATTGGACTGCAGATGAAATGGTTTTTCATCACAAACCAGAGGAATACGGTGCAATTCATTTTCATGATGATGATATAGATGATGCAAGATGGGATGTAGACTTTACATTTAAAATTCCTGATATAATTCGAAGTGGGGTTTACGCTGCAAGATTAAGAATTAATGGTGAAGAATCCGCAGAAACCGAGGATTTTATTCCGTTTGTGATAAAACCACCTAAAGGAAAAGCAACATCTAAGCTTTGTTTTGTATTACCTACAAATAGTTATTTAGCATATTCGAACGACAATTTAGGAACAAATTCAGTTGTAGCACAATTACTAGCAGGAAAAGTTCCAGTGTTAGCTGCATCAGATTTATATTTAAATGAACATAGAGAATATGGTTTATCTACATATTCTAAACATTCTGATGGAAGTGGTGTAGCTATCTCTTCTAGATTAAGACCAATTTTAAACATGAGACCTAAATATAGGCACTGGCTATCACCTTCACTTTGGCAATTAAATGCAGATTTACATTTAACTGACTGGTTGGAAGAAAAAAAAATTGATTTTGATGTAGTGACTGATGAGGATTTGCATTTAGAAGGAGTAGAACTATTAAATCGATATAAATGTGTTTTAACAGGTTCGCATCCAGAATATAGCTCAGAAAAAATGTTAGCAGCTTATGAACAATATCAATTAAATGGTGGGAGATGGATTTATTTAGGCTCTGATGGATTTTATTGGATAAGCGAATACCACCCTGACAATCCAAATATAATTGAAGTAAGAAAAGGTGAAGCAGGAACACGAGCATGGACTGCTAATCCAGGAGAATACAATAATGCTTTTGATGGAAAATATGGAGGAATGTGGAGAGCAAGAGGAAGAATACCATCAAAGGTTTGCGGATTAACTTTTACAGCTTATGGTTTTGATGTCAGTTCATATTATAAAAGATGTCCTGATAGCAAAAGACCAGAGTGTTCATGGATTTTTGATGGAGTTGGTGAAGATGAAGTTATTGGAGATTTTGGCTTAGTAGGAGGAGGAGCCGCAGGTTTAGAACTTGATAGATATGATTTAGAGTTTGGAACTCCCCATAATGCATATTTGTTAGCTAGATCTGAAAATCATACAAACTTAATGATGCAAGTTAATGAGGAAATTCATTTTACCGTAAGAGGTTTCTATGGCGGAGGTACTGAAAACCCAATGGTAAGAGCTGACATGATTTATTACAAAACTCCAAACGATGGAGCTTTGTTTGCTCCAGGTTCATTATCTTGGTGCGGAAGTTTATCTTATAACAATTATAACAATAATGTTTCAAAAATTTTAGAGAATGCAATCAAAGGATTTTTAAAAGAAGGGCCATTACCATAATGAACAAACCTCAATTTACAAGACCAGAAGGAACTGGCGGTAAAAGTGTACTAGGATCTGACAATGTTACACCATTGAATGAATTAGAAAAGAATGCTTTAGGAAATTTAGATGAAGATAAATTAACTGAACTTGCTAAGTGTCTTTTTACATTAAACAATAGACGTTATGGACCTATACCAGGAGCATATATGGTAATGTGTACAAAACCTGGCAAAGAATGGTGTGTGGCGCAACTTAATGCTGATAGAGCAAAGCCTTTTATTTTGTTTGAAGATAAAGTTTTTAGTTCAATTGAAAAAGCACAGGAAGAAGCAGAAAGAATTAAAAAAGAACGTGGCGAGTCAGCGCCAATGCGTTGTACCTAAAGTGAAAGGATTAAATGTCCGAAAAATCTCTTTGGTTATTAATATTTATATTAGTTTATGCCGCGTTTTGTTTTTTTTGGGGTGTAAGAGGATCTAATTATAATTCAGATAGTCCAGAAAAATTTTATTTAGCAAATAAAAATGTATCTTCTTGGGTTTTTTTCTTTGCCGCAACAGCAGCCACTTTTTCAGGGTTAACAGTAATATCCCAAACAAATTTAATTTTTAATGATGGTTTTCAATATGTAGGAACAGCTTTTATTGCAATAACAGTACCGCTTGGAAGTATATTTTTTTTTAAGCGTCAGTGGATGTTAAGTAGAAAATTTGGATATATTACGCCGGGTGAAATGTATTATGATTACTATAAAAGTGACACTATTCGAGTTTTATCTGTTTTAGTAACTTTTTTTATAGCAATTCCCCTTATAGCAGTTTTTTTTGGAGCAACTGGTTATTTGATAAATATTTTAAGCGAAGGTTATGTCTCTAGAGAAATGGGAATGTGGGTAGTTTCTACAATTGTACTTTTTTATGTTACAAGAGGGGGATTTAAATCAATTGTTAGCGTTGGTGTTGTTCAGTCATGGTTATATTTTATAACTGTAATTCTTTTAGGCATTATTATTTATTCTTTTATTGGCGATTTAGATTCATTTGGTAAATCATTAGCAAATATTGCAAGTACCTCAATTAGTTCATGGGGAAATACAAATGGTTACGGTGGTGGAGACTATAATGGATATTTTGCGTTACCAGGAGTTATTCAATGGGTCGCAGGTTTAGGTAAAAACGAAGCAGTTGGTGGCCCATGGACGGCAATGATGATATTTACTTTTACAGTAACATTTATGGGAATTATTCTTTCACCTTCTTTTTCTATGTGGAGTTACTCTGCAAAGCATCCAAAAGTATTTTCATATTACCAAATATGGGGCTCTGCAGTAGTAGTGGGTTTATTATTATTTATTTTTACAACCTTCCAAGGTATTGGTGCAAGTTTGTTAGGAGCTAATCCAGAAATAAACAGTAATGGCTTAGCAATTAGCAATTTACTCCCAGAGATACCAAACAATGATCACTCATTAATAATTTATCATATTATAAATTTAATGGACGAATATGCTCTTTGGTTAACAGGCTTATTAGCAGTTGGAATAATTGCAGCTCTTCAATCAACAGCTTCGGCGTTATTAATGACTTCGGGTAGTATTATTACTAGAGACTTATACAAAGCTTATGTAAACAAAAATATACCTTGGGAAAAAGAACTCGCTGTTGCTAGAATTATTATGCTACTAATTTTTTTAGCTTCACTTTATTTAGCTACGTTTGCTAAACCCGCAATGGTAATTTTTAGTGGAATTTCGATAGCAATAGCTTTTCAGTTCATTATTGTTTTATTAGGATTGCTATGGTTCCCTTGGATTACCAAAGGAGCAGCAATGTCTGGTTTAATTATTGGAATCATTATTGTAATTTTAACTGAAACGATTGGACAGCAAATTACTGGAAACAGATTGCCTTGGGGTAGATGGCCTTTAACAATTCATTCAGGAGTATGGGGTTTAATATTTAACGTATTTATTTGTTTTTCTATTTCTGGTTTTTCAAATATTACTAAGATTGATATGTACAGATCTCATAGACAAAAATTTCATGATTTTTTAAATGATCATATGGGCCTACATCCTAGTAGAACGAAATTAAGATCGTTTGCTTATGTAATAGCTTTAATATGGTTGTTTTTTGGTGTTGGACCTGGACAAGTTTTAGGTAATAATTTTTTTGGAGAACCCGGGGCAGGATATGAAGCGTGGATTTTAAAAATACCATCTATTTGGGGATATCAACTAATATGGTGGTTTTTTGGAATAGGTCTAATTTGGTTTTTATCTAACAAAATGGATTTATCAACTTTGCCAAACAAGCCTATTCAACCTAATGATTTGTATCAACCACCAGATGAGGTCCAAGGAGAAGTAAATTATATTGACAAAGTTGGCACAGGGTATGGGTGGATTTTAATTCTTATAGGAATAGCAATATTTTCAATAGTGTTTTATGTTTACTTTGTATAATAATTTATGACTTTAAATTCTTTTCAATTTAATACAACACCTGGTCTTCGTTATGGAAGCGGTCAAGCAAAAGATTCTTGTAAAGAAATTTCCAATAAACTAGGTCAAAGTATTCTTTTTATCACCGATAAAGGTCTAATGTCATTGGGCTTAACAGACCAAACCTTAAAAGAATTAAAAAAAATTAGTTCTGTTGAAATTTTTGATGATGTTGAAGCAGATCCTTCCAAAAAAACTCTTCTTAAAGCAATTGAAGTTGGAAAAAAAATTAAAGCAACAGGTGTTATTGGTTTTGGAGGAGGCTCTTCCATGGATGTAGCTAAACTTACAGCTTTAATACTTGGCTCTGGTGAAAATTTAGAAGAAGCATGGGGAGTTGCAAACGCAAAAGGACCGCGCTTACCTCTTGTTTTAATTCCAACTACTGCAGGCACAGGATCAGAAGTTACACCTGTTTCAATTATAACTGTTGGAGAGGAAGAAAAAAAAGGAGTTTCTTCACCAATAATATTGCCTGATTTAGCTATCTTAGATCCTGATTTAACTTTAGGTCTTCCAGCAGGTACTACAGCAGCAACAGGAATTGATGCTATGGTCCATGCAATTGAAGCATACGCATCTTCAAGTAAAAATAATAATCCTATTTCAAAAATGTTATCAATAGAAGCTTTAAAATTACTTGGTGGATCTATAGAGAAGGCAGTATTTGAAGGTTCAAATGTTGAAGCAAGAGGAAATATGTTAATAGGAGCAATGTTAGCTGGTAAAGCGTTTGCCAATTCTCCAGTTGCAGCAGTCCATGCTCTTGCATATCCGATTGGTGGAACTTTTCATGTTTCTCACGGACTTTCAAATTCTTTGGTGTTACCATATGTCCTAAGGTTCAATAGTGTAGATTCAAAAGCTTCAAAAGATTATGCCGAACTAGCTCCATATGTTTTTCCAGAAATAGATACTAATAGAGGAGCTCAATCTGTATGTGCAGAATTTATAGATAAATTAGAAAGTTTATCAAAAAAATTAGGATTACCACAAAAGTTAAGAGAAGTGGATATTCCTAAAAATGCGTGTGAAAAAATGGCAAAAGATGCAATGAAACAAACAAGATTGTTAGTTAACAATCCAAGAGAAGTGACAGAAAAAGACGCACTTAACATTTATCATTCAGCTTGGTAGAATAAAATATATATGAAAGAAAAAGATAAAGATATTTTTGAACAAACAACAAAATTTAATACTGGTATTAAATTATACATGTTCCAAACAGGTGTAATAAAAACAAAATTAAAATTTATAAAAATGAATCAAGGCGAAGAACCTTATGAAATTCCCGTGCCATGGTTTTTAATCAAACATCCAGAAGGAGACGTAATTATTGATGGAGGAATGCCAATAGAGGCAGCGCTTGATAAACACAAACATTGGGGCCATGTTGTTGAGGCTTACGACCCAGTTATGAAAGCGTCAGAATGGTGTAAAGACATGGTAAAAAGCGTTAATACGAATCCTGAAGATGTTAAATATGTTATACAAACACATCTTCATCTTGATCATTCAGGTGCTATAGGGCATTTTCCAAATGCAACACACATCACTCAAAAGGTAGAATATGATTATGCTTATAATCCAGATTGGTTTTCGCAACCGGCTTATATAAAAGCAGACTTTGATAAACCAAATATACGTTGGAAGTTTTTACAGGGAAGAAAAACAGATTTTTATGATGTTTATGGAGATGGAGTTATAAAATTAATATTTACACCTGGACATACACCAGGTCATCAATCTGTATTAGTTAATCTACCTAAAACTGGTTATATGTTATTTACCGGTGATGCATGTTATACAGGAGACCATTGGTGCGATAAATGCTTACCAGGTTTAGTAGCATCTTCATCTGATGCTGCAGATTCAGTTAAAAAATTAAGACAAGTTGCAAAAGAATATAATGCAAAAGTTGTTTGGGGTCATGATCCAGTTACTTGGTTAGATTGGAAAAAAGCTCCAATGTTTTATTACGATTAGTTTTAAACTGGAACTGTTGATTTCATAAATTGATTTTTTATAAATTTTTCAAACCAGGCAGTTAGATCTTTATTATTATTTTTCCACTCATCATTGTATCTAAAGATTGTATAATCTAGTGCACATCCTATTGTTATTTGATCTATAGTTAAATTATTTTCATCATAATTGTTCCAATTATTTTCTAGCCATTCAATGGTTCTATTAATCCTAATTTCTTGTTTACTGATAAAATTTTTACTCTTTTCATTTTCTGGTCTTATAGTTTCCATTCTTCTTTCTAACACTGCTTCCATTAAACCATTAGCGATAGAAGTTACATTCATTATTTGCCAATAATTTTTTTTTGGAAACAAAGTATTTTTTTTTGAAATCGAATCTAGGTATAAACATATATTATCACTATCTGTAATTGATTCCTGTCCAACTAGAAGTGTTGGAATTTTTCTCAAAGGATTATGTTTATCTAAAAAATCAGATTCATATACATTTATAATTTTTTCTTCTAAATTAATTTCTTGGACTAAAGCTGTAATTTTAGTCTTTCTTCCAAAGGGAGAATTTGGACCATTGTATAATATCATTTGGTCTTTCATAAGATTTATAATTTACAAATTAAAGAAAATATATTGATTACTAGAAAAGTTGTTATTTCATCTTTTAGTTCCTCGTAATTTACATATCTTCGGTCTGTAGAAGATAACGCAATATCAACCAAACTTTTTGTTTCTTCTTCAGATATACCTATATCATCTGAAAGATTTTTGATTAATTTTAAGTATTCAACTTTCTTATTTGTCATTCAATTATTACCGCAACTGTATCTGGGTCAATGCCTTCCTGATCATTCACAACATTAACTTTTGTTACTGTTCCATCAACTGGTGAGTCATGATGTACTTCTGTTTTCATTACTTCCATAATAAATAATGTATCTCCTTTTTTAACTGCATCACCTTCTTTAACTAAAACTTTCCACATATTTCCAGGTACAGTTGTTTTAACTTCTGTTGCCATAAATATCTTTAATCCATCTAATCAAAATATCTAATTTTAATTGATTTCATTCCTCTTCTTTCCATTAATTTAGTTCTTATTTTTTCATTCATTTTTTCTTTGTCAAAATCAA
Source organism: uncultured Pelagibacteraceae bacterium (assembly GCA_902529715.1). GTDB lineage: Bacteria > Pseudomonadota > Alphaproteobacteria > Pelagibacterales > Pelagibacteraceae > Pelagibacter. The sequence goes on along the minus strand of CABZXL010000011.1, from coordinate 7,923 downwards.
CAATCTTTATATGATCAATTTTAATTTTTTTCTTTTTGTCATTTAAATCACTACCTTTTTTTGACGATATCACACTAATTTCACTACAAATTTGAGTTTGTTCTGATCGTAATTCTTGAGCTTTATCAACAGATATTTTAACAAAATTAAAACTATCACCTGGTTTTGCTTGGCCAAGTTTCCAAAAAGATGCAGAAGGAACAGTGTAAGGAACAATAAATCCACCCATACTAGGACCATCATTGACTAATATAATTGGAGTTTGTCCAGCCAAGTTTATTGCTCCCGCAGGATATCCTTGATCAATAATGTTCGAAGGAAAAGTTCCATGCTCTAATCCTTTATTAGTTGCTTTTTCAGCAAAAGACCATTTTGGCCCATCTAACCTATAACCTGTTCTGTCACTTTTAGACTGAAGTTTCCAGTCAGCATTTAAAAACATTTTATGACCTTTGTCATCTACCCAATCATCATTTGGTCCTTTAACAACTTCTATTGACCATTTTTTATTTGTAGACATTACTGGGATAGAATCTTTTTTAATTTTTCTTCCAGGATATGACTTAGATTTATTTAAAGGAATAATTTGACCATCTTGTATTGCTTTACCATCTATTCCACCAACCCCTGCTTTGTGAAAAGTAGATCTTGAGCCAAGCCAAGGTGTGGTATTTATCCCACCAGAAAAGGCAATGTAAGCTCTTGCACCTATTGTTGCATAAGACATTTCTAAAATTTGATCTTTTTTGACTGCCAAACTTTCCCACAATGGAACAAGCTTTCCATCTATCTTTGGATGCATGTTAGCTCCAGTTATTGCAATAATTCTATCACTATCAAATTTAAGTGTTGGACCCATAAACTGACATTCTAATGCAGCTGCTCCAGACTCATTTTCCACTAAAATATTTGCGAGTCTAAAAGACCAACTATCCATTGGACCCGAGGAAGGAAAACCTTGATTTAAAGTTCCAATTCTTCCAGGATAATCCTGAACAGATGTTTCTAAACCTTTTTTAATTACTTGAACCATATTCTATTTAAAACCTCTTTGAATGGTCAATCGTTTTTAACCAACTTTTATAATTTTTTACTGAGAATTTTTGATATTCAACAATATTATAATTATATGTTCCGTCTTTTATTTTGTTTGATACATGATCAAACTCTTCATAAGTAGTAGGTACAAATTTTACTCTGTCACCAGGTTGAAAAAGACATATATTATTTTCAAATACTGGAAAAGTTTTTTTGGTATCCCATATAGGAACAGGGATAATTCCAAAAATTTGATAACCACCTGGTAGACGATCTGGATAAATACAAGTTGAAGCACCACCCATACCAACAGTTCCTTTTGGAGTCCAAGTTCTTGGAGGGTTATATTTTGGAACAGTCAGTTTACATCTTGGATCAAGAGCCATCATAAACGGAAGACCTGGCCAAAAACCTATTGCTGCTACCCAATATTCTGTACTTGAATGAACTCTTACAAACTGATCAATATTTTCAAGATTATTTAATTCTGTTATAAGTTCAGGATCAGGTTTCTTTTTAGCTATTTTATTTGAATAATCTTCAATACATTCTTTGGTCCATTTATCTAAATAAACAGTTGGAAAAGAAAAGATTCTACTATTAATTTCTATATCATCTGAAGGCCCTAATGAGTTGATTAGAGATATAAGTTCATTTTTTAATTCATTAAATTTTATTTTTTCAGGTTCGTAATGAACTATCATAGAAGCAAAACATGGAGATGTTTCGTAAACACCTTTAACTTTATGGTCTTTTATTGCCTTTGCTAGATTTTGGGCGGTAAAATTAAGCTCTAAATTCATTATATTTCCAAACTCAATAAGCATATATTTATCACCAGCAGGTAAGAACTTAGGAGTATCGTAAATTTTGCCTGGAACGTTATTTACTTCAGTTTTCTCATCAGTTTTCTTCTTATTATTTTTTGATGAAACTATATTCTCAAATTCTTTTAAATCTTTATCTGTATAATTTTTACCATTTTTAATTTTTGGAGTTTTTGAAATAATTTTTTCAAATGCTTTTACATCTTTTTCGCTATATTTTTGTTCATTATTTTTATTTTGTTGCTTGTCTTTTAAGTTAATTTCTTCTTTTTCTTTAAATAAAGTTAAATTATTTTCAATAAATTTTGTATTAAAGTCTGCATCCTCAAAAGTTTTATTTTGAAGAACAGATATTAAAAAAAATTTATTTGTTTTAATACCTTCAATTTCGAAATCTTTTAAAAAATTTATCATGTTATTAATACTTTCAGTTCTATTTGCACCTTTAGAAATGATCTTTGCTATCATCGGGTCGTAATAAAAAGATATTTCATCTCCCTCATCAACACCAATATCTAATCTAATACTTGTTAAACCTATGTTTGGGATTTTAAGTTTTGTAATTTTTCCTGTAGAGGGCAGAAAGTTTTTTGAAGGATCTTCTGCATACAATCTACATTCAACCGCATGACCGTTCTTATTAATTTTATTTTGTTCTGTTAAATCAAGATCAATACCCAATGCAAACTTAATTTGCATTTCTACTAGGTCTGAATTAGTTATACTTTCAGTTACAGGGTGCTCTACTTGAATTCTTGTATTCATTTCTAAAAAGTAGAATTTTTTTTCATCCACATCGTAGATAAATTCTATTGTTCCTGCACCTTCATAATTTTGATTGCTTGCAAAGTTAATTGCACTTTGTGCCATTTCATTTAAGATTTTTCTATCTATTTTTGGTGCTGGACTTTCTTCTATAATTTTTTGAAATCTTCTTTGTATAGAACAGTCTCTTTCAAAAAAATGCACAGCTTTCTTTTTACCAAAACCAAATATTTGTATTTCTATATGTCTTGCATTTTTTATAAATTTTTCTAAAAATACATCACTGTTACCAAAAGCTTTCTTAGCTAAATTTTTTGTTTTTTCTATAGATTTAATTAATTCTCCATAATCTTTAACAATTTGCATTCCTATTCCGCCCCCACCCGCACTAGCTTTTACTAGAATAGGAAAACCAATTTCATTGCATTTTTTTTCTAAATCTTCTTTTTCTAAATCCTTATTATTTAAGCCTGGACAAATAGGTAAATTACTTTTTAAAGCTAAATCTCTTGCTATATCTTTGTTACCCATTGATACAATTGTATTTGGTTTGGGTCCTATCCAAGTAATTCCAGAATCAATTACTTTTTGGGCAAATTTTTCGTTTTCTGCTAAAAAGCCATAACCGGGGTGAATAGCGTCAGCTTTTAATTTTTTGGCTGCTTCAATTATTTTATCTGCATTTAAATAGCTTTCTTGAGCTTTTGATGCACCGATGTGAATTGACTCATCGGCTTTTCTTACATGTTTACTGTTTTTATCTATATCAGAATAAACTGCTATTGAGTGAAACTTAAGTTTTTTACAACTATCGATAATTCTACAGGCAATTTCCCCACGGTTTGCAATCAGAATTTTTTTCATACTTTTTATTTTTTAAGTGCTTTTTTTAAACTTTTGATGATCTCAACAGCATTAGGTGTATCTGAATGAACGCAAATAATATCACATCCAACATCTGTATCTGTACCACTTGTATTTTTAACTTTTTTTTCTTTTATAGCTCTTAAACAACGTTTTACTGCTAACTTACTGCTATATTTTGCATTTTTCCCTTTAGCTATTACAAGTTTTCCATCTTTGTCATAATCTAAATCAGCATAAAATTCCGCGATAAAGTCTAACTTTCTTTCTTTTTTGTAAATTTTTTCATGAACTGTATTTGCCATACCATAAATACTGACATTAAAAGTTTCGACCGCATCTGCTATAGCTCTTGCAATCTCTTCATCTTTTGAAGCCATAACATATAAAGATCCATGAGGCTTTATATGGTTTAAAGGCATATTATACTCATCTAAAAAAGCTTTAAGAGCACCGACTTGATACATTATCATATTTTTTAAATCTAATTTTGGCATCTTCATTTCTCTTCTTCCAAAGCCTTGTAGGTCAGGAAAAGAAGGATGAGCTCCTACTTTTACTTTATTTTTTTTTGCTAGCTCTACTGTTTTTCTCATATGATTAGGATCTGATGCATGAAAACCGCATGCAACATTAGCGACATCTATCAAAGGCATTATTTGCTCATCATTTCCTGCATTATAAATTCCAAAACTTTCTCCCATATCACAATTTATTTTTGTCATTTTTTCTCCTATATTTGCGACCTTATATGTGGCGACCTAGCGTAAAGTGCTACCATTGGTATAATCAATAATCCTAGAATAAATTGTTGAGCTTCCCAACTCAAACCCCATCCAATCAATACAGTTGTTACTATTTGTAAAATTAAAACACCTATTACACTTAATCCATATCCTCCATAACCACCCAATAATGATGTACCACCAATTACTACTGCGGCTATTGTTGTAAATAAATATATATCTCCCGCTCCAACAAATCCTCCACCACTCCAACCTAGAAGAAGTGCTCCAGTTAAAGCTGCAAAAAATCCACTTATAACATAAGCTCCAATCCAATAACCTCTTTCAGAAATTGATAGTCTTGAAGAAGACAATCTACTACCTCCTAAAGCATACAAATGTCTTCCCCATTTTGTTAATCGTAGACCAACGATGATTATTATACTTGCAACTATCCAAATAATTACAACAGGAGGTATTGGAAGACCGATAGTTTTACCATTCATGGATGCTAAATTAGTCATCCACGGAGGAACTACACCAAAAACTGTACCAGCTGAAAAAGTTCCCATTGCCACAAGTATTTGAACTCCACCTTTAACAAAAAACCCAACACCCAATGTTAAAATTAAAGCTTGTCCTTGTAATCTAAAACTTAAAATTCCATTTACCAATCCTATTAAAGCACCAATTAACAAAATAGCTATGCAGGCCAACCATGGTGGAACTCCCTTAGAAATTAATGACATTAGTGCTACGTTCATAGAGCCAATAACAAAAGGGATAGATAAATCTAAACCACCTAACATAGCAACAAAAGTTTGCCCTACAGTTGCTAAACCAAGAAATGCAGCAAAAACTAGCATAGATTTCATATTCATTAATGTTAAGAAACCAGGGATTGTTAATGATCCAATTATAAACAATCCAATTAAAACAGATATTCCAACAAAAACACTTTTGGTTCCCTTAATAAATCTGCTTATGACCCCCATAAAAATTACAAACGCAAGGAAAATTAAAAAAGATACTAAAGTTCTTCCAGAAAAGAAATTTTCTGCAATAAAAGATACAAATATAAATATTAAAATTACTCCAAGGAAAGCTATAGTTTTCCATTTATGCTCTCTAATATTTTTAAAAAAGAAGTTTTCCTCGTCCTCACTGTCTTGCCCTTTTTCTTCTTGTTTGGGAATTTTAGTAAATATATTTTGTTTTAATTCTTCGTTAATCCATCTTACTGAAAAATGGTACCATCCCCAAAGTATTAACCCCGTTACTGCTAAAGAATACGCAACAATATTCATCCAATCGGCTCCATCAAACCAACCAAGAACTGCAGTACCAATACCGCACAAGACTGCAAATAATAAACCTAGTCCTTTAAAGAAAAGAAAAGCAGATCTTTTCATATTATTTTACCTCTTCCCATTGGCTTAATTTATTGTCTCTAGCTATTTTCTCTCTGTATATTGTCATGAATTGCCATACTAAAGGAGTAAGTGGTATCCCAATTATAAATACGGCTATAATTTTGTAAAACGAGTAGCCTACAGAATAAAATATTCCTGACCATAATAGACTTGCGAAGATAACAATGTACAAATATGGGGCAAATCTTTTGTAACTAGCTTTTTGTCCCATGTTTAAAAATAAAAAATATTGTACTAAAAAAACTGCCAAAATACTAAACGCTACTTGTGAATAGCCTGAATTTACTGTCTCATAGAAAAATCTTTTTGTAGCTTCGTATTTAATTTGAGATAGATCACCAATATTTAACTCACTTATTATTCTTGGTTGATAAATTGTTGTATCGCTTGGGATAAAAGTATTTCCTCCTATAAAATATGTCGAAATTATTGCTAGTACACCAAAACCAAAAATATAAACATTAGTTAGATTTTTTATTCTTGAATGAGCAAATGGAGCTGTAATAACAAACAAGAGTAGAACTACTAATATTACACCATATCCTTGAATACCAAAAAAGCTACTATCTGAACTTTCTACTAAATTGTTATAAGATATCCCTTTCAATACAATTAAAGATAATGCTGCTAGGAAAAAAAGCATTGCAGTAGATTTTGTTCTGGCATTAAATTGGGGCAGCATTGTAATGACTAAAAGTGAAGCAAGTAATACCACTCCAGCTAGATAAACTATACTGTATGTAGTTCCAGAAATAAGAACGCCATCGGAAATATTAGTTAAATAATTTATTTTTTCTAAACTAAAATATTGAGGTGCAGAAGTTTCAATACTACTTGACTGATTAGATTGTAAAGTTATTAATTCTGTTTCTTTTAATAAGTCTTTTTCTTTATCTTCTGGGTCAAATATTAAACCTGCAACTATTATAACAACAACAACTGCAAAAGTGATTGTTGAAGGACTCCTATGAACAGCTAATAAATAAAGCAACAAAGCAACACCAGCTATTCCTAGAATTACATAAAAAACAATTGTCCCTGGTGTTTCTGTAAATTGAACTACACCATGTCCCGCAAGAGATCCACCTTTTGCTGTACCTGTACCGGTCGTTGTTCCTTCTTCTCCTTCTTCAACAATTATATTTCCTGTTGCATCAACTTTTCTTATTTTTTTTCCTCTTCTGTCTTCATCCTTTTGTTCCTCAACTACTTTTTCAACAACTATTGGTTGGTCATAAACTTGATGAATTACAACGAATAATCCAGCAAATGCCATAAGAATAAAAAAGACCATTACAGACAAGCCCCTTGTTACCCTTGTAACGTAAGGAAGAATTAAACTAACTAACAAAGCAATAACTAAAACTGCTCCATAAGATAAATCAGATACAAAGCTTTGAAGTCTTTCAAATTTAAAAGTAACCAAGATATAATTTATAAGATATAAATTTAAGGCACCTAAAATTGCACCAAAGGCACCTCCACGACCTCCAGCGAGACTTGCTCCTCCTAAAACTAGAGCCGTTATACCTAACAATGTATATTTGGTTCCTTGCAAAGGATCTCCAGAACCAACAAGAGCAGTAAAACATATTGCAGATAAAGCTGCAAAAATTCCCGCTATCATATGAGCAACTATTCTTACTAGATTAATTTTAACTCCACTTGTAAAAGCAGCTCTCTCATCTGCACCCATTAATTTTAGATGACCCCAGAATGCAGTATGGGTAATTATGTAAAACAATATTGTTGCTAAAATCATTAGAAGGAATATTTCATTAAAAATTGTAAAACCTTCTCCCCAAGGAATAAGCCAATCAGGCGCTATTCCTCCTGGTCTTGGCAAAATTACAATATTTATTCCAGCAAAAGCTAAATATCCTGCTAGCGAAACAATAATTGGAGATACTCTTACAAAACAAACAATCAAAGCATAAAACAGTTGCCAAATTAAACCCATTGCAATCGCATAAACAAACCACCCAATAGGTGTCTGTAAAAAACCTGCAGCATACAATTGAATACTACTTACATTTATAAAACCCATAAAAGGACCAATGGATAAATCAACCCCACCTCTTCCTGCCATTGCTATAAATGTTAATGCATAAGTTGTTAAAATTAATGGAGCTGTAAGCATTATTGCACTTCCTATTCCAGATTGAGAAATAATTATTGGACTTCTAATTAATGCAAAAATTAATAAAGAAAAAAAGATGAATATTGGAACCATTAGATACTTGTTTGAAGAAGTATCAACGCTTGATCTGT
>CABZXL010000010.1 GCA_902529715.1 uncultured Pelagibacteraceae bacterium | reverse complement strand
TTTTAGCAGTATTTTCATAATAAAAATCAGCTATTTTAATTATATAGCTAAATTTTTCTGGTTTTTGTTTTTTGATTGCTTTTTTTTTATTTAAACTCAGGTCGCTTATGCTAATGCCATCAACTGGAGCTTTATCAGCTACTTCTTTTTCCTCATCATACATTTTGGCTTTTTTTGCTAAAAAAGTTGAGTTTACAGCAATCGTTATTATTTCAACATAAGGCTCCTTATGATTTAAATCGAGTTCGTCAAATATTCTTTTAGAAACTACTGAACTATAAAAATTTGGATATTTTGATCTTGAACCTACTCTTGCTAATATTGATTTATTATTTATCGGATTTGTTATTTTAACACTTGTATCCTTTTTAAGATTTTTCTGAAAAATTATTAAAGATCTGCTTTCAATTTTTTTATTAACTATCTTATTTTTTTTTAAATTCTCATCAAATAATAGAGCAAATCCTTTTGTGGAAAATGATTGAACATATTCGGTAGTTTCAATTTTATTATTATTTATACCGACTGCAGTGCACGAGTATAAAAATAAAAAAATAAGTACTAGAAATTTATAATTCATTTTCAAATTTTCCCTTTAATGTGCATACTGCTAAGGCAAATCTTAAAGATCTATTCCATTTTAATATTAACTCATAATTGTCAAAAGTTAAATATGCTGGATCTAATAAATCTGAGTTTTCTACTATCTCTTTATCAGGAGTAATTATTCCGGCGGTTAAATTTTCATTAATATTTAAATTTTCATAATTAACTATATATTTTTTAAAATATTTAACTTTTTTTTTATTTTTAATTTTTTTAGCAGACGTATTTAGATATTTTGCAGGAGTATTTTCTTTTAATTTAATTTTATAAAAGCAAGGACTATTTTTTTTCCAACCCAATTTATTAATATAATTTGCTGCAGAAGCAAAAGAATCTTCTGTAGATTTTAAATCAATCAAATCATCATTATTATAATCCAAGGCATAATTTTTAATAGTTGTAGGCATAAATTGAAAATTTCCAAATGCTCCAGCCCAAGATCCATATAATAAAGTGCTATCAACAGTACCAGAGTCAATTAATTTAAGAATTGTAATTAATTCTTTAGTAAAAAATTCACTGCGTCTCTTATCAAAACTTAATGTTGCAAGAGAAGACAGTATATCCATTTTTCCCAAATACTTTCCAAAATTAGTTTCAATACCCATTAGAGATAGAAGAAGTTCTTTTTCCACATTAAATTTTGATTCAACATTCAATATTAAAGAGTTATTTTTTATAAATAGCTCCTTTCCTTTTTTTAATTTTGTATCTGAAGTTCTTTTATTTATATATGTATTTGTATCTTCATAAAATTCAGGCTGATACCTGTCATATTCAATAACTTTAGGAAGAAATTTTACTTTAGACATTGTTCTATCTAGTGTTTTTTTTGAAATACCATTTTCCATTGCGTGCTTTTTAAATGAACTTAGCCAATTATTGAATTCGTCAGCATAAATGAGGTTAATATTAATTAAAGAGATTAAAGTGATACAAATTATGATTTTAATTGTTTTCATATAAATCTCTTAAATAAACTAATACAGCAAACCATATCAAAATAAAACTTATGAACTTTTCATTAGAAAATGGTTCATTATAGTAAAAATATCCCAGTAAAAATTGACTAGTTGGAGTGATAAAAAAAACCATTCCAGATGTACTTAGGCCACATTTTTCGACACCTTTAATAAACATAAATAAAGGAATCACAGTCATCGGTCCAGCTAAAAATAGTAAAAACATATTATGTTTATTGGATAATGAAAAATCACTTGTGCCATTTTGAACAATAAAATAAAAAATAATAAGAGCTAAAGGTAAAATAAAAAGACTTTCAATAAACAATCCTAAGTCTGTATCTACATTAATTAGTTTTCTTAAAAGTGTATAGCTAGCCCATAAAATAGCCACAACAATTCCTAACCAAGGAAAAGATTCGAAGTTTAGAGATAAATAAATTGATGAACAAATAACTATAAAAATTGAAAAAATTCTCTTTCGATTTAATTTTTCATTTAAAAAAAGATAACCAAAAAAAACACTTAAAATTGGAAATATAAAATACCCATAGCTAGCATCTATAATTCTATTAGTCGCCACAGCATAGATCCAAGTAGACCAATTACCAAAAATTAGAAGACTTGATATAAACAAAATAAAAACATTTTTTTTACTTGCTAATATTTTTTTAAAAGAATGCCATTTATTCAATATTATAGTAGTTATAAATAAAATAAGACTTGTCCATATACATCTATGAATGACAACTTCTAAAGTTCCTACAAAAGCAATATATTGAAAAAAATAAGTTCCCAATACTCCCCACCACAGCGAACCAGTGCTTGCAAATAAAAGTCCATTTTTAAATTCTTTTGTATTCATAATTAATAGAAATGAATGCTTCTTATACTATTTTTTTATTGAATTTAATAATTTTACTTATAAAAACATCGAAACGGAGAGATGGCTGAGCGGTTGAAAGCACCGGTCTTGAAAACCGGCAAAGGGGCAACTCTTTCCTGGGTTCGAATCCCAGTCTCTCCGCCATTAAATCAGAATTTTTGAAATTTTTTAATTATATTTGTAATCAATATATCATCATTTAAAATATTATTTTTAATATTCATTAACTTTTCATCATCTAAATTAACTAAAAGGTTTAATTGATTTAATTCAGATATATCTAAATCATTAATTAAAGATTTAACAAAATTAGTCATTAATATATCCATCTCTTTTGAGCCTCTATAAGAAGCTCTGTAGATAATTTTATTTTTAAGTTCTTCTTTATTTTCTAACATCAATATATATATAAAATAATGAGTAGTTTTGAATATTTATTACAAGATATAAATAGCATAAAAGGCATTGGAAGCAAAACTTCAAAATTATTTAGAAAAAAGAATATTAATACAATATTTGATTTACTTTGGAGTCTTCCACGAAATTCAATAGACAGAACAAATTTGGTTAAAATTAATGAATTGCAGATAGGGAAAATACAAACAATTAAAATAAAAGTTTTAAAATATAATTTTCCCAGAATTAGAAATTTACCAAATAGAGTTTTTTGTGAAGATGAAACAGGAAAAATAGATTGTATTTTTTTTAATAGCTATGAAGGATATATTAAAAAAGTTCTACCAATAAATTCAACTGTTACTATTAGTGGAAAGATTGGATATTATAAAAAAAAATATCAAATAACTAATCCGACCTATGTATCATCTAATACAGACTCAATAGTAAAAGTTTTTTCAACCTACAGTCTAACAGAGGGACTTACAGAAAAAAAATACAATAAAATAATTAGCGAAGTATTAAAAAATATTCCAAATTTAAATGAATGGTTAAGCGATGATATATTAAAAAAATTTAACTATATTTCCTGGAAAGATGCAATACTTGAATTACATGATCCACAAAATATAAAAAAAAAAGGAAATTTTTTAAGTAGACTTATCTTTGATGAAATAATTTCAACTTTTTTAATTAATTCGAGAGTAAGAAAATCAATTAAAAAAATTAAAAAAAAAAATAAATTTTTTGACAATAATGAATTTAATAAAATAAAAAATAAGATTGATTTTGAATTAACAAATGATCAAAAAATTGCTATTGATGAAATTAATTACGATTTAAAATCAAATCAAAAAATGTTTAGGCTTTTGCAAGGAGATGTGGGAAGTGGAAAAACTATAGTAGCATTAATTACCTCTATCAATGTAATTTCTAGTGGTTTTCAGGTTTCTTTAATGGCTCCAACAGAAATTCTTGCAAAACAACACTACAATCTAGCAAAAAAATTGTTTGATGAAGATATCAATATAAAAATTTTGACAAGTAAAACAGAATATAGAGAAAGAAATAAAATACTCAAAGATTTGATCAATGGTAATATAAATATTTTGATTGGCACACATTCTCTTTTCCAAGAAAAAATTAAATATAACAACCTTGGTTTAATAGTTATTGATGAACAGCATAAGTTTGGTGTCAAACAAAGAAAAAAACTTTCTGACAAAGGTGGAAAAAACTGTGACATACTTGTTATGTCGGCAACACCCATTCCTAGAACCATGATCATGACAGTTTTTGGTGATATGGATACATCAATAATAAAAAATAAACCCAAGAATAGAAAAGAAATTAAAACATATTCAAAATTAGAAAGTAAAATTGATGATGTTATTAAATTTGTAAAAAAACAAGTTAACCAAAAAAATCAAGTTTTTTGGGTCTGTCCTTTAATTGAAGAGTCAAAAAAAGTGGATCACCAATCATCGGTAAAAAGATTTGAAATTTTAAAAAAGATATTTAAAAATAAAGTTGGCCTTCTTCATGGAGCATTAAACAAGGAAGAAAAAAATAATATTCTATTGAAATTTTTAAACAGAAAAATTGATATATTAGTGTCTACAACTGTTATAGAAGTTGGAATTGATTTTCCAAATGCGAATGTAATAATTATTGAGAACGCCAATAAGTTTGGATTATCCCAGTTACATCAACTTAGAGGTAGAGTTGGTCGTGGTAATAATGAATCTTACTGTATTTTAATGTTCAAAGCTAATTTAAGTCAAAATGCAAAAAAAAGAATAAGTATTTTAAAAAGCACCAGTGATGGTTTTAAAATATCAGAAGAAGACATGAAGTTACGTGGATATGGTGATCTTCTTGGTTTTAAACAAAGCGGACTACAAACTTTTAGACTTGCTGATCCAGTTTTAAATGAAGATCTTTTTTTACTTGCAGAAAAAGAGGTTAGAAAAATAGAATTGGAAAATCAAAACTTAAATAAATATATGAATCTTTTAAAATTATATGACCGAGCTGATATTTTAAACGATTTAGTTTAACTTTTTGGATTAGAAGTTCCTGCTGAAACTATAAATTTTGAGGCTTCTTCAAAACTCATATCTAAATATATAATTTCTTTTTTTGGAAACATTAATAAAAAACCGCTTGTTGGGTTAGGAGTTGTTGGTACAAATACATTAACTAATTTTTCATTTGTTTTTTTACTAATTTCACCCTTATTGTCTTTGGTTGCAAAACCAACTGCCCATGATCCTTTTCTTGGATACTCTACTAATACTACACTTTTATTTTTTTTATTTTTATTATTTGCAAATGATTCAGTCATTTGTCCAATAGCAGAATAAATTGTTCTTAAAAAAGGTATTTTTTTTAATAAATCATTAATAACTTGTAAAATTTTTTTACCGATAAAAGAAAGAGATAGACCACCTATCAATGTTATGAAAATTATTGAGAGTGCAATTTCAAGACCAGGTATAGAAAAAGGCAAATAACTGTTTGGGTTAATTTCTTCAGGTATAAGTTTAGAAGAAATAGATATTAAAAAAACTGTTAAGTATAAAGTAAAACCTAACGGAACTAATACAATTATACCTGTGAAAAAGTAATTTCTTAATTTTAGAACCAATGAGTTTTTTCTTTTTTTATTTTTTGTCATTATTTAATAAGTTGTTTTATAGCAAATATTTTGATTAAATCGAGTATATCGTGTTATTAAAATATTATTCATTATGTTAGTATTAATAAATTAAATGGAAGTTTTATAGATGAATCGAAGGTTTTTTTTACAAGTTCTGGGATGTGGCTGTTTATCTATAGGTATGTCATCATGCAGTACAGTGCCAATTACTGACAGAAGACAATTAAATATTGTTCCTGAGCATAAATTAAATGCCCAAGCAGCACAAATTTATGAAAAAGTTAAAGAGAAAGAAAAGTTAAGTAAAGATATTAATCAGTTAAATGAAATTAAAGAAATTGGAAAAAAAATAGAATATTCTATCAGTGAATATTTTGAAAAATCTAAAATACCAGATCCAACAACAGCTTTTAATTGGGAATATATTCTAATTGATAATAAAAAAATTAAAAATGCATGGTGTATGCCAGGAGGTAAAATAGCTGTATATACCGGAATATTAGATGTTACTAAAAATACAAATGGTCTTGCAGCAGTTATGGGGCATGAAATAGCTCATGCAGTAGCAAAACACTCTGTTGAAAGAGCAAGTAGAACCGTCCTACTTAGAACCGGTACATCAATAATCGATATTGCAACAGGTGGTAAACTTTCAACAATAAATAGATCAACGGGAATGGATACTGTTGGATTGTTGTCGCAAATAGGTATTATGAATCCATTTAACAGAAAGCAAGAAACAGAAGCTGATTATTTAGGATTAATTTTTTCATCTTTATCTGGATACGATATCAGGGAAACTTCAAAAATTTGGGAAAGAATGAAAGAGGCAAACAAAGGAAAAGGAACACCTGAATTTATGAGTACTCACCCATCACCAGACAATAGAATTAAAAAAATTAATGAGTGGGTTAATGAAATTACCTTAAAGTACCCACCAATAAAAAAAATATAGTTAATTTAGTTTTGGTGAGCCCTGTTGGACTCGAACCAACGACCCATTCCTTAAAAGGGAATTGCTCTACCAACTGAGCTAAGGGCCCAACGCGTTTCTTATATTGATTTTTTTTATTTAATCAATCTTAAATATTACAACCTATTAATATATTTATCATGAAATTCATTAAATGTGCCATTTTCAATATTTTTTCTGATTGATCTCATTAACTCTTGGTAAAAATTAATATTGTGTAATGTTAACAGCATTGATCCAAGCATTTCATTTGTATTGAACAAATGATTTAAATAATTTTTAGAATATTTATTTAAACCAAAATTGATTGTATCTTTATCAAGAGGATTATTGTCATGTTGATATTTAGAATTACGAATATTAATTCTACCATTCCATGTAAAAGCTAAGCCGGTTCTTCCTGATCTTGTAGGCAAAACACAGTCGAACATATCAATCCCTCTTTTAACAGCACCTAAAATATCAGACGGAGTCCCTACCCCCATTAAATATCTAGGTTTATTTTTTGGCATTAAATTTGTTACATAATCTAATGTTTTAAACATTTCATTTTGGCTCTCACCTACAGCTAATCCACCTACGGCATATCCATTAAAGTCAATTTCAACTAATTTTTCTAAAGATTTGATTCTTAAATCTTTAAATAAACCACCTTGTATTATTCCAAAAATAGCCTTATGAGGATTTTTTCCAAATGCTTCTTTTGATCTTTCAGCCCAATACATTGATAGATTCATGGATTTTTTAATTTTTTTATAATCATTGCTTTTTTTTGGACATTCATCCATTACCATTACAATATCTGAATTAAGAGATTTTTGAATTCTTATACTTTCTTCAGGACTTAAGATAAATTTTTTTCCATCAATATGAGAGTTGAATATAGCTCCCTTTTCTATATCTATCTTATTAAGTTTAGACAATGACATAACTTGAAAACCACCTGAATCGGTAAGTATAGGTAATTTACAATTCATGAAACTATGTAAACCGCCAGAAGACTCTATTCTGTTAACCCCTGGTCTAATCATTAAGTGGTATGTGTTAGACAAAATAATTTCACTACCAGTTTTAATTATATCGTCAATGAATGTACCTTTAATAGTGGCTTGTGTGCCGACTGGCATAAAAGCTGGTGTATTTATATTGCCTCTATGAGTTTTGATTAAACCTAATCTTGCTTTGTTATCAATTTCTTTAACATTAAAAGAGAACTTTTTTAATGCCATTAATATTTATTTACAAAGATTTAAAACTAATAATTTTATCTGGGCCATCAACAGAGCCATTATTGTTTGAGTCACCTTTCTTAATATTATCAACATGTTCCATACCCTCAACCACTTTTCCAAATACAGTATAATTTCTATCTAAAAAAGGTGCAGCTTGAAAGCAAATAAAAAATTGACTATTTGCACTATTTGGGTCAGATGATCTAGCCATAGAAACAGTTCCTTTTTCATGAGGTAAATCATTAAACTCTGCAGGTAAATCTGGTAAATCTGATCCACCCATACCTGCTCTTCTTAGATCAAAATCTTTTGAAGAAGAATTTCCAAATTTAACATCCCCAGTTTGAGCCATAAATCCATCAATAACTCTATGAAAAACTACATTGTCATACAAGCCATCATTAGCAAGTTTTTTTATTCTCTCAACATGTTTAGGTGCAACATCAGAAAATAATTCTATTTTTACATCACCAGTCTTAAGCTTTAAAATCATTATATTCTCCTTTGAATTAGCGTTGTTAAAAAATATCAAACTAATAAAAAATACTAAATTAATTAGATATTTATTCATATTTTTTTTTTAATGAATTAATTGTGTTTTTAGTCGTAAATTTTTTTATATCACCATTAAGTTCAGCTATTTCTTTTACTAGTCTTGATGAAATTATTTGGTTTTTTACATCGGACATTAAAAAAATTGTTTCAATATTATTATTAAGTTTTCTATTCATGCCGGCTAACTGAAATTCATATTCAAAATCTGAAGCAGCTCTTAAACCTCTTAGAATAATTTTTGATTTATATTTCCTGCATAATTCTGTAGTTAATGAGTTAAAGGAAACTACTTTTATTTTATTTTTATTAAATCTTAGGTCTGAAAAAAGAGCTTTATTAACAATTTCAATTCTTTCATCTATTGAAAATAAATAATTTTTTTGGCTACCATTAGATATTCCAACAATAACTTTATCAACTATTTTTAAAGATTTATGTATTACATCTATGTGTCCATACGTAATAGGATCAAATGTACCTGGGTATATAGCAGTTTTTTTCATTAAACTAAATTATCATCAATTTTAATTGCAGAAACTACTTTTTCTTCACCTGAAAGTTTGATTATTCTTACTCCCTGTGTATTTCTTCCAGCAACTCTTATTTCTTTCACTGCCGTTCTAATTACTCTACCTTTGTTTGTAGAGATTAACACTTCGTCACCTTCATTTATAGGAAATGAAGATGAAACATTGCCATTTCTTGATGAATTAATTATTCCTATAATTCCTTTTCCACCTCTATTTGTAACTCTATAATCATTATGATCAGTTCGCTTTCCATAACCATTTTCAGTTATTGATAATATAAATTTTTGCTTGGCAACTAATTCTGATTTTTTATCCTTATCTAATTTTCCATTTTTTTTTATTTTATCATGATCAATTATTGATAAAGAAACTATACTATCGTTTTGTTGTAAATTAATTCCTCTAATACCTTTTGACGATCTTCCTTTAAAGACTCTTAGTTTTTTGGACTCAAATCTTATACATTTTCCTAATTTTGTGCTTAAAATTATATCTTGGTCATCTTTACAAATTTTGACACCAACTATTTTATCATTACTATCTAGTTTCATAGCAATTTTACCCGATGTATTAATTGATGAAAAATCTTCTAAATTATTTTTTCTAATTTTGCCATTTGCTGTTGCAAAAATAATGAACATATCTTTTGAATCAGTATTGGTATCAGGATAAGGCATAATTGAACTAATAGATTGGTGGTTTTTTAATGGTAAAATATTAAATAAAGATTTTCCTCTTGAACTTGAAGAGCTTTCAGGAATTTTCCACGCTTTAACACGATAAACTAAACCTTCCGTAGAAAAGAACAATACCTGAGTATGCGTATTTACAGACAAAGTTTGAACAACTGAATCTTCATCTCTTGTGACAATTCCAGTTTTACCTTTGCCGCCTCTTTTTTGTTGTTTAACAGTACTAAGAGCTCCCCTTTTTATATATCCTTGCAGTGTTACTGTAATAATAACACTTTCTTTTTGTATAGTTTCTTCAATATCGTAATTTAAAACTGCATCAATTATTCTAGTTCTCCTTGGAACTGAAAATTTTTCCTTAATTAATTTTAATTCATTACTTATAACTTTTAACAATTCTTTTTTAGAATTTAATATTTTTTTATAACTCAATATTAAATCTGATAATTTATTAATTTCTAATTCTATTTCATTAATTCCAAGTGCAGTTAATTTTTGAAGTCTAAGTTCTAAAATTGCATTTATCTGCGGTTCTGTAAGAACGTATTGAGATTTATTTTTTTTATTTTCAATTAATTTTATAAATTTTTGAGTTTTTGTATTTTTCCATTTATTTTTAAGTAAAATTTTTTTTGCATCATCGGGTGTTTTAGAAGAACGAATAATTTTTATTACTTTATCTAAATTTTCTACTGAAATTGATAGTCCAATTAAAATATGAGCTCTATCTTCAGCTTTTTTTAAATCAAATTTAGTTTTTTTTATTACTACATCTTCTCTAAATTTTAAAAACTGTTCTAAAAAATCTTTAAGATTGCAAGTTTTTGGTTTATCATTAACAATAGCTAGAGTATTAAATCCAAAAGAACTCTCTACAGATGTATATTTAAAAAGTTGTCTTTTAATTGTTTCTGGCTCCACACCTGATCTTAAATCTATAGCAACTCTAATTCCCTCTCTGTTTGACTCATCTCTTATATCTCTAATACCTTCAATTTTTTTTTCTCTAACTAGATCAGCAATTCTTTCATTTAACACAGATTTATTTACTTGATACGGTATAGAGGTAATTACCAATCTATCTCTTTTATTTCTTAAATTTTCGACTGAAATTTCACCCCTTATTTTAAAAGATCCTCTACCAGTTTTGTAGCCTTCTTTAATAATGTTTTTTCCAATGATAATTCCACCAGTAGGAAAGTCTGGTCCAGGTATATGCTTCATTAATTCATTAATTTTTATTTCTTTATTATTAATTAATGCAAGTGTTCCATCTATTATCTCACCTAAGTTGTGTGGTGGAATACTTGTTGCCATACCTACAGCTATTCCACCTGCTCCATTTACAAGTAAATTTGGATATTGTGCAGGAAGAACTGTAGGTTCTCTTTCAGTTTCATCGTAGTTATTTTTAAATTCAACAGTATTTTTTTCAATATCATCAATTAAAAATTGAGAAATCTTTGAAAGTCTAGTTTCAGTATACCTCATTGCCGCTGGGGGATCTCCATCAATAGAACCAAAGTTCCCTTGCCCATCGATAAGAGGTAAGCTCATTGAAAAGTCCTGAACCATTCTTACCAAAGCATCATAAACAGCTTGGTCACCATGTGGATGATACTTACCAATAACATCTCCTACTATTCTTGCAGATTTTCTAAATTGCTTTGACCAATCAAAACCACCTTTGTGCATTGCGTAAATTATTCTCCTGTGAACAGGTTTTAATCCATCTCTTGCATCAGGAAGAGCTCTACTTATTATTACGCTCATTGCATAAGATAGGTATGATGAACTCATTTCATCATACATTGAAATTGATTTTATATTTTGATTTTTAGAAATTTCGTCTTTTTGCATAAAAACTAAAATGGAATATCGTCATCCAATTCGTTTTGAGACTGATTAGTATCTTGATCAAAACTTTGTTTATTATCCTGTGAAGATATAGAATTTTGATTTCCACCACCAAGCATAGTTAGTGATGAATTAAAACCTTGTATAACAACTTCTGTAGAATATTTATCTTGCCCACTTTTTTCATCTTTCCATTTTCTTGTGCTTAATTGACCCTCAATATAAACTTGTGCACCTTTTTTTAAATATTGCTGAACTACATTTACAAGACCTTCATTAAAAACTACTACTCTATGCCACTCAGTTTTTTCCTTTTTTTCACCCGTGCTTTTATCTTTCCATGATTGACTAGTTGCCAAGCTTAATCTTGCTACACTTTTACCGTTAACCATTTGCTTAACTTCTGGGTCTGCGCCTAAACGCCCTATCAATAATACTTTATTTAAGCTTCCTGCCATAAAATTTAAATTTTTTTGATTTGATTTTTATATATATATATCACAGTTTTACTTGAATATTAATTTAATTAAATTAAAGCAACAAAAAATATGCTTAAAAAGATAGTTATTAAAGGCGCAAAAGAACATAATTTGAAGAATATTTCTCTTGAGATTCCAAAGGACAAATTTGTCGTCATAACAGGTCTTTCTGGATCGGGAAAATCATCTTTAGCTTTTGATACAGTTTATGCAGAAGGCCAAAGGCGATATGTGGAAAGCTTATCTGCATACGCGAGACAATTTTTAGATAAAATGAAAAAGCCAAAAGTTGATTTAATTGAGGGACTTAGCCCAGCTATATCAATTGAACAAAAAAATACTTCAAAAAATCCAAGATCGACTGTGGCAACTGTGACTGAAATTTATGATTATATGAGAGTTTTATACGCAAGGGCTGGTATTCCATATTCGCCTTTCACTGGTAAACCTATAACATCACAAACTATATCTCAAATTGTTGATAAAATTAAAGAGCTACCAAAAAAATCAACAATATATCTGTATGCACCAGTGGTTCGAGGACGTAAAGGAGAATATAAAAAAGATATTTTATCTTACAAAAAAAGAGGTTTTAGAAAAATTAAAGTAGATAATAAACTCTATGAAATTGATAATATTCCAGAACTTAATAAAAAAATTAAACATGATTTATCAGTTCTTGTAGATCGTATAGTAATTAATTCATCACTAGGAAATAGATTGGCCGAAAGTGTTGAAACGGCTGTAAATTTAGCTAATGGACTTCTTTATGTCGAATACGAAAACGAAACATTGCCTAAAAAGTTTAGGAAAGTTGAAAAAATAACTTTTTCAACAAAATTTGCATGTCCTGAAAGTGGTTTTACTATTGAGGAAATTGAACCAAGACTATTTTCTTTTAATAGTCCTTATGGAGCATGTGAGGAATGTGATGGTATTGGTGTAAAATTAAATGTTGATCCAAATTTAGTTGTTCCTAATGAAAAAAAAACAATTTCACAAGGGGCTATAATTCCATGGGCCAAAACATCTACCTTATATTACGCGCAAACTTTAGCTTCACTTTCGAAACATTATGATTTTTCTTTAGATCAAAAATGGGAAAAGTTATCCAAAAAAATTAAGGATATTATTCTTTATGGTTCAGATGATGAAGAAATAAAGTTTAGCTATGATGATGGATATGAAAAATATTCTCATAAAAAAACATTTGAAGGAGTGATAAATAATTTAGAAAGAAGATATTTAGAAACTGATAGTGACTGGAAAAGAGAAGAGATAGCACAATATCAATCTGATACAAAATGTGAAAGATGTAATGGATACAGATTAAAAGAGGAAGCATTATGTGTAAAAATTGATAATTTTAATATTAGCGAAGTAGCTGAAAAATCAATTTTGGATGCAATAAATTGGTTTAAATCTTTAGAAAAAAAATTAGATAGAACTCAATTAAAGATAGCTGAACATATATTGAAAGAAATAAATGAGAGACTTGATTTCTTATTAAATGTTGGCTTAGATTATCTTACTCTTTCAAGAGAGTCTGGAACTTTATCAGGAGGAGAGTCTCAAAGAATAAGACTGGCTTCACAAATAGGATCTGGCCTTACTGGTGTTTTATATGTTTTAGACGAACCATCTATTGGATTACATCAAAAAGATAACATTAAATTAATTAATGCATTGAAAAGATTAAGAGATTTAGGAAACACTGTAATAGTTGTCGAGCATGATACTGAAACTATGGAAAATGCGGATCATATAATTGATCTTGGTCCAGAAGCAGGAAATAATGGCGGCGAAGTTATAGTGGAGGGTAGCTACGAAGATATTAAAAAAAGTGAAAAAAGTATTACCGGTAAATATTTATCTCATAAATATTTTATACCAATACCAAAAAATAGACGACTTGCTAAAAATGGAAGATTTTTAGAAATCAATGGGGCTACTGGTAATAATTTAAAAAATGTTAATTTAAAAATACCTTTAGGAAGCCTTACTTGCGTTACTGGAGTATCAGGTAGTGGAAAATCAACAATGATATTACAAACTTTATATAATGCATTAAACTTAACTTTAAATAACAATAAATCCAGAAAAATTCCTAAACCTTTTAAAGGATTTAAAGGAATTGAATTAATTGATAAAGTTATAGATATAGATCAATCTCCAATTGGTAGAACTCCAAGATCTAATCCAGCAACTTATACAGGAGCGTTTGGACCTATAAGAGATTGGTTTACAGCATTACCAGAATCTAAAAGCAGAGGTTATAAACCAGGTAGATTTTCCTTTAATGTTAAAGGAGGCAGATGTGAAGCTTGTGAGGGAGATGGTGTAATTACATATGAAATGCACTTTTTACCTGATGTATATATACAATGTGATGAATGCAAGGGATCAAGATACAACCGAGAGACTTTAGAGGTTAAATTTAAAGATAAAAGTATAGCCGATGTATTAAACATGACTGTAGATGAAGGTTGCGAATATTTTGAAAATATTTCCAATATAAGATCAAAATTATTAACATTAAAAAAAGTGGGACTTGGTTATATAAAGATAGGTCAGCAAGCTACAACTCTATCTGGTGGAGAAGCACAAAGAATCAAACTTGCTAAAGAATTATCAAAAAGATCAACGGGTAGAACAATGTATATTTTAGATGAACCAACAACTGGTTTGCATCAACATGATATAAAAAAACTGTTAGAAATTTTACAAGCATTTGTTGCGACTGGAAATACAGTTGTAGTAATTGAACATAATTTAGATGTGATAAAAACGGCTGATTACATCGTCGATATGGGTCCTGAAGGTGGCGTTAAAGGTGGACAAATAATCGCAGAAGGAAAGCCAGAGGAAATTTGTAATATAAAAGAAAGTTATACTGGTCAGTTTCTTAAACATATTTTGAACAATAAATTTAAAAAAATAGCTTAATAAAACTTTTTTAATAGTGTATATAATAAATTAGATGGCGGACTTTTTTGGATCATTATCGAAAGTTATTCATACCTCTATAATATTAGCGGTATTATTGTTTCTGTTTTTATCATTTGGAAATGGCGGTTTTGCACTTGATCAAGTTTTCTGGAGTTGGCTATTTAGATATTTCCATGTTGTAGCTGGAATAATGTGGATCGGTTTGTTGTATTATTTTAATTTTGTTCAAGTACCAAACATGTCTAAAATAACTGATGAACAAAAGCCAGCTATTACTAAAGTTATAGCTCCTTCTGCACTATTCTGGTTTAGATGGGCAGCATTTGTGACAGTAGTTACGGGTTTAATAGTTGCTTATCTTAATGGGTATGCTCATGAAGCTATGACACTAGGTATAGGTAGTGGTGGTGGTAAATATACAGCTATAGGCATAGGTATGTGGCTTGGGCTAATTATGGCTTTCAATGTATGGTTTATAATCTGGCCAAATCAAAAAAAGGTTTTGGGAATAGTAGAAGCATCTCCTGAAGAAAAACCAATAGCTGCAAAAAAAGCATTAATTGCATCTAGAACCAATACTCTTCTTTCTCTACCTATGTTGTTAACAATGGTAGCTGCTCAAAACTTATATTAATTTTATTCTTTTTCTTCTTTAAGAATAGTTTTTTGTGAAACATTTAAACTTACCAAAATAGGATTGGCTATATATATAGAAGAATATGTACCTATTATAACGCCCAATATCATTGCAAAAGAAAAACCTTTAAGTATAGCACCACCAAATATAAATATAGATAATAGAGCAAGCAATGTTGTTATTGATGTGATTATTGTTCTAGATAAAGTTTCATTTATAGAAATATTTGTAATTTCAAAAATTTTAATATCAGAATATTTTCTTAAATTTTCTCTAACTCGATCAAAAATTACTACTGTATCATTCATTGAATAACCAACTATTGTAAGAACTGCTGCAACTATTGATAAATTAATTTCAAAATTTAATAATGAGAAAAAACCAAGTGTTATAATAACATCATGAAATACAGCACTAATAGCTCCAAGACTAAATTGCCATTCAAATCTTATCCAAATATATATAAGCATAGCACCTAGTGATAAAGCAATTGCAATTACACCTGATTTTAATAATTCATCACTAACTTTTGGACCTACGCTCTCAACTCTTCTAAACTCAAAAATATTTCCAATATCATTCTTTAATTCAATTTTGATATTTTCAATAAAATTTTCATCTGTAGCTTGTTTTTTTTCAAATTTAATAACATAGTCATTCTCTTTTCCAAATTTTTTTACAGTAACATCTCCAAGTTTTAATTTGCTAAATGATTTTCTTAAATCAGAAATTTCTAATGATTTATCCGAACTTCTTAACTCAATTAAAGTACCACCTTTAAAATCCACACCATAGTTTAAACCTTTAAATATTAGTAAAAATAATGAAATAACTATTAAAGATAATGATAAAATATTAAATCTTTTGTAAAATTTATTGAAGGGAATATTTCTTTTTTCCATTATATTAATTTCTCCTTATTTTTATTTCTGATCACATATAAAGCTGTTAATAATCGCGCAATAAAATAAACTGAAAATAAAGTAGTTAAAATTCCAACACCTAAAGTTAGTGCAAAACCTTTAACTGGACCAGATCCTAAAATAAATAAAATCAAAGCTGCAATTAAAGTTGTTATATTTGCGTCTAAAATTGTTGTTTTTGATTTTAAGTAACCACTATCAAATGCTAAGATTTTGTTATTTTCACTTCTAATTTCTTCCTTAATTCTCTCGTAAATTAATACATTTGCATCTACAGCCATACCAACAGTTAAAATTATTCCTGCAATTCCTGGAAGAGTTAAAGTCGCTTCAAATAAAGTTAGAATACCTATTAGGAGTAATAAATTAGTTATTAATGTTATATTAGCAATCAATCCAAAAATTTTGTACTTAAGTATCATAAAAATAACTACTAAAACAAATCCAATAACCAAAGATAACATTCCAGCATTTATTGAATCTTGCCCTAGACCTGGTCCAACTGTTCTTTCTTCAATAATTTTCATAGGTGCAGGCAACGCTCCTGATCTTAAAAGCAAAGCCAAATCCGTTGCTGATTGAAAAGTAAAATCTCCAGTTATTTGACCAGCCCCTCCAATAATAGGCTCAACTATATTCGGAGCACTTATGATTTTTCCATCCAATATTATAGCTAATTTTTTGCCAACACCTGAAGATGTTGCTCTAGCAAATTTTTTTGCACCTACTCTATCTAGGTTAAATGAAACAACAGTTTGATTGTTTTGATTGTCCATACGAGGTTGAGCATCAATTAAATTATCACCACTTAGTATTATTCTTTTACTTATTATTGCTTCTGTACCATCTTCGTATGGGATTTTTTCAGTTCCAAAACTTTCTTCTTCATTTTGAGTAACAAATCTAAAGGTAAGATTTGCAGTTTTTCCCAATAAACTTTTAATTCTATCAGGGTTTTCTAAGCCAGGAAGCTCAACGAGTATTCTGTCATTACCTCTTTTAAGAATATTAGGCTCATTTGTACCAATTTCGTCAACTCTTCTTCTCACTATTTCTATAGCTTGATTTTGTGATGATGATTTTAATTGAACTAGACCATACTCAGAAAATTGCAAAGTTATATTACTAGAAGATAAAACTTTTGTTTCTTCAACATCAAATTCATGTGTTTTAAAACTTTGAAAATAAGGATTAATTTCACTATCTTTATCTTTTAATAAAGACAAAATCTCATCTATTGAATTCTCATCTATTACAAAAGAAATTTTTATATCATCTATTATTTTAAAATTAGTAGCCCTAATATTTTTATCACCAAGAAATTTTTTTAATGAAGAAAGTTTATTCTGTAACTTTTGTGTTATTACAGGAGTATTATCTATTTCCAAGAGTAGATAAGATCCACCTTGTAGATCCAATCCCAAATTTATATTTCTATTAAAGATTTTATTATCAATGTTTATAAAATTAGATATTGTGAAAAAAGAAATAATTAAAGTAAAAATTAGAACAGAAATTATTTTTAATTTTGAAAAGTATAACACTTTATTTTAATGTTATTTTTTTGTTTCAGTATTGCTTACTAATGCCTGTATTCCTGTAGATTTAATAACTTCTACTTTTACATTTTCTGATATAGAAACTTCAACTTTATCATTGTCTATAACTCTCTCTATAGATCCTACAATGCCTCCTGAAGTTATAACTTTATCTCCTCTTTTTAAATTTTCTACCATAAGCTTATGCTCTTTAACTTTTTTTTGCTGAGGCCGTATTAAAAAAAAGTAAAATATAACAAAAATTAAAATAAGTGGTATAAACTGTCCAATTCCTGATCCTGACATAAAATCCTTTGTAAATTAAAAGTTTTCTATACTATCTAAGTTATTAAAACAACTCTAATTATTTGAAATTTTTTCTAGATTATTCATGTAGGGTTTTAGAACATCTGGAATTGTTATTGATCCATCTGAATTCTGATAGTTTTCTAATATTGCTATGAGTGTTCTACCAACTGCTAAACCACTCCCATTGAGTGTTCCAACAAATTCAGTTTCATTATTTGTATTTTTATATCTTGCTTTCATTCTTCTAGCTTGAAATGTTCCACATGAAGAGCAGCTGGAAATTTCTCTATATTTTTTTTCAGATGGAAGCCATACTTCTATATCATATGTTTTTTCAGCACTAAAACCCATATCACCAGTTGATAAAATTATTTTCCTATAGGGTAATTTCAACTTATCTAAAATCATCGTTGCACAATTTGTCATTCTTTCAAGTTCTTCAATACATTTATTATTCTCAACAATGCTAACTAGTTCAACTTTATAAAATTGATGTTGTCTAATCATACCTTTAGTGTCTTTTCCATAACTACCAGCTTCTTTTCTAAAACATGGTGTTAATGCAACAAAACGCATAGGAAAATCTTTGATATTAACAATCTTATCTCTAACTATGTTGGTTAAAATAACTTCAGCTGTTGGTATTAAAAATTTTCTACCACTTTTTTCATCAATTTTGATTTCAAATTGATCATCTTCAAATTTTGGTAATTGACCGGTTCCAAACATTGCAGCATCATTAGCCATTAATGGAGGAGATATTTCTTTATAACTATTTATTTGAGTATGCGTATCTAACATAAAGTTTGCTATTGCTCTTTCTAATAAAGCAAGTTTGTCATTAACAAATACAAATCTAGCACCTGTTGTTTTAGTTGCTAAATCAAAATCTAGCATTTTCAAATTTTCTCCTAATTCATAATGTGATTTTGGATTAAAATTAAATTCTTTTATTGTTCCTGATTTTGAAATTTCTTTATTAGAATTCTCATCATCTCCTACCGGCACATTTTTTAGAGGTAAATTTGGAATTGAAGATAATAAATCATCAAGTTTGTTTTTAATTAAAGATTGATTTTTATTAATTGATACTATCTTTTCTGAAATTTCTTTTGATTTTTCAAACAATGATTTATCTTGTTTTTTTGATATACTTTTTTTTTCTTGTTCCAGAGTTTCTTTTTCTTGAATAAGTTTTCTATTTTTTTGATCTAGATCTAAGATTTGGTCCAAATCTATAGAAATATTACGTGATTTAATTATATTTTTAAAATTATCAAAATTATTTCTTATATCTTTTATGTTATGCATTTTTTTCTTTATTTTTTTTCTCTATAAATTTTACTGATATAATAGATAATTCATATAATAATAATAAAGGTATTGCTAAACCTATTTGAGTAACAGGATCAGGTGGAGTTAATACTGCAGCTGCAGCAAATATAATAACCACAACATATTTACGTCTTTCTTTTAAAAACTGAGAATCAACAACACCAATTCTTGCTAGTAAACTTAGCACTACAGGTAATTGAAAACTTAGTCCAAAAGCGAATATTAACTTCATTACTAAAGATAAATATTCATTAACTTTAGCTTCTAATTGAATTGGAAGAGCTGTATTTAAACCTGAGCTTTCAAAAGACAGAAAGAATTTTATAGCTAAAGGCATTATTAGATAATAGACAAGCATACCACCTAATAAAAAAAGTATAGGCGTGACTACAAGATAAGGCATTATTGCTGATTTTTCATCCTCATAAAGTCCTGGAGCAATAAATTTCCATATTTGAATTAAAATTATTGGACTGGTAAAAAAAAATGCTGCAAAAAAAGAAACTTTTAAATAAGTAAGAAATGTTTCTTGCAGTGCAGTAAAAATTAGTCTTCTGTTTAAATCATCATTTTTAACTGCTTGGGCATAAGGATCTACAAGAAAGCCATAAATATACTCAGAAAAATAATAACTAATAACAAATAGTATAGTTAAGCATATTAATGAGTGAATTAATCTTTTTCTTAGTTCTGAAAGATGACTAAAAAAACCACCTTCAGCTTGATTTTTGCTCATCCTTATCCTTTTTTTTATTTACATTAATATCTTCACTTAAATTTTTATCAATTGTATCTTCGGTGATAGAGCTAACTTCGTTTTGTACGTTGCTAACATATCTTTTTACACTTCCAATCCAAGATCCAACTTTTTTTAACATTAAAGGAAAATCTTTTGGACCGAGAATAATAATTGCTACTACAACTATAATTAAAATTTCAAACCAGCCAATTGTTGGCATTAGAATTACTCTTTTTTATCTATATCTTGATTTTCAGAGGTATCTTGATTTTCAGAGATATTTTTCTGAGATCCCTCATCATTGACATCAGAGGCCATGCCCTTTTTAAAGCTTTTAATACCCTTGGCGACATCACCCATTAGACTAGAAATTTTACCTCTACCAAAAAGGAGTACTACCAATATAACAACAATCGCTATTTGCCAAAAACCTATGCTCATACAAGTGTTATAAACATAATTATATAATAATTAAAGTTATTTTTACTTATCATCATTTTTAAGAGTGCTATTTAGCATTTCGTCAATATCGGAGTATATATTTTCCTTTTTATCATCTTGCTTTTCCTTATAAAATTTACCTGTTCCAAATATTTTAGAGTCAATACTAGCTGTATCAATAAGACCTGCCGTTCCAAGTTCATCGATTGTTGGAAGATCAGATAGTTTCTGTAAATTAAAATGACTTAAAAATTCTTCTGTAGTTCCATATTGAATTGGTTTACCAGGGACATCTTTTCTTCCTTGTGTTCTTACCCAGTTTAATTCCATTAATATTTCAAGTGTATTTGTTCCAAAAGCAACTCCCCTTATTTCTTCAATTTCAGCTCTAGTTACTGGTTGGTGGTAAACAATAATAGATAAAGTTTCAATAGCAGCTTTTGATAATTTCTTTTCTACAGTTTTTTGTTCAGACATTAAACCAGACAAGCTTTCAGATGTTCTAAAAGACCACTTGTTAGAAATGCAAACTAAGTTAATACCTCTATTTTTATAAACTATTTGTAGCTTATTTAGGATGTTCAAAACATTAACTTTTTTGGAAATTTTAGATTCTATTGTATCAATATCAAGAGGTTCCGCAGCAGCAAATAAAATTGCCTCAACTTCTTTTTCACCATCACTAAGTGAAGAAGGAAAACTTACAATATTATTTTTTTTTAATTTTTTCATTTATTCTCTTTAATAAAAATATCATCAAATAGGTTTTTTTGTTTTATAGAAATATTACCTTCTTTTGCAAGTTCTAAAGAGCCAGCAAAAATTCCCGCTTTACCTGTACGTTTTAAATCTTTTGATTTAATAAAATTTGTTGGAAGTAATTCATTAATGTTTTTCCAATCATTCAACTTTCCAAAAAATTCTTTAATTCTTTTAATTCCTTCTTCGGTAGTTAATACAGGAAGCTTTGGAATATTTATTTTTTGAAAATCTCTTGACATTATTATAGACGAATATGTTTTAAATATTTCAAATAAAGTAATTGAGTACTGGGTATTGTATATAGATCTTATATTCCCTTTAATACCTCTCATAAAAATATCTTTTCCTAATCTTTTTCTTTTAAGCATTTGATCTGAAAGTAATCTAATAAGCTCAAGTTTTTTTAATTGAAGTTTAAGTTTTTCAGCTACTTCAAGTGCTTTAAATTCTTCCTCATCGGTTTCAGGAAGTAATAACTTTGATTTTAAATATGTTAACCAGGTAGCCATTAATAAATATTCAGATGCTAATTCTAAATTTATTTTTTCATTTGACTTGATAAAATCAAGAAATTGATCCACTAAAATTGTAATAGAAATTTTTTCAAGATCAACTTTTTGAGATTTTGCTAAATCTAATAAAACTTCCAAGGGTCCATTAAAGTTTTTAAGATTTACATTAAATGAAAGAGAATCATTCATATTTTATATTATCTAACTATATTCATTAATTGCGATGTTTTTTTTAAAACAAAGTCGCTTAATAGAGGTGAATTTTCTGCAACAATCAACATTTCATTATATTTACCATTACAATGTAAAACTAAATCGCATCCAGCATTAAAAGCAAGAGTTGTATTTTTCGATATAGAAAGTTTTAACGCTTTCATCGAAATATCATCTGTCATAATTAAGTTTTTAAATCCTATTTTTTTTCTTATTATATTAATAACTTTTTTGGAATGAGTGGCAGTATTTTTTTTATCTATAGAATTAAAAATTATATGTGCGGTCATCGCTAGTAAAGATTTTTGTTTTTTAAAAGGATAAAAATCTACCTTATTTAAATAATTAATATTTTGATTAACCAATGGCAATTTTTTGTGACTATCAACTTTTGATAATCCATGACCCGGTATATGTTTTATTACTGTAGCTATTCGGTTTTCATGAAATTTGTTAATGCAAATTTTACCTAATTTAGATACTAAATATGGATTAGATGAAAAAGATCTATTTCCAATAACTTTATGAGTTATTTTTCTCCTAATATCTAGAACTGGAACATTATTTATATTAATACCCAATAGGTTTAACAAATATGAAATTTGTTTTACATAAACATCATAATAAATATAGAATTTTTTTTTATTATTTTTATATAGTTTGCTAAAAAATTCTGAAGAAAAAGTAGAATTATCAATAAATTTATTTAATCTAGATACGCGACCACCCTCTTCATCTATTAAAATGGGATAATTTTTATCATTGAACAATTTTTTAATATGAGATGTTAGTTTTTGAGTCTGAGAAATAGATACAATATTTCTTGAAAACAAAATGACACCCCATGGTTTATATTTTTTTAAAAAGGCAACTTCTTTTTGACTTAATCTAGAGCCCTTAATGCCTGTAATAAAACTTCTTCGATTATTGATCATTTTAACAATTTCCAGAAATGATATTTTTTTTTAT
The DNA here is from genome assembly GCA_902529715.1 of uncultured Pelagibacteraceae bacterium. Taxonomy (GTDB): domain Bacteria; phylum Pseudomonadota; class Alphaproteobacteria; order Pelagibacterales; family Pelagibacteraceae; genus Pelagibacter. Next base: position 1,977 of record CABZXL010000010.1, on the reverse strand, counting down.
TTTTATCTTTTTGATATTCAACATACTCAATTATATCATTAGTATCATTCTCTAATATTACAAGATTTTTAGAAAAATCTTTTATTCTGTCTTCTAGACTGCTTAGAGATCTAAAGGATTTTTTTTTGTTTTCATCAGAAAAATAATATCGTGATACAAAAAAAATAAAAAAAAATATTGTTATTAAGTAAAAAACATACTTTAGTTCTTTAATCATTACATTTTTTCTGGAGTATTAACTCCTAATATTTTCATGCCTAATTTAATTATTATAGAAACAACTTTTAATAAAGCTAATTTATCATCTGAAATTTTATTATTTTTATCTATAAATCTTTTGTCAACATCGTCTTTTCCTTTATTCCAGTATGAATGAAATTCCGAAGATAACTCATATAAATAAACAGGAATTCTATGTGGTTCTAATTTGTTAGAGGCTATCTCAACACATCGAGGCCACTCAGAAGCTTTTTTAAGAATTTTAAGCTCATCGTTAGTATAATTATAAATTTGATTTTTAATTTTCAATTCATCTTTAATATTTAGTTTAATGTTTCTGAATACAGAACATATTCGAGCATAACAATATTGAACATAATATAATGGGTTATCTTTTGATTTTTCTTTCACTTTAGAAAAATCAAAATCTAATTCGACATCATTGCTTCTACTTAGCATTATAAATCTTGTTGCATCTTTACCTACTTGTTCAATTAAATCTTCAACTGTTATGTAGTCGCCTTTTCTTTTAGACATTTTAAATGGTTTTCCATCTTTAATTAACTTTACTAACTGACTTACTTTGCAAGATAATTTATTTTTTTCACCTGAAATAGCTTCAACTACAGAAGTAATTCTTTTTATATATCCAGCGTGGTCTGCACCTAAAATATTAATTAATTTATCAAAATTTCTATTAACTTTTGTGTTATGATAAGCAACATCACTAGCAAAATAAGTCCAGGTTAAATCACTTTTTTGCAAAGCTCTATCTTTATCATCACCAAAGTCAGTTGATTTAAATAATAACTGTTCTCTTTCAGTCCATTTACTATTGTCTTCACCTTCTGGTGCTTTAATTTTTCCAGTATAAACATGTTTAGATTCTTTAAGTTTTTCAATTACTTTTTCTACTTCTTTGTCATTAACTAAATTTGTTTCACTTACGAAATTATCGTGCTTAATTCCCAGATCTATTAGATTTTGTTTAATTAGATTTAAAGACTCTGTTATTGAAAGCTTTTTTAGATGATTTTCAATGTCTTTAAAATTTTGAAAATTTGTATCTTTATTATTCTTAATAATACTATTAGCTATATCTTTTAAATAATCACCTGGATAAAGATCAGGATTATCTAACGGAAACTTTTCATCATATAATTTTTCTCTAATTCTTAAATAAACGGAATAATTAAAATGTGATATTTGATTACCATGGTCATTAACATAATACTCTCGTTCGACAATATTTTGATTAAATTGTAATAAATTAGAAATAACATCTCCTAAAATAGCACCTCTACAATGACCTACATGCAAAGGTCCTGTTGGATTAGCTGAAACAAATTCAACTAAATATTTTTTTTTATCTTTGCCTGATGAACCATAATTATGTGATGAACTAATTATTTTATTAGCAAAGTTATTCCAATAATTTTTATTAAACTTAATATTAATGAAACCAGGCTTAGCAAAAGAGATTTCATCAATATGTTTATCTTCTTTTTTCAAGAGCTCTATTAAAACTTTAGCTAAATCATTTGGTGATTTATTATTTGGTTTTGCAAGAACCATAGAAACATTTGTTGATATATCAAAATCAATTTTTGGAGGAGTTGAATCAACATTAACGCTATTCAAGTTCTCTGGAAGTATTAATAACTTATCTTTTTCAGCTTTTTTGATAATTGTTATTAATTTTTTTTTATATTCTTCAAATATATTCATTTTATTGATTTATAAATATTTATTGCAAAT
>CABZXL010000009.1 GCA_902529715.1 uncultured Pelagibacteraceae bacterium | reverse complement strand
GCGTTTATTTAAATCATGGAGGTATAGAAATGGGCCAGGGTACCCATACAAAAATTGCACAGGTTGTGGCAAATTCATTGGGATTGCCATATGAAAAGGTAAAAATTTCATCGACAAATACTACGAAGGTACCAAATACTTCTGCAAGTGCCGCTTCCTCAACTACTGACTTAAATGCAGCTGCTGCACTTAACGCTACAACCAAGATAAAAAAAAATTTAGAAAAATTTATTAAGGATAAATATAAGATTTTTAGTAAAGAAGAACCAATATATAAAAATGAATCTATTATATTTGGAAATAGATCTTTTGAATTTAAAAAGATTGTAATGGAGGCTTACTTAAATCGGGTTTCACTTTCATCTTCGGGTTTTTATTCAACTCCAAAAATTAAATTTAACAAAAAAAAATTTGTTGGAAGGCCATTTTATTATTTTTGTTATGGAGCAGCAGTGTCAGAGGTTACAATCGACACTTTAACAGGTGAAAATATTATAGAAAGAGTTGATATATTACATGATGCAGGAAATGCAATAAATCCGGCGATTGAATTTGGACAGATCGAGGGAGGATTTGTACAAGGTCAAGGATGGTTAACTATGGAAGAAGTAAAATGGAATGATAATGGAAAGATAACTACTTTTTCTCCTTCTACTTATAAAATTCCAGCTGTAAGCGATATACCAAAAAAATTTAATGTAGAAATTTATAAAGAAGGAAAAAACGTTGAAGATGTTGTAAATAAATCAAAAACAACAGGCGAACCCCCTTTGATGCTTGCTATGAGTGTATTTTTTGCAATTAAAGACGCAATATCGTCTGTATCAAATTATAAAAAAATACCAAAATTAGATGCTCCAGCTACAGCTGAAAATATACTTTTAAGCATTAAAGGACTTAAAAAAAATTAATTATGAGTCAAAAAAATATTTTTATGATGAGAGCAATTGAACTTTCAATTGAAAGTGCAAAATCCAAGGGTGGCCCATTTGGCTCTGTTATTGTAAAAAATGATAAGATTATAGCAGAAGGCTCTAATAAAGTAACAATGAATAATGATCCAACTGCGCATGGGGAAATTGTTGCAATTAGAGATGCGTGCGAAAAATTGAATACTTTTGATCTTTCGGGATGCGATTTATATTCAAGCTGTGAACCATGTCCAATGTGTTTATCTGCAATATATTGGTCTAGAATTGAAAATGTTTTTTATGCAAACACCAGAATAGACGCTAAGGCCATAGATTTTGATGATTCATTTATTTATTCTGAGATTAATAAAGATATAGAAAATAGAAAAATTAAAATGCACCAAATACATAGAGATGAAGCTTTAGAGGCATTTAAAATTTGGGAAAATAAAGAAGACAAAATTAAATATTAATGGAAATTTTATCCTACTCAATGAAATGGATTGAGCTAACTTTAAGATGGGGCCATGTACTATTTGCAATATTATGGGTAGGAAATAGTTTTTTATTTAATTATTTAGATAATAAGCTAAATAAAAATATTTCTAGTAGAGATGTTGATGCCGAAGGATATTTAATGCACTCTGGCTATTATTATAAGTTAACAAGATTAAAAAGTTCTCCCCCAAATAATTATTTGAGAAGTTTAGTTATTTTTAAATGGCAAAGTTATCTTACATTTATTACTGGAATTTTATTACTAGCGGTTATTTACTACTATAGGCCTGAAATATTAATGGTTGATAAAAAAGTTTTAAATATGCTTCCTTCAACTGCAATAATATTTTCTATCCTTTCTTTAGTTGTATCTTGGTTGATTTATGATTTTTTGTGCAAGTCAAATCTTATTAAAAATGATGTTTTATTTATTTCAACAATTTTCATTTTACTTATGTTGTTATCATATGGGTTCACTCAAATGTATGGTGCAAAATTTGCATTTTTAAGCGTTGGTTTGGTGATAGGCACAAATATGTTTGGAAATGTATTTACAGTAATTATTCCAAACCAAATGAACATAATTAATAGTAGTAAAAGAAATAAAAAATTTGACCTAAGTTTATCCTTATCTGCCAAACAAAGGTCTATACATAATAATTATTCAACTTTTTTAGTTTTATTTATAATGCTTTCGGGCCACTATAACTTCCTAGTTTATCATAAATATAATTGGTTAATTTTATGCGCAATAGCAGTTATATCAGTCTTAGCTAGACATTATTTTAATTTAAGAGGAAGAAACATTCACAGGTTGTATATTTTAATAACATCTATTGCATCCTTAATTTTACTTGCAGTTTTAATTTTAATTTTTAAAAGTTAAAATTATATAAATTATGTCAGAAAAATTAATTGTAAGCTGGGATCAATATAACGAAACTGTAGAAAAGCTTGCAATTCAAATAGATGAAAGTGGATATAAACCATCAATTTTAATTGGTATAATGCGTGGTGGTGCGCCAATGATAGATGTTTTAAGTCGAGTATTTAAATTAAAATGTGCTTACTTAGCTGTTGAATCTTATAGTGGTAAAGGAGTAGAGGACGAACAAGGCGATATTGTATTTTCTAGAGAAATGAGCTCAATTGCACCAAACATGGGTGGAAGAATTTTACTTTGTGATGATTTGTCTGATACAGGAATTACTTTTAATAAAAGCATTGATTGGCTAAAAGCTTATGGACCGATAAAAGGAAAAATTGAAGATATCAAAACAGCTACACTTTGGAAAAAACAAAAATCATCATTTGAACCTGACTTTTGTGCAGTAAAATTAAAAGACAATCCTTGGATAGTTCAACCATTTGAGATTTACGAAGAAATAAGGATTGAAGAAATAAAAAAGAAACACCAAAAATAAAAAGGGCGACCCTAAAGCCGCCCCATTTCAAAATTATTTAACTTTTTAACCTACTAAGAAACTAACTACACTTAGTGCAGCAATAACCCATATTGCCGGACTAGTCTCATTAAATTTTCCAGTACAAATCTTAATTGCAGCGTACGAAACAAATGCTAAAGCTATTCCATTAGAAATAGAATAAGTAAATGGCATTGCTATCATTGCGAGAACAGCAGGGCCTGCTTCTGCAGCATCGTCCCAACTAATGTCTGTTATATTTCTCACAAACAGAGTTGCAATATAGATTAAAGCAGCAGCATCAACTTCTTTTGGAAGAGATGTTGCAAGCGGACTGAAGAATAAACATAACAAGAAACCAATTCCAATAACAAGCGAAGTCATTCCTGTTCTTCCTCCAACTTTTACTCCAGCAGCACTCTCAACATATGAAGTAACTGTAGAAGTACCCATTACAGCTCCTGCAACAGTTGATACACTGTCTGATAGCATTGCTTTTTCGATGTCTTTAATTTTTCCATCAGAACCAACTTTTCCAGCTACGTTTGCAACACTAGTTAATGTTCCAGCAGTATCAAAAAAGTCGATAAAAAATAATGTAAAAATTACCGTTACCATCGATGCGCTCAGCGCAGCACCTAAATCAAAAGTCATTAGATGTGTCATTGGTGGTGGAGAAGAAACAACTCCATTGAAGTTTCCTAATCCAGTTACCCAAGCTATTGCACTAAAGACAAGGATACCAATTATTATATTTCCTCTAATATTCATTTTTTCCATTACAATCATTGAAACAAATGCACCCGCACCTAATAATAACATAGGGTTAGAAACATCACCTAGTTTTACAAGTACAACAGGATCATCTGTGGTTAACCCCATAAGTTGAAAACCGATGATCGCAAGAAAAAGACCAATACCAGCTCCAATTCCAAGTTTTAAACTTTTTGGAATAGAGTTTATTAGCCAAGCTCTTAGTGGCGTTAATGAAATTATTAAGAAGACTACACCTGCAACCAAAACGGCACCAAGTGCCTCTGCTGGCGTATTTCCCATTCCCAAACAAACACCATAAGCGATAAATGCATTTATCCCCATTCCTGGTGCAAGTCCAATGGGCCAAGTTTTAGCGTAAAATGCACAGATGAAACATGCTAAAGCTGCCGCTAAAGCTGTCGCTGTGAAAACACCACCAAAATCAAACCCACCGTCGGCAAGTATGACAGGATTTAAAAACATTATGTAAGCCATTGTCAAGAACGTCGACACCCCTGCAGTGACCTCTGTTTTAAAATCTGTCTTATGTTTTTTATAGTTAAAGTAGTTATCTAACATTAGACCTCCATTTTCTCGTACAATATTTGATTCGAGTTAAAAAATCTTATCTAAGAGTTTAAAAAAGCTTGATTTTGTTACTAATTGGAGATTATTTACAACTTTAAAGTTAATCTTTTGACACAATTCATTGCTATAATTTTTTATATGAAATTTAGATTCGTTATAATTTTATTTTCAATTTTATTGCTTTTATCTGGTTGTCAAACAATAAAAAAAAAATCTGATGAAATTGCAGAGAAAGAAAATCAAAGATTTGGTGAGTTTGTTGGAAAACAAGTTAACGAACTTAGATTAGAGCTAGGAGCTCCAACAGAGGATTTTGTAAATGATCTAGGAAATGAAACTTTAGTTTACAAAACAAAAAAATATGGAATTCCATGTGAAAGAAAATTTGAAATAAATGCTTCTGGAACAATTGTAGGATTTACTTCCAGCGGATGTATTTAAATATTTAAAGTTATAAAGTTTCAGCTTAAATTTTGCCTTATAAATCAAGCAATATATGAAAAAAGATTAATTTATTTTACAATCACATACAATAAATATAACCTTTTCAAAAAACATGGAGGAGGATATATGGCAAAAAAAAAAGTTTCTACTTCAGGAGGAGCCGCTAATAAAAAATTGCCACTCAATCAGTCAATACCTTTAGGAATTCAGCACGTATTTGCAATGTTTGCTGGAAACATAACGGTTCCACTAATTGTTGCTGGCGTTTTTGGAGTGACTACTGGAGAAAAGATTTTTTTAATTCAAATGGCATTGTTTGCTGCGGGCGTTGCAACAATAATACAAACTGTCGGTTATAAAGATATAGGTTCTCGACTACCAATAATACAAGGCACAAGTTTTGCTTTCATTCCAATAATGCTACCGTTCAAAGCTTTTGGTTTAGGAGCAATATTTACAGCTGCATTTATAGGGGGAATTTTTCAAATATGGATTGGAAAAATGTTAAAACCAATTCGTCATATGTTTCCTCCGTTAGTAACTGGAATAGTTGTTTTAATGATTGGAATTAGTCTACTTAAAGTTGGATTTAAGTATGCTGGTGGTGGAGTATGGTTGATGAATAATAAACCAGAAATTTTTGCTAACTGGCATCATTTAACTATAGCTGGCACAGTTTTAATAGTTGCACTTTTAACAAACCTTAAAGGAAAAGGAATGGCGTCTGCAGCCTCTATTCTTATTGGAATAGTTGCTGGGTTCATAGTTGCAGCTATGCTTGGAGAAGTTAGATGGGAAAAAATTGCAGCTGCTGACTGGTTCGCTTTCCCAATGCCTTTACAATATGGAATAGATTTTGTGTGGGGCGCTGTAATATTAATGTTATTTATGTCTATAGTAACAACAATTGAAACTATAGGAGACATTAGTGCGACAACAATGGGTGGAGCAAATAGAGAAGCTACCAACAAAGAACTTTCAGGCGGTATAATGGCTGATGGGGTTGGAACAGCTTTTGCATCAATCTTTAATGCAATGCCGAATACTTCTTATTCACAAAATGCAGGCTTAGTTGCTTTTACAGGAGTAATTAGTAGACACGTTGGTACAGTTGCTGGTGTTATTTTAATTTTGTTAGGTCTGTTTCCAAAACTTGGTGGAATTATTGCTGCAATGCCAGACTCAGTTATTGGTGGAGCTGCAATCATTATGTTTGGGTTAATAGCTGGAGCAGGAATTAAATTAATTTCAAAATCAGAAATGAGTCAAAGAAATGTTTTAATATTAGCTTTGTCTCTGTCTTTTGGAATAGGTTTATATGCGTTTCCAGAGTTTGTTGCACATGTTCCAGACTTAGGAATTAAATTAGGATTATTGCTTACAACTGGCTTAATACCAGCAGGACTGTTAGCATTTATTCTAAACGCTACATTACCAAAAAAATAAATTATTTTAAAACTTGTGGGGAGAAATCCCCACAAGCAAGGTTTAATACTTATTTAATTTCAATAAGTTTTTTCTTTTTGTACTCTGGTACAATTCTTTCACATGATATAGTCAAAAGACCATCTTTTAGCTCAGCCCCACCTACTTTTACATCATCTGCAATCGTAAATGATCTAGCAAACTGTCTTTGAGAAATACCCTTATGAATAATTTCACCATCTTCATTTTTATCTTCAGATTTATTAACTTGTTTTGTTCTTACAGTTAATAAATTGTCTTCAAACTCAACTTCAACATCCTTTTTGTTAAAGCCAGCAAGAGCAACTTCTATTGCATATTTATCCTTTCCAGCTTTTCTTATGTTGTATGGTGGATAATTTGATTGCATACTCAAACCTCCATTTCCCAACATACTTTCAAATTGGTCAAACATATCGTCAAAACCAATTGAAAAAGGTCTTAATGAGTTGAATATAGATAGATCCTTACTTGTCATTATATCCTCCTTTGTTAGCAAGGTTATTTATTGTAAGCCCCATTAGGCGACTTACAGGATTTATATGGGTATTAATTTTATATTTTCAAGAAATTTGATTTGAAATTTTTAACGCAAATGCATAATCAAGAGCAATTTCTTCTATAGCACCATCTCTTCCAGATTTTCCACCATGACCAGCATTCATTTCAGTTTTTAATAATAATAAATTATTATCAGTTTTATAGTCTCTTAATTTTGCAGTAAATTTTGTAGGCTCATCAAATAAAACTCTATTATCACTTAGGCTAGTAGTTATTAAAATATGAGGGTAATCCATTTTTTTTATATTATTATAGGGAGCATATGAATAAATATAATCGAAGTGGTCTTTATTATCTTTGGCATTACCAAATTCATCAAATTCTCCAACAGTTAAAGGCAAAGAATGATCTAAATTTGTAGTTAAGGAATCTACAAATGGTACCGCCATAATTATTCCTAAAAACAATTCAGGCGATTGATTAACTACTGCACCCATCAGCAATCCACCAGCAGAGCCTCCCATTCCTATTATTTTTTGTTTTGAAGTATATTTTTTTTCAATTAAATATTTGCCAACAGCAATATAGTCTTCAAAAGTATTCTTTTTATTAAGAAGTTTTCCTTCTTTCCACCACTTCATTCCTCTTTCCATTCCACCTCTAATATGAGCTGTTACCCAAATAATATCTCTATCAATTAAACTTAATCTTGTTGATGAAAATCCTGGAGACATAGAATTACCGTAAGATCCATATCCATATAATAATAGGTTTGCAGTTCCATCTATTTTAGTTTTTTTATGCCTTGTAATAGTTATTGGAACCATTCTTCCATCATGAGAAGGACATTCTAACCTTTCCACAATATAGTCATCAGGGTTATGACCTGAGGGAATTTCTTGTTCTTTTACCAACTTTCTATCTTTAGTTTTCAAATTATACAAATATGTTCTTCCAGGTGTTTTAGGAGATGAGTAAGATAAATATACTAAGTCAGTATTTTTATCTTTTTGAATCAAAGATACACCTGGAACAATAACTTTTTCATCGGAAAAAATTAACTCTTCTTCTTTATTTGTATTTTTATCTTTTACAAATAATCTACCAAGTGCATTTGATGTTTCTGACCTTATAACCCAATTATTTAAAAAAACTAAACCACCAATTAATACTTCATCTTTTGCTGAGATATATGTTTCCCAATTCTGATTTGATAAATCTTCACATCTATCGATTTTAAAGTCCTCAGCATTTTCATTTGTATGATTGTAAAAATAGCCATCCCAAGAATTTACAGAATAAATAATTCCTCTTTTCCTTTTCTTTATTAATTTTGGTTCTGGATTTTTTTCATCAACTCCAAAATAGTATTGTTCAGATGTATTATGATCTGATGTAGAAATAAAAAAATATTTTTCATCAGCACTTAAGTTAATACCTACAGTGAATGCTTCACTTTTTTCTTCAAAAATTAATTCATCCTTGTTGACAGAAGTTCCTAATTTATGTCTATAAATTTTTCTTGGCCTGTGAAACTCATCTAATTTTGAATAAAAAATATATTTGTCATCTAAGCTAAAAGAGACTCCTCCTCCAGTTTCTTCTATTTTTTCAGTTATTAATTTATTTGAAGAAATATCTCTAATATAAATTGTATAGTATTCTGATCCTTTTAAATCTAAAGAATAACCCAAATATTTATCATTAAAACTCACTTCTAGATCTCCAACACCGAAGTATTCTGTATTTAAATTTTCTTTTTCCTTATCTCCATTCCAAATTTCTTCTTCTATATTTGTTCCAATTTTTTTTCTTAATTTAATGGAATAATTTCCTTTTGCAGTTGTTTTTGTCCAATATTCATATTGAGTATCTTTATAAGGAAGAGATTCATCATCTAATTTTATTCTTCCTTTTATTTCATCAAATAGTTTTATTTGTATATCTTTTGTACTTTTTAAATGATGTTCAGTATAAGCATTTTCTTCTTCTAAATAATTTCTAACTTCTGGTATTAATTTTGAACTATCTTTTAATACTTCCAGTATATTTGGCTGATGAACCCAACTATAATTATCTTCCCAATTGACATTGTGACAAGATTTTAGTTCTGGTTTTTTTTCTAATTGTGGTATTTTCATAAAAAACTCTGATATATGAACATTATAATTTATGCACTTATTATTTTAGTCGTTAGTTATATTTTGCTAAGGCTAATTGCAAGTGCTTCAGCAAAAAAAATTTCAAAAACTGTACGTTTTATTATTTTTATAATATCAATATTATTAGCTTTGTTATTTGCTTTTGGAGGAAGGCTTTTATTATCTGTTCCTTTGTTACTTTTAAGTCTTGGAATTATTAAGCTTAAAGGGTTAACTTTGTACCAACTAATAGGTTTATTTAGGTTAATTCAAACATTAAGAAACTCAGGAAGATTTTCTTTTAATAAAAATAATTCAAATATGTCAACATTATCTGTTGAAGAAGCTTACAAAATATTAAATTTAGATAGAAACAATAAAATTACAAAAGAAGATGTTAAAAAAGCTCACTTAAAAATTCAAAAAAAAATTCATCCAGATATTTCCCCAGAAACTTCTCGGTTATCAGCCATTGTTAATGAAGCTAAAGAAGTTGCATTAAAAGACTTAAGTTAATTTACAATTTCTTCAAATATTTTAAATATTTTTTCAGGATTTATTCTTTCCTTGCCCAAAGTATTATGTGTAACTGTTTCTTCCCCATCTGGAATTATAGGATACATATTAGGACTATAACTTCCATACATCAAAGGAGTATCAGATAGAAGAACGATTGTTGGTATGTTCAAAGCTGCTGACAAATGACTAAAGCTAGAGTCATTACATATCGCAACTGTACAATTTTTTATTACTGGCAGAGTTTCTTTAATTTTGATTTTATCTAAAGACACACATCTTTCTTTAAACTCAGAATTCAAGATTTCATTTAAAATAATCTGCTCTTCTTCATTAGTGCCTGTAGCCAAAAAAAATTTACAATCATGTTTTTTTGTAACCATTTTCATGAAGCTTAAGAATTTATAAGCAGGTATTCTTTTGGTTGGTCCAGATCCACCAATTCCTAATAGTAAATTAACTTGTTTAGAGTTTATGTTATATTTATTCTTTGCATTTTCTGTTAAAGAACTTTCTAATTCAATTATAGGGTTACTATCAATATCCATATCTAATTCTTTTTTTATAAAATTTTGAGCAGTTTTAATTAAGTGTTGTTGTTTTTTCTGAAACAATGGGTACTGAAATATTTCTTTTATACCTGCGATTTTACATATTAAACGAAATCTTAATGACGAATTAAATATGAAAACTTTTTGAAAACTATATTTTTTTAGATCATTAGCAAGATTGAATGAGCCAATTATTCCATCATGATGACTATTGTTATTATTTCTCTCAAGTATTAAAATTTTTTCAATATACTTATTTTTTTCTAGATATTCTAAAGCTTTAGAATTTTCTTTTACTAAAATATTTATAGGAGAATTAAATTTTTTTGATATTGCTTCAATAAATGGTAAAAAAATTACCATATCCCCAATACCCATTCTATTTTGTATTGCCAATATTTTCATTTTAGTACTTTATAATCTTTACTATATTTTTTTTTTATATAAATTTTATTTATGGGCAAAATTAAAGGCATTTATGCGGCCACATTATCAGTTTTAAATGAGGATTTATCTTTAAATATTGAAAAAACCATTCTTCATGCTGAAAATATAATAAACCAAGGTTGTCATGGAGTGGCTTTTTTTGGTAGCACTGGTCAGGCTCAATTAATTCCAGTTAGTGAAAAAATTAATTTACTAAATTCAATTTCAAATAATAAGAATAAAGATAAATTTATAATCGGAACAGGATTAAATTCATTGGTTGAAAATATAAACTTAATGAAAGTATCTATATCGTTAGGTTTTAAGAAATTTTTAATAATGCCACCTGCTTATTATAAGTATAGAGATAAAGAGGTTATTAGCTTTTACACAAAAATTGTAGAAGAAGTACCAGATGCAGAAATAATTTTATACAATTTTGAAAAATTAAGTGGTTATAAGTTTAGCATAAATTGTGTAGAGGAATTGGCTAAAAAGTTTCCTAAACAAATAATAGGAGTTAAAGATAGTTCGTATAATTTATTTGAAAATTTAAAAATAGATAATTTTTCAGTTTTACCTGGTTCTGAAAATAAATTACTTAAAGGTCTTAAATTAGGATGTGATGGAATAATAACAGCAACATGTAATATAACTGCAACTTTAACAAGAAAAGTTTTTGATGATTTCGCTAAAAATAAAGAACAAACTGTTAATGAAAAACTTTGTAAAATTAGAACTGTTTTTGATGGATATAATTTAATATCAGCAATTCACACCCTAATGGCACAAGTAGATAAATCATATAACAATATTTTACCCCCATTAAGTCTTCTTAATAATAAAGATTGTCAAAAATTAATTGAAGATTTAAAAAAAATAGATTTTAATTATAAAAATTAAAAATTAACCAAAATGAATTTGTTAAACTTTTTAAACAGATTAATTAAAGATGATGGATTTGAATTTGTAGATGCAAATTCTAAATCATACATAATTGGAAAACCAAAAAAAGAAACTCCTATAAGGCTCAAGATTTTAGATAAGTCATTACATTGGAAGCTTTTAATAAATCCTGATTTATATTTAGGAGAAGGTTATATGGATGGGTCAATTGTAATTGAAAATGGTACTTTGACAGAATTTTTAGACATTGCTCTTAAAAATGTTGGGAGGAAACCTACTAATTCAATATCAAATGTATTAGGAAGATTTAGAAGAGTTTTTAGATATTTAACAAACTTTAATTTAATTGGGAAATCAAAAGAAAATGTTGCTCATCATTATGATATTTCAGAAAAGTTTTATGATTTGTTTTTAGATGAAAAAAGACAGTATTCATGTGCTTATTTTAAAAATGAAGATGATACACTAGAAGTAGCACAAAATAATAAGATAGATCATATAATTAAAAAATTAAATCTTAAGCCTAACCAAAAAGTTTTAGATATAGGATGTGGTTGGGGAACCTTGGCTCTTGATATAGCAAAAAAAACTCAATGTGAAGTTGTTGGCATTACTTTGTCTGAAAATCAATTAGAATATGCAAAACAAAAAGCTAAAGAAATGAATTTAGAAAATCAAGTAGAGTTTAGACTTGCTGACTATAGGCAGCTTAATGAAAAATTTGATCGTGTTGTTAGTGTTGGTATGTTTGAGCATGTAGGGAGAAAATTTTACCAAAAATATTTCAATAAAGTTTTTGACTTTTTAAATGAGGATGGTGTTGCATTAATTCATACAATTGGTTCAATAAACCCTCCTAGAGCCCCTCAACCATGGATAACAAAATATATATTTCCAGGAGGATATACTCCAAGTTTAAGTGAAGTATCATTACCAATTGAAAAATCTGGATTAATTCTATCTGATATAGAAGTTTTGAGAACTCATTACCAGCATACGCTAAGAAATTGGAAAGATAGATTTATGTCTAAAAAAGAAGATGTTTTAGAAATGTTTGATGAAAAATTTTTTAGAATGTGGGAATTTTACCTTGTTGGCTGTGAAATGGCCTTTAAATGGAGTGATCAGGTTGTATTTCAATTGCAATTAACAAAAAAACTTAAAGCAACTCCAATAACAAGAGACTATATTTATTAATTGTTTATTGATAAATCGTAAACAGCCCAAATGAAAAAAAAGAAAAAAAACAAAAAAAAAATTAAGAAAAGAAAAAAAATACTAAGAAAAAGATTAGTAATAAAAAAACAAACTAAAAGAAATATTAATAAAAAAATAAAAAAAAGAGGTTTAACTAAAAAAATTAAATTTTCAAAAAAAAAAAATTATAAAAGTAAATCTAAAGATAATTTTCTATTAGAAATAATTAGATTCCAGCAAAAACTAAAACCAAATTTTAAAATTAAAATAGACTTATTTAAGTTAGATAGAGTAATACAGGGATTTTTTCAAAAAATAGATGATAAAATTCAAGAGTTTAAAAAATTAAGATTAGAGGAAAAACAAAGATTAAAGATTGAAGAATTTGAAAGAAAAGAGAAAGAAAAAAGAGCCGCTGAAGATGAACAGAAAGAACAAGAAAATTTAATTTTAAAAATTAAAGAAAAAGAATTAAAAGAAGAAAAAAAATTAGAAAAAGAAAGAAATAAAGACTTAAAAAAATTTTTAAGACAAGAACAGGCGATAGTAAGAAAAGAACAAGCTGAAAGACAAAAACGATTTTTACAAGAGCTTAAAATTGAACAACAAATAGAAAAATTCAGAGTTAGAGAGGTTAAAGAGTTAGAAAAATTAGAAAAAATTTCATTAAAAGAAAAAAGAGATGATTATTCAGGACTTCAAGAAAGAATAGATAAATTAAAACAAAAATACCAATTAATTAGAGATCAAAAAATTAGAGAAAGAGTAGAAGCTCTTGGTGTTGAAGTCCAAGAAGGCGATGATAGAGAGACTTTACTTCAAAAAGAGAAAAATTATACCTTAGAAAGACAAAAAATTGAAAATGCTTTAGAAAGTTTTTATAGAAGTGCAAATAGTTTGGTTTTTCAACTTAATAAGAGACATATTACAAGACACATGTCTATTTTCAGATGTATAGACAGAAGATTTGAAAATGGAGAAGTTTATATTAAATGGGACGAGGTCCCTGATGATGAATGGTTAATATTAATTTATATTAAAGATAATTCTCCAGATAAAGGAATTGTTATTGAAGATAAATCAAATCCAGAAAAAAATGTTTCAAACGAGTATAAACCGAGTGAAATATTTAAAGCGTCTGATATGATGGTAGACTCTCTGACCCAATTGCTAGAAAGAGAAAGGTCGAAAAAAGATAGTTAAATTTCTAGGTTTTTAGTCATTAACGTAAACAGAAACACCTCTATTGTTTATATCTACATCAAATTTTTTATGTAGAGGAGGAAATGCTCTTTGAGAACAATCTAATCTATCACAAGTTCTACAAGACACTCCAACAGGAATTTCAGATTTTTTATCATGAATATCTAAATTTTCTGTATAAACAAAATCTTTAGCATATTTTGCTTCACATCCTAGTCCAATTGATAGCATACTTTTTTTTTGTCCATATCTTCCAATCCCCTTTTCAACAGTTCTAGCAATACAAACATATTTTTCACCATTAGTCATTTTACTTACAGCTGCTTGAATTACACCTGGTCTGGAAAATGCTGAATAAACATTCCATCTTGGACATGCACCTCCATATCTTGGAATTTCTATACCTGATAAAGAAAATCTTTTAGAAATATTACCCGCAACATCTACTCTTAAAAAATGAAAAGGTACACCTGGTAAGTCTGGATCATTTAAACAAGTTACTCTATGTGTCACTTGTTCAAAGGATGTAGCAAATGTATTTTGTAATAATTCTAAATCATACTTTAATTTTTTACATTCAGAATGAAAAAGTTTATAAGGCATTAAAATTGCTGCTCCACAATAATTTAATAAAGCTACTTTAGTTAATTTTTTAGATTCTTCTGATGGAAAGTTGAAAGTTTCAAGAAGTCTATTTATTTCATCTATAGATCCTTCCTGAACAATTTGTGCAGCAGCATGTAGTTTTTTTGTTTCAAGAGAAAGATAATCTGACAATATAAGCTCTTTATTTTTTTTGTTAAAAATTTTTGAAAATGGTTTTCCATCTTCAGGAATTACATCTTTAACAGTAATATCATATTCTGATTTTAAGAATTTACAAAGAGCTATATATCTAGTTCTATTATTTTGTTTTACTTTATCAAATATTCTATTTGCAAAATCTTCTAATTTTGGAAAATAGTTTTTATTTTCTTGTAAAAAGTCAGATATAACTTCTCCTGGAAATGAACTTTTTCTGCTATCAACAATTTTTCCTGATAACTTTTCTATTTTATTAACTAATTCGTGATCCTTTTTTTTTAAAATATCCCCAAGTCTTATTAAGGCTCTACCAATTTTTGGGTTAGTATTAGCTAAATCTTTTACTTCAGGACCTAAAATGTCTAAGTCTTCAAATAATTTATCATCAAGCAATTCTGATATATTATTTGCTAAGTTTATGTCGGATTTTATAGCCAAGTCTGAGACTTCAATTTTTAGTTCCTGACAAATTTTTAATAGTAAATCAGCATCAATTTTTCTTTTTCCACCCTCAATTAAAGTTAAGTAGCTTGGGGAAATATTGAGTTTTTCGGCCAACTTGTTTGCCTGGATTCCTAATTGACGTCTGAATCCCTTTATTTTCGGACCAATTTTTAGATTTAATTGACTCATTTTTACTATTTGTAAATATTGTAAATTTTAATTTACAAAAAATTTCCTTTATTTACAAAGAAAATAGCATTTTTTATTGTATTTGTAAATATTGTAAATTAATAAGTTTACATGGACAAAAAATTAACAAATATTAACGAAAAAAGCTTACAGATTACTAATCATCAAGATTGTTCTGAATACAAAAGCAAACCGATCTATCTAAGAGACGACCATTGCGACTGGGGATCAAGCGGCATGAATGAATTCACAGAGCAATATAGCGATAATAGTTAATTTTAATCTTCTAGCTAATAAAATCAAAATAAGGACGAGATAAAAATGTCAGCTGAAAATGTTTCATACGACTTAAAAAGATTTGCAGGAATTAAACGAGATTATAAACCTGAGGAAATAGAGAGACTTAGAGGTTCAATTAAAATTGAGTACTCCTTATGTAAACAGCAATCAATGAAGCTATGGAACTTGTTAAACTCTGAACCTTATGTAAATACTTTAGGCTCTTTATCGGGAAACCATGCTGTGCAACATGCAAAAGCAGGATTAAAAGCAATTTATTTAAGTGGATGGCAAGTTGCTGCAGATGCTAATAGTGCTGGTGAAATGTATCCAGATCAATCATTGTATCCATATGATAGTGCACCAAAATTAGTTGATTCTATGAATAATGCTTTAATAAGAGCAGATCAAATTCAGCATATGGAAATTCAAGACGGTGACATGAAAAAAGAAAATAAAGTTGATTACATGTTGCCAATTATTGCAGATGGAGAAGCTGGATTTGGAGGACCTTTAAACGTTTTTGAACTTGCAAAAAAATTTATTAAAGCTGGGGCAGCAGGAGTTCATTTTGAAGATCAATTAGCAAGTGAAAAAAAATGTGGCCATATGGGTGGAAAAGTTTTAGTTCCAACAGGCACTATGATAAAAAATTTAAAAGCTGCAAGACTTGCAGCAGATATTGCTGATGTTCCTTTAATTATTTTAGCCAGAACAGATGCAAATGCAGCAAAACTAATTACAAATGATCATGACGAAAATGATAAACCTTTTTTAACAGGTGAAAGATCCCCTGAAGGATTTTATTATGTAAAATCTGGAATCGAACAAGCAATTTCAAGAGGCCTAGCTTATGCTCCATATTCTGATTTAATCTGGTGTGAAACGGCAACACCAAATCTGGAAGAAGCTAAAAAATTTGCTGATGCAATTCATAAAAAATTTCCAGGAAAACTTCTTGCTTATAATTGTTCACCTTCATTTAATTGGAAAAAACATTTATCAGATTCAGAGATTGCTTCATTCCAAGAAGAAATAAGTAAAATGGGTTATAAATTTCAATTTATTACTCTTGCTGGATTTCATACACAAAATATTGCAATTTTTGAACTTGCAGAAAAATATAAAAAAGAAGGTATGACTGCCTACTCAAGAATTCAACAACAGGAATTTGCACGTGAGAAAGACGGTTACACAAGTGTTAAACATCAAAGAGAAGTTGGAACTTCGTACTTTGATGCAGTATCAAATACTATTAGTTCTGGAAAAAGTTCCACTACAGCTATGGATGGTTCAACAGAATCTGAACAATTTTAATTAGATTTTAGTTTCTGAATTTGATCCCAAGCAGAGTTTATAGCTCTCATTTTATTTTTACTTTCATCAATTACTTCCTGGGGTACCCCTTTACTTATTAATAAATCAGGGTGGTTTTCTTTACTTAGTTTAAGATATTTTTTCCTTATTGATTGAAGATCATCATTAGGATTACTTTCTAAAACAATATAAGGATTGAGTTTGTCGGACCCTTTCCTACTTTCCCTAACACTATTAAATTGAACTTGAGTTAGACCAAATATCTTAGATATATTCTCTATCATTGCTAACTCTGATGAACTTACATCTCCATCTGCTTCTGCAATATAAAATAGAATATTGATTACCTCTTCCAATACATTTATGTTGCCTTTGTAAATTTGGGCAATTTGTTGAGCGTATGGTTCATATCCAGTGCTTTCTTCTTTAGCTTTGTTAAAAATTTTTCCAACTTGGTCTATCTCATTTTCAGGTATTTTGAGCTTGTCTTTAACAGCAACCAATTCTTCACGACTAACATTGCCGTCAGCTTTACTAAGTTTTGCTGATAAAACAATTAAAGAGAGAGCAAATATTTGCTGAGGTTGAGCAAAAGCCCCAAAATTTCCTCTAGATCTTGCTCTAGAAATTTTTCCGCCAACTAGGGAGCCTAAAAGCATTCCAAAAGGCCCACCTAATGAAAAACCTATCATTCCACCAATCAAACTTCCCCAGATAGACATATGATTATTTTTTAATATAATTTAAATTTAATATGTTAACAACAATTATAGTTTTAATTATTTTGTATCTTATTTATCGATGGTCCGTTGCTTGGATAAACTATTACAATAAGCTTGATAAAAGATTTGGATTATCTGTATGGAAATACTGTTATGATTACCAAGTGATTGGCAAAAGAGATGTATCTTTTTTAGACGATAAAGAATTTGTTTTACTTAGAAGAAAAAGAAATAGAGCAGTCACATTTATGTATTTTATTTTCTTTCTTTCTTTTATAGTTTTTATGTCTTTTATGAATCAATTACTTCTTAGAATATTAAGTTAAAAAAAATAAGTTTAATTTATTGATAATTTTTCATTCTGTATTCCCAACTACCCAGTCTATTATATCTAACTTTATAAATCATACCTTTATTAGGATCTAACCAAATATCAAAATCTAATTTTTTATCATCTGGTAAATTTTCAGTAGATTTAAGTTTAAATTGAAATAGTTTAATTTTTTTTCCTTTAAATTCTATTTCATCTTTATTGACTAATCTAGTTGTCTGTTTTTTTATACTTCCAGATAAAGGGCTTATTTGTGTTTTTGATTCTAAAATTTTTGAATTCCACCAGTTTCCTATTATATTATTCAAATTTGCTTCACCATTATAAGAAGAGCCGTTTATAATAAATTTATTTTTTTTTTTATCATAATTTAATTTTACAAACTTTTTTTTATTATTTTGTAATGTTGTTGATTCAAAGGATATAAGCTTATTTTTTTCATATATTTCTTTAGATTTGCTGTTAATAGAAAAAATTTTTACATTAAAGATTTCTACATCGAATTTTGTAAAATTTTCTACAATCATAGTATCTTTATTATGTTTAAAAAAGTAATTACTATAACCAATTACTTTGTCATTACGCAAAACATCCATTTCGATTTTAGATAGATTTTTATAATGTGATTCTTCAGCAAATACATTGAAAAAAGAAAACAGAATATAAAATATAAAAATATATTTTTTCATAAAACAAGGAAAGACCAAAGTTAATTATATTGTTAAAGTTTATTTTAACTTTATAAGGTTATCTATAAAAAAATTAGGATTAAATGTTTTTATCAATTAAAAAAGTACCAAAAACAAATTGGAGTTCTGATAAACCATTTAATTTTAAACCAAAATTTTCAACATTATTCTTTTTATGTTTTGGTTTAATATTATTTGGATTAGGTGAAGGCCTATTAATTGTTTCTTTAACTGGAGCTTCTCCATGGAGTGTTTTGGCACAAGGTATTTCTTTGAATGTAGACTTATCTATTGGAACAATTACCTTATTTGTAAGTATCGGTGTTTTGTTGTTGTGGATACCTCTTAAGCAGAAACCTGGAATTGGAACAATTCTTAATGCATTAATTATCGCATTAATGATTGATATTTGTATTAATTTCGTTCCAGCTCCTGAAAGTTATATTTCTCAAATATTATTAGCAGTCGTTGCTGTTCTTACAGTCGGTTTGGGGGGTGGAATCTATCTCGTTGCAAATTTAGGACCAGGACCAAGAGATGGTTTGATGATAGGACTTCAAGAAAAAACAAATTTACCAATTGCTGCTGTTAGAGCATTTCTTGAAATATCAGTTGTTGCCGTTGGATGGTACCTAGGAGGAACTGTAGGAATTGGAACTTTATTATTTGCTTTTGGTATTGGACCCGCAGTTGCTTTAGGATTGTTTTTGGTTGACAAAGTATTTAATAATTAAAATTTAAAAAAATGGATATTAATAATATATTTAATCAATTTAATTTTGAAGTAGGACCTGGAGATAATTATAGAAAAGCATATTTTTTTAGACTTTATAAATTTCTTTACAAAGTTATAGGAAAAGAAAAAGAATATATATTTAATAATTGTAAAATTTCTAAAAATTTTGAAAATTTATCTTTAAAAAAAGCATTACTCGAAATTGAGAGCATGTCTACATATGCTATGGGACACTTAGTTAATCAAATATGTAAAAATTTATCTTCTAGTCAACTTTATGTAAATATTGGATGCTGGAAAGGTTTTAGTTTAATAGCTGGAATGATTGATACTTCATGTGAAGTAATTGGTGTGGATGATTTTTCTCAATTTGGGGGACCAAGAGAAGAATTTTTTAATAATTTTAATAAATTTAGGAAAGGAAATATTCACAAATTTTATGAAGATGATTACAAAGTTTTTTTTAAAAATTTTGAAAAAAAAAATAAAAAAATTGATTTTTATTTTTACGATGGAGAACATTCATATAAAAACCAGTACGAAAATCTTGAAATAGCAAATCATTTTCTAAATGATGGAGCAATAATTATGATTGATGATATAAATTTTACAGAAGTTGAAAATGGCTCCAAAGATTTTGTAAAAAAATATTCATCAAAGTATGAAATAGTTAAAGAAATTAAAACTTATAATAACCATTGTCATCCAAGTTTTTGGAATGGAGTAATGATTATAAAAAAAAAATAAAAAAAACCCTCGAAACTTTCGTTCCGAGGGTTCTAATTTTGTTTAGTGTATGTTTTTAGAGTGTTCTCTAAATGGAAGTGTATTACATTCCCATTCCACCCATTCCACCCATTCCACCCATTCCACCACCAGGCATTCCTGCAGGTCCAGAGTCTTTTTCTTCAGGCTTATCAGCAACCATAGCCTCTGTTGTAACTAATAATCCAGCGATCGAGGCGGCATCTTGTAAAGCAGTTCTAACAACTTTAACTGGGTCAATAATACCTTCTTTAAACATGTCAACATACTGCTCCGTTTGAGCATCATATCCATTTGAAGTTTTATTAGCTTCCAAAAGTTTTCCTACAACTACAGAACCATCTACACCAGCATTTGTAGTAATTTGTCTGATTGGAGCTTGAAGTGCACTTTTAACTATTTCAACACCGGCTTTTTGATCATCACCCTTAACTTTTACTTTATCTAGATCTTGTGATGCATAAAGAAGGGCACAACCACCTCCAACTACTATTCCTTCTTCTACTGCTGCTCTAGTAGCGTTTAAAGCATCTTCAACACGGTCTTTTTTTTCTTTTACCTCTACTTCAGTTGAACCTCCAACTTTAATAACTGCAACACCACCAGCTAGTTTAGCAAGTCTCTCTTGTAGTTTTTCTTTATCATAATCCGAAGTTGTTTCTTCTACTTGTTGTTTGATTTGAGCACATCTTGCTTCGATATCAGATTTTTTTCCTGCTCCACTTACAATTGTACTATTTTCTTTATCAACCTTAACTCTTTTAGCTGATCCTAGATCGTTTATTTTTACATTCTCTAATTTGATACCCAAGTCTTCCGAGATAACTTGTCCACCAGTTAATATAGCTATATCTTCAAGCATTGCCTTTCTCCTATCTCCAAAACCTGGAGCTTTAACTGCAACAACTTTTAATCCACCTCTAAGTTTGTTAACAACTAAAGTAGCTAAAGCTTCTCCTTCAACATCTTCAGAAATTATCATTAGTGGTCTTCCAGCTTGAACCACAGCCTCTAATAGTGGAACCATTGGCTGTAAATTAGTTAATTTTTTTTCATGCAAAAGAATTAGTGGATTTTCTAATTCAGTTGTCATTTTTTCTGCATTGGTAACAAAATAAGGAGAAAGATATCCTCTATCAAATTGCATACCTTCTACAACATCAAGCTCAGTTTCGATACTTTTTGCTTCTTCAACAGTTATAACACCTTCGTTACCAACTTTTTGCATTGCTTTTGCAATCATGCTTCCTATTTCTTTGTCACCATTTGAAGAAATTGTTCCTACCTGTGCAATCTCATCACTATCTTTGACTTTTTTAGCAGAAGAAATTAATTTTTCTTTTACATGTTCTACAGCTGAATCAATTCCTCTCTTAACGTCCATTGGGTTCATTCCTGCAGTAACATACTTACAACCTTCTTTTACAATTGATTGTGCAAGTATTGTAGCAGTAGTTGTTCCATCTCCTGCCTCATCATTTGTTTTGCTTGCAACCTCTTTAACCATTTGAGCACCCATGTTTTCAAATTTATCTTCTAAGTCAATTTCTTTTGCAACAGAAACACCGTCTTTAGTTGTTCTTGGAGCTCCATAAGATTTGTCTATAACAACATTTCTCCCTTTTGGTCCAAGTGTAACTTTTACAGTATTTGCCAATACATCAACTCCTCTTAACATTGCAGATCTTGCTTCAGAGTCGAATTTTACTATTTTAGCCATTATAAACTCCTTGTATTAATTTATTTACTTGTTGAAATACCCATAATGTCTGACTCTTTCATTATGCTGTATTCTTTTCCATCAATTTTGACTTCGGTCCCTGACCATTTGCCAAATAGAACCTTGTCTCCAACTTTAACATCCATTGGAATTATTTTTCCATCTTCAGTTTTTGCTCCACCACCAATAGCAACTACCTTGCCTTCTTGTGGTTTTTCTTGAGCTGTGTCTGGTATGATAATGCCTCCAGCAGTTTTTTCGCTGCTATCTAGGACTTCGATTAAAACTCTGTCGTGTAACGGTTTAAATTTCATGTAAAACTCCTATAAATATGAGGGTTCATATAGCTATGAGTCCATTTTATTTCAAGAAGCTTTGTAAAATTTATAACCTTAAAAAAACCAAGAAATATGGTTATTTTTAAGTTATATCTGAAAAATGACCAAAAACTTGGACGATGTAGGACTAAAATCTGTTGTAGATCATTACGACTTGTTCTTTGTAGACTTATGGGGCGTTGTACATAATGGAGTTGAAATTTACAAAGATTCTACCGTTGCTTTAGAAAAATTATTAGAGAAAAATAAAGATCTAGTATTGCTCACCAATGCTCCTAGACCCAATAATGATGTAAAAAATTTTTTAAAAAAAATGGGATTAGAAAAAAAATATTATTCAAAAGTATACACATCTGGAGAGGCATCATTAAATTATTTAAGTTTAAATTTCAAAGACAAAACTTTTTTTCATATTGGGCCACCTAGAGATTTTGGATTATTCAATAGCTTTAAAAAAAATAAAATACAAAAAATTAGTGAAGCCAATTATTTACTTTGTACGGGTTTATTTGATGAGTATGACAAAGAACTGTCATACTACAAAACACTACTAGGGAATGAGATAGACAAAATTATGATTTGTACTAATCCAGATTTAATTGTCGATAGAGGACAAAAAAGAGAATTTTGTGCAGGATCAATTGCAAAAGTCTTTGAAGAGATTGGAGGAAAAGTAGAATACTTTGGCAAACCTTATCCAAAAGTTTATAATCTTGCAGCAAATATAAATAACAAAAAAGTTTTTTGTATAGGAGATAATTTAAATACAGATATTAAAGGAGCAAACAATCAAAATTTTGCTAGCTTATTAATTACAAATGGAATTCATAGACAAGAAGTAGAAAACGAAAATTTTGAAAAAATTATGAAAAAATACAACACTAAAGTTGATTACACACAATCAAAATTAAAATGGTAAAAAAATTAAAGTTATATAAAAATTTTTCTGTTTCCAAAAATCATAAAAATTCAATTTTATTAATTGGTAATTTTGATGGATTGCATATTGGACATCAAAAGTTATTTAATTTTGCCCAAAAATATAAAAAAAAACATAAAATAAAAATTGGTGTATTAACTTTTGATCCTATGCCCAAAATGTTTTTTGATAAAAAATTAAAAAACTTTAAAATTTCTAGTTTAAATCAAAAAATAAATTCCTTTGATAAATTTAAAATAGATTTTGTTGTAATTAAAAAGTTTGATAAAAAATTTTCAAAAATGAATTACATAAAATTTATTTATAGTATTTTAGTTAAGAAACTCAGGCCAAAATATATTTTTGTAAGTAATAATTTTAGGTTTGGCAATAAAAGGGAGGGAAATGTAAATAAATTAAAATTTTTTGAAAAAAAATATAATTTTAAAATAATTAATCCCAAACCACTAAAGAAAAAAACTAAAATTATTTCATCTACATTAATTAGAAAATTAATATCTAATGGAAAAATTAATATTGCTAATAGATATTTAGATCGAAATTGGTCTGTAGATGGAAAAGTAAGTGTAGGAAGAAAAATGGGTCGAAAAATTGGATTTCCAACATGCAATGTTAAAATAAATGATTATGTTATTGCAAAACCTGGAGTGTATGCAGTTAATATCTTATTAAAAAACAATAAAAAATTATTTAAAGGTATTGCAAATATAGGATACAGGCCAACTTTTAATCAAAAAGAAATACTTTTAGAGGTTCACATATTTAATTTTTCAATGAATCTTTATAATAAGCACTTAACTATTGAGTTCATAGACTTTATAAGAAAAGAAAAGAAATTTAAAAATATAAACCAATTAAAAAAACAAATTAATTTAGACATCAAAAAAGCAAAAAAATTAAACTAAAATAATGAGCAAAAGCAATATCAACCTACCTAAAACTGCTTTTTCAATGAAGGCAAATTTACAAAATAAAGAACCTGGAATAATTGATTATTGGGATAAAATTGATTTATATAAAAAGTTAAGATCTTCTAGCAAAGGAAAAACAAAATTTGTTCTTCATGATGGCCCTCCATATGCCAATGGAGATATACACATGGGAACAGCGCTTAATAAAATTCTTAAAGATGTAATAGTAAAATTTCATCAAATGAAAGGAGAAGATTCTGTTTATGTGCCAGGTTGGGATTGTCATGGTTTGCCGATTGAATGGAAAATTGAGGAACAATATAAAAAAAACAAAAAAAATAAAAATGAAGTTCCAATAAATGAATTCAGGAAAGAATGTAGAGATTTTGCAAAGAAATGGATTGAGGTACATAAAAAGCAATTTAAAAGACTTGGAGTAGTAGGTGACTGGGAAAATTATTACTCTACTATGAGTTTTGATGCTGAAGCCCAAATAGTTAGAGAACTTGGTAAATTTTTAAAAGAAGGAAGTCTTTACAGAGGTTATAAGCCTGTTCTTTGGTCCACAGTAGAAAAGACAGCATTGGCAGATGCAGAAGTTGAATACATGGATCATAAGTCAGATACAATTTATGCAGCATTTAATATCAAAAAATCAAAAAACGAAAAACTTTTAAATACCCAAATTATAATTTGGACTACAACCCCATGGACTATACCAGCTAATAGAGCCTTGGCTTACAATGAAAATTTAAAATATGTAATTATTAAAATAGAAGATCAATCCGATTTTAAAGATAAACAAATAATAGTAGCAGAAGATTTATTAAAATCTTTAATAGATGATTGTAATATCAAAAAGTTTACAAAAGTTTTAACTTTAGCAGGAAAAGAATTTGAAGGAACAATATGTAGCCATCCATTTTCAAAAATTGGATTTGACTATGATATTCCAATGCTAAGTGCAAATTTTGTTACTACCGAGCAAGGTTCAGGTATTGTCCACTGTGCACCTAGCCATGGTCCTGATGATTTTAATTTGTGTTTAAAAAATAATATAAAAGCTGAAGAAACCGTAGATGATGATGGGAAATATACAAAGCATGTTCCAACTTTTGAAGGTATACATATTTTTAAGGCTAACAAAATAGTTATAGAAAAACTAAAAGAACAAAAAAATTTATTATCTAGCGGAGAATTAATTCATTCTTATCCTCATTCCTGGCGTTCTAAAGCACCTTTGGTTCACAGAGCAACACCCCAATGGTTTATTTCGATGGAAAGTCATGGTTTGAGAAAGAAAGCTTTAAAATCTATAGATGAAACTAATTTTTATCCAAACAAAGGAAAAGAAAGACTAAGATCAATGATTGAGTTGAGGCCTGATTGGTGCGTTTCAAGACAAAGAGTATGGGGAGTTCCTATTCCTGTTTTTATGTCAAAAAAATCAAATGAAGTTTTAATCGACGATGAAGTTAATGAAAATATCGCTAGTATATTCGAGAAAGAGGGGGCTGACTGCTGGTTTGAAGGAGATGCTCAAAGATTTTTAGGCAAAAAATATAAAATTGAGGATTATGAAAAAATGACTGATATTGTTGAAGTTTGGTTTGATAGTGGCTCTACTCATGCCTATGTTCTTGAAAAAAGAGAAGATTTAAAATGGCCTGCTTCTATGTATCTTGAGGGTTCAGATCAACACAGAGGGTGGTTTCACTCATCATTATTAGAGTCTTGCGGAACAAGAGGTAAGGCTCCGTTTGAATCTATATTATCTCACGGATTTGTTGTTGATGGAAAAGGTTTAAAAATGTCAAAATCTCTTGGAAATATTATTGCACCAGAAGACATTTTAAAAAAGTATGGAGCTGATATCTTAAGGATTTGGGTTGCAGCTTCTGATTATGCTGAAGATTTAAGAATAGATTATTCAATTTTAGAGCAGCATGCAGAATCTTACAGAAAAATCAGAAACACTTTTAGATACATTCTT
>CABZXL010000008.1 GCA_902529715.1 uncultured Pelagibacteraceae bacterium | reverse complement strand
GAGGTAAGAGCCAAGGATGCACAGATGTTTTTTGCTGACCTTTCTACAGGAGCTCATTCGCCTTCTATAATTAGCCAAGGAAGAATTGGTGCATTAGTTACAGCAAAACCTGTTGATCGAAGAGCTGTTCTTGAAGAAGCAGCAGGTATCTCGGGACTACACGCGCGTAGACATGAAGCAGAACTAAGACTTGGTGCTGCTGAAAATAATTTAAAAAGAGCTGACGAGCTTAGAAAACAACAAGAAAAGCAGTTGGCGGGATTACAAAAGCAGGCGGAAGAGGCAGCAAAATATAAATTAATATCTGACGAAATTAAAAAAATTGAAGCAGGCCTTTATTATTTAAGATTAAAAGATATTGATAATGAAATAAATCTTGAAAATGAAATTAACGATGACGCAGAGAGTGAAGTTAAAAAATTTAATGATAAAATTGAAGAATTAGAAAAACAAATTAAGTCAGAAACCGAAAAAGTTAATCCAGTTAAAGATAAAAATATTCAAAATATTTCAAAAATACAAAGACTTAACTTAGAATTAAAAAGCTTAGATGAAGAAAATGAAAGGATAATAGAGGAAATAACTAACATAAAATCTTCACTTAAAACAATTGATGAAGACATTGATAGAGAAAAAAGCATAGTAATAGATGCAAATTCAAATGAAAAAAGACTTAAAGAAGAAAAACATGAATTAATTGAAATTGATTCAAAATATTATGATACTGAAAAACAATCTAACGAAGACTTGGATGCAGCAAAAAATAGACTAAACGTTGAGATAGACAAGGTTAAAGAATTGATAAATGCACAGAAAAATAGTGAAGCAATAACTATTCTTGATAATTGTAAATTAATAATAGAAGAATATGCTGACAGTTATAGTAAAAATCAAAATATAAAAAAAGAATCTATCAAAAGAAACGAAAGAATAAAAATTATAGAAAAAGAAATAGAAAGCTGGATAAATCTTTTAATGAATGCAGAAAAAATGATAAATGAGCTCAATGTAAGAAAAAAAAAATTAGTAAACAAGCTAGAAGAATTAGAAAAACAACCACAATCTCAGGCAGAAAAAAAGGGACAAATTTCGGAAAGTTTAAGATTGGCAGAAAAAGAAAAGCAAGAAAATGAAATAATAATAGAAGAAACAGATATTAAAATTTCAAATTTAAACTCTGAATTAAATAAAGTAAAAGAAGATACAATTCAAATAAGAGAAAGAAAAGCAAGCTCAGGTGCAACCATAGAAGGGCTAAAAAAAAGAAAAAATGATCTATTGGAAAGAATCGAAACTGATTTAAGTTTGAATGAAGGTAATATTTTAGAATTTTCTAATCTAGAAAAAAATGAGGAATTTCCTGATGCTGTAGCTCAAGAAGAATTATTAGATGAAAAAAAAAGACAAAGAGAAAAATTGGGCTCTGTTAATTTAAGAGCTGATGAAGAAACAGAAAAATATGAAACTGATATTAAAAAAATGGAACAAGATAGACAAGATCTTGTAACCGCAATTATCAAATTAAAAGAAAGTATTAACGAACTAAATCAAAAAGGAAGAGAAAGACTTCTTGAAGCTTTCGAAAAAGTAAATAGAAAATTTAACGAGGTGTACACAAAACTTTTTAATGGAGGAAATGCTAAACTTGAATTGGTAGATTCTGATGATCCACTTGATGCAGGTTTAGAACTTTTGGTAAGTCCTCCTGGAAAAAGATTGCAATCAATAACTTTATTATCGGGAGGTGAGCAAGCATTAACAGCATTATCTTTAATATTTGCTGTATTTTTAAGCAATCCATCTCCAATATGTGTCCTCGACGAAGTTGATGCGCCACTTGACGATGCAAACGTCACAAGATTTTGCAATCTGCTCGCGGAATTAACAAAAATTACTTCTACAAGATTTATTATTGTTACTCACCATGCATTAACAATGTCAAAAATGGATAAACTTTATGGTGTGACTATGCCAGAAAAAGGAGTTAGCCAGCTTGTTGCCGTTGACTTGCAAAAAGCTGAGAGTATGGTGGCATAGATGCCTAAAGACTCATTTAAGACTCGCCTAGAAATTGCAAAAAAAAGGATCAATAAAAATAGAAACAGTCAAAAAAACGAGAAAACCACTAGCTTTGGAGAAGCCTTTAAAATGAGCACAGAACTTGTCGCTGCAGTCGCAGTTGGGACAATTATTGGGTTTATTTTGGACAATTGGTTTGGTACTAAACCCTGGTTAATTTTAATATTTTTTTTTGTTGGCGTAATTGCTGGAATATCAAATGTAATTAGATCTGCAAAAAATATGCAAAAGTAGTTTATTAGGGAAAAAAAATGGCATCAAATCCAATGTACCAATTCAATGTATATAGAATTGGCCCAGAAATTAAATTAGGTGAAGTTGACTTGTCTTTTACGAACGCAAGTTTATTTATGGTATTTAGCTCCTTGGCAGTATTAATCATATTTAATTTGGGTTCAAAAAAAAATTCTTTAATACCAAATAAAATTCAACTACTTGCTGAGCTAAGCTATACTTTTGTATCCAAAATGATAAGTGATACAGCTGGCTCTAAAGCTAAACCTTATTTTTCATTCATATTTTCTTTATTCATGTTCGTATTATTTTGTAACATGTTTGGTATGATTCCTTATGCATTTACTGTAACAAGCCATATTATTGTTACTTTTGTTTTGGCAGCATTTATTTTTTTTGGTGTTACCATAATAGGTTTTATTAAACATGGATTTGGGTACTTAAAACTATTTGTACCAAGTGGAGTTCCAGTTGTTCTTTTGCCATTAATAGTAGTTATAGAAGTGATTTCTTATTTAAGTAGACCTGTAAGTTTATCAGTTAGATTGTTCGCTAATATGATGGCAGGTCATACAATGATGAAAGTATTCGGAGGTTTTGTAATTAGCCTTGGAATAGTCGGCGGATGGTTGCCGCTTGGCTTTTCAGTAGCTTTAACAGGTTTGGAGATATTAGTTGCTTTTCTACAAGCTTATGTTTTTGCAATATTAACCTGCATCTATTTAAATGATGCATTAAATTTACACCATTAACAATTTATAGGAGGATATAATGGAACTAGAAGCAGCAAAGATGATCGGAGCAGGACTTGCAGCAATTGCATTGGCAGGTGCTGGGGTTGGAATTGGTATTATATTTGGTAATTACCTTTCTGGAGCAATGAGAAATCCATCAGCAGCTCAAAAACAATTTCCTAACTTACTATTAGGTTTCGCACTTGCGGAAGCTACTGGCTTGTTTGGTTTGGTTGTTGCATTGATAATTTTATTTGCATTTTAATTAATGTTTTTAAGATTTTCTCAAATACTATTAATTTACTTTCTATTATTTTCTTACGTAGAAAGTGCTGAAAGTGGAGGAATGCCACAACTTAACCCTGAGTTTTGGTTTTCACAAATCTTTTGGTTAATAATTACTTTTGGAATAATGTTTATATTGTTATCAAAATTAATTTTGCCAAAAATAAGTGAAAACCTAGAGGTAAGAAAAGCACAAATTTCAGAAAATATTGAAGCAGCTGAAAAACAACGCGAAGAAAGTGATAAAAAATTAAAAGAATATGAACAATTAATACTTAATAGTAAAAATGAAGCAAAAAATTATTTTAATAAAGCGAGAGAAGAAATATTAAAAGATGTAGATAAAAAAAGAGAAAGTCTGGAAAAAGAAATCAATGAGGAAGTTAGTAAAGCTGAAAAAGAAATATTAGATTTAAAAAATAAATCGCCAGAAAAAATTAGAAAAATTGCAGTCGAAACATCATCGGATCTAATTAAAAAACTAATTGGGGTTGAGGTAAACAATAGTAGTATTTCGGCAATTGTTGAAGATGTATCAAGAAAGACGAATTAATTAATGACTATAGATGCAACATTTTGGGTAGCTATTTCTTTTGTACTTTTTATTGGATTGTTAGTTTATTTTAAAATTCCACAAAAAGTAAACGAAATACTAAATAATTTAATTTCAAATATAAAAAATGAAATCGATGAAAGTGAAAAACTTAGAAATGAAGCCAAGACTCTTTTGGATAGTTCTCAAACAAAACTTGATGATGCAAGTAATGAAGCTAAAAAAATAACTGATCAAGCTAAAAAAGATAGTGAAAAATTAATAATTGAAATAAATGAAAAATTTCATAGATCAGCAGAAATTAAAAAAAAATTAGCTCAAACAAAAATCAATCAAATGAAAGAAGCTGCTTTAAAAGAAATTAAGGATACGTCAATAAAAATGGCAGTAGATTCAGTCAAAAAAATAATTTCTACAACAGTAGATAAAAAAAAACTAGATGCAATTTTTGAAAAAGATTTAGAAGAAGCAAAAACTGAATTAAAAAAAATTAATTCATAATAATTTAAAGAAATTTCTTACTTTATTATCAAAAAAAATATAAATTATTTATATGAATTCAATTGTTATTGGGTCTGGATTTGGTGGTATTGCTGCTGCTTTAAGATTAAGAGCAAAAAAACACAAAGTCACATTGATTGAAAAGCAACCAGATCTAGGTGGAAGAGCAAGAGTATTTACGCGAAATGGATTTACCTATGACGGTGGTCCAACAGTTATCACGGCTCCCTATTTAATTGATGAATTGTTTGAATTATTTGAAAAAGACCCAAAAGATTATATTCAGCTATCTCCACTTAAAGTTTGGTATCAATTTATTTTTGAAGATAAATCTAAATTTAATTATTCAGGCAATGAAGCTGAAATGAAAAAACAAATAGAAGAAATAAGCAAAGAAGACGTTGAGGGTTATAAAAAATTAGTAAATTTTACAAAAAAAATTTTTGATAAAGGTTTTACAGAACTTGCAGATGTTCCATTTAATAAACCATTCGTTATGATGCAGCAATTGCCAGCATTATTAAAACTTAAAAGCTACAAATCAGTTTATTCATTGGTCTCTTCATATATAAAAAATGAAAAATTAAGAAGAATATTAAGTATGCATCCTCTTTTGGTGGGAGGAAATCCTTTTACTACAACTTCTATTTATGGACTAATTTTATATTTAGAAAAAAAATGGGGAATTCATTACTCAATGGGTGGAACAGGAAATATTATTAAAGGTTTTGAAAAATTGATGAATGAAGTTGGTATAGAAATAATAAAAGGACGTGAAGTAACTAAAATTATTTCAGATGGAAATAAAATTACTGGTATTAAATTAGATGACCAAACTAAGATGGATGCTAATAATGTTATTTGTAATGCAGATCCACCTGCTGTTTATGAAAAAATGTTAAATGGAAATTCAAATAATCCATTCTTGTTTAAATGGAAAAAAAATAGAATGGAATATTCAATGGGACTATTTGTTTACTATTTTGGAACCAAAAAAACTTATGATGAAGTAGAACATCATACAATAAAATTTGGTAATAAATACAAAGAGCACCTTGATGATATATTTGATAATAAAAAGCTAAATAACGACATAAGTTATTATCTTCACAGACCATCTGCTACTGATAAATCTATGGCTCCTGAAGGACAGGATTGTTTTTATGTTCTAATTCCTGTTCCAAACAACCAATCAAAAATTGATTGGTCTATTGAAGGTGAAAAAATGAAGAACTTAGTAATAGACAAGATGGAAAAAGATTTAATGCCAAACCTTAGAGAAAATATTGTTGAAGATTTTTATTTAACGCCTGATTACTTTGAAAAAGAACTTAATACCAAATATGGTTCTGGTTTTTCAATACAGCCAAAATTTTCACAATCAGCTTACTTCAGATTTCATAATAAATCTGAAATTTATGATGGTCTTTATTTTGTTGGAGCTGGAACACACCCTGGAGCAGGAGTCCCTGGTGTTCTATCTTCGGCTAAAATATTGGATAAAATAATTTAATGACAAAAAAAAACTATCTAGCTCTATTTGCTAAATCATTTAACTGGGCTGGATTTTTTTTACCAAAAAATGTTTACCAAGATTGTTCTAAACTATATTCATTTTGTAGAGTGCTAGATGACATTGTGGATGAAAAAACTAATTTAGAATTAAGATTGGAAAGGTTTAATGAAATTAAAAATATTTTTAATAAAACTTATGAATTGGATAATAATGATAGAAAAGCACTAGATCAAAGTGAGCATGCACTAATTATAAACGATATCATTATCCTTGCAGTTAACAATAATATTAAAAGAATTATTTTAGATGATTTAATTGAAGGTGTTAGTTCAGATTTAAAAACAAAAGTTTATTTAAGAACAGTAAAAGATTTATTGGTTTATTCATATAGAGTGGCTGGAACGGTTGGTTTAATGATGGCTAAAATACTAAATGTAAGTGATACAAGATCTTTAAAAGGAGCTATAGATTTGGGAATTGCTATGCAGCTTACAAATATAGCAAGAGATGTAATTGAAGATAAAAAAATGAATAGACAATATATTAAACCCGATTTTGAAAATATTGAAGCAACGTTGAAACTGGCAGATATGTTTTATGAAAGTTCATATACTTCAATAAAGAAAATTCCACTCAAATATAGGTTTGCAATAATTGTAGCCAGAAGAGTTTACAGACAAATTGGAAGAAAGATTATACAAAAAAGAAATATGGAAAATTATGAAAAATCAGGAAAAATTTATGTTAATAATTTTGGAAAAATATATCAAACAATTCTATCTTTGTTTGATTTAATGTTTCTGTATTTAAAAGATGTAGAATCTCATCAGAGAATAAAAGAGCATGAAATTATAAGAGAGGAAATAAGCCTAGATGAAAGAATTTGATTATATTATTTTAGGTGGTGGATGCGCTGGCTTATCCTTGGCTTATGAGCTTGATATAAATAAAAAATTAAATGATAAAACTTTAGCTATAGTTGAAACTAGAGATGAATATAAAAGAGACAAAACATGGTCATTTTGGAAAGTTACTGATCATAATTTTGATGACTGCGTTATCAAAAGTTGGAATAATTTTTCTGTCAATTCTAAATTAGGATCACATGAAATTATAAATAAAGAATATCCTTATCAAACTATAGACAGTGGTTTGTTTTATAAAAAAGTTTTAAATGAACTAAAACAAAATAAAAATATACAATTTTATAAAAATACAGAACAAATAAACTTAGATAATTCGTTTATATTTAATAGCATTCCATCAAAAGGAAATAATCAAGCAAATCTTTGGCAACATTTTAAGGGTATAGAAATTGAAACTCAAAAAGATATTTTTGATGATGAAATTTTTAACTTAATGGATTTTGACTGTGATCAAAGAGATAATGTCCACTTTTTTTATACCTTACCCTTTTCAAAAAATAAGGCTTTAATAGAAACAACTTGGCTATCAAAAATGGACGATAAAACGTTAAATGATTATGATGTTCAGCTAGAAAAATACATCAAAGAAACTCTTAAAATAAAAAATTATAAAATTAATTATCAAGAAGAAGGAGCTATACCATTGTTCTATCCATCAATTAAATCAGAGAAAAATAAGATCAACATTGGATCTGCAGGGGGCATGACCCGTTTAAGTACTGGATACACTTTTCTTAATATTCAAAATCACAGCAAATATATAATTGATAATATTGAAAAAATTCAAAACACAAAAACTTACCATATTGGTAAAAAATACAAATTCCTTGATAATATATTTTTAAATGTTTTAAAAAATAATCCAGATAAAATGCCAAAAATATTTTTAAATATGTTTAAAGCATCTTCTAAAACAGTTATAAAATTTTTATCAAATAAAAGTAATATTTTTGAGGATCTGGGAATAATTTTAAAAATGCCTAAGTGGATATTTATTAAAAATATTTTTTAAAATAGATGAATAAAATAAATTTTTATCATTCATTAATTTTTTTTAATTTATGTATATTGTTGTCAGCATTTGAATTTTTAAGGGATAATAGTCTACTTATTTTATCTTTATTTCTTATATTAAGTTTAGGTATTTCACATGGAGCTTTAGATCATATAAAAGGAAAAAAATTATTAAAACTTCTAAATTATAAATCTACCTCAACATTTTATATTTTATATATTTTAGTTGGATTAAGTGTAATTCTATTGTGGCTGTTATTTTCAAAAATTTTATTATTAGTTTTTTTAATAGTTGCATCATATCATTTTGGGAAAGAAGACGCAGAATTTATAAACGGTAAATCTGATCTTGAATTAGTTTACTTTTTTAAAGGATCTCTGGTAATAACAGCCCCATTGTTATTTCATAAAACTGAAACTCTAAATATTTTCAATAATTTAAATTTTGATATTTCGCAAAGTTTATTTATATCGAATGAATTTTTATACATATTTATAGTAATTAGTTTATTTGCAAATATTATTATTTCATTAAATAAACAAATTGATATCAAATCACTACTATTGATGGATTTTATATCTATTCTGCTACTTAACTATTTCTTAAATCCAATTTTGGCATTTACAATTTATTTTTGTTTTTTGCATTCTATTAGGCATTCCTTTAAATTGTCTAATGAGCTGAATAAAAAAAATTTTACTAAAGGATTTAAAGAATTTTTAATAAAGGCAATGCCATTAACTATTTTAACTGCTATTTTATTCTTAATTTCTCTATTTTTTTTAAATAACTATTACTTTTTAGATAATGCTATATCAAAAGTAATATTTATTGGTTTGGCGTCTTTAACCTTTCCACATATATTGCTGGAATATTTTTTAGAAAAAAATGAAAAGCAAAGAAATTAAAATTTTACTCGCTGCCCCACGTGGGTTTTGCGCTGGTGTGGAGCGTGCAATAGAAATTGTAAAAAAAAGTATTAATAAATATGGAGCACCAGTTTATGTGAGGCATGAAATTGTTCACAATAAACATGTAGTTGATAGTCTAAAAGAAATTGGTGCTATTTTTGTTGAAGAAATTAGCGAAATTAAAGATAGATCTAGACCAGTAATTTTTTCTGCTCATGGCGTACCAAAAAAAGTTCCTATTGAAGCAGAAAATTTTAAAATGGAATATGTGGATGCAACATGTCCGCTAGTATCAAAAGTTCATAGAGAGGCAGAAAATTTAAATAAAAGCGGATTACAAATTTTACTAATTGGACACAAAAATCATCCTGAAGTTATAGGAACTATGGGTCAAATTCCTGAGGGCGAAATAGATCTAATTGAAAATGTTGATGATGCAAATAATTATGAAAATAAATCTAAAAAAAAATTAGCTTTTGTTACCCAAACAACTCTTTCTGTCGATGATACAAAAGAAATAATATTGGCTTTAAAGAAAAAATTTCCAGAAATTAAAGAACCAAAAAAAGAAGATATTTGTTACGCAACAACTAATAGACAAGCTGCTGTTAAAAAAATTGCTGAAAAGTGTGATATGTTTTTTGTTATTGGAAGCAGAAATTCATCTAACTCTTTAAGATTGGTTGAAGTTGCAAGAAATTCTGGATGCACAAATTCGAGATTGATTCATTCTGAAAGTACCGTGCCTTTTGAAGAGATTGAAAAGTATAAAACTATAGGAATTTCATCAGGAGCTTCTGCACCTGAAATATTAGTTGATGATTTTATAAATAATTTAAAAAAACAATTTACAGTAGCGATAGAAGAAATAGAAATAGTTAAAGAAAATATAACATTTAAAATTCCGGGAAAATTAAATTAGATGGCAATTTATACAAAAATTTCTTCAAAAGATATTCTGCCAATTGAAAAAAATTATAATTTAGGAAAAATAATATATTTTAAAGGTATTAAAAAAGGAATTGAAAATACTAATTATCTTTTAAAAACAAAAGACAAAAAATTCATACTTACACTTTTTGAAAAAAGGGTTCATAAAAAAGATTTACCTTTCTTTATGAATTTAATGGACAAGTTAAGTAAACATAAAATTAATTGTCCAAAGCCCCAAAAAAATAAAAGAGGAAGTTTTTTAATTAAGATTAAAAACAAAACTGCCTCTATTGTTTCCTTTGTTGAAGGAAAAGATAAGTTAAAATTAAACGCTAAAAACTGTTACGAAATTGGTAAAAATATTGCTAAATTTCACAGAGCGTCTAAAAAAATTAAACTTTATAGAAAAAATTCTTTATCTTTAAAAGATTGGCCAAAATTATTAAATAAAATTGGAAATAAGTCTAAAATTATAAGCCCAAATTTAAGTAGTTTAATGAAAAATAGTCTCTTACAAATAAAAAATAAATGGCCAAAAAATTTACCTAATGGAATTATTCATGCCGATTTATTTATTGATAATATCTTTTTTAAGAAAAACAAATTTCACGGATATATAGACTTCTATTTCGCTTGTAATGATTTTTTAATGTACGAAATTGCTATTTGCATAAATGCGTTATGTTTTGATAAAAAAAATAATAAATTTATTTTTAATAAGAAAAAATCAAAAAATCTTATTAAAGGTTATTCAAAAATAAGAAAATTCTCTGATAAAGAGAAAAAATCTCTAAATGTTTTGTGTAAAGGTGCGGCTCTAAGATATTTATTAACAAGAACCTATGATTACTTAAATACTCCAAAAAGTGCGGTTATTAAAATAAAGAATCCGAGGGAGTATATTCAAAAACTTAAAGTACATAATCAATTTAACAATTTTAAAAATTATTATAATTAAATGATTAAAATTTATACTGATGGTTCTTGTTTAGAAAATCCAGGAAATGGTGGCTGGGCAGCAATAATTATTGATGATGAAAAAAAAATTCAGATTAAGGGAAACAAAAAAAATACTACAAACAATCAAATGGAATTGCTTGCTCCAATTGAAGCATTAAAAAAAGTTCCTAAAGGTAGTAAAATTCAAATTTTTACAGACTCTAAATATGTAAAATCAGGAATAACGGAATGGATCCATAATTGGAAAAAAAATGGATGGAAAACTGCAGACAAACAACCGGTTAAAAATAAAGAACTTTGGGAAAAGTTAGATCTTCTAAATAATGAATTTGAAATAAGTTGGAATTGGGTAAAAGCACATTCAACAGATGAATTAAATAATGAAGTCGATTTACTAGCTAGAGAAGCTGCAAATTTATAAAATATTTAGAATAAGAATATGCAATATTTTTTTGCTCCAGTAATTGTTTTGATTGTATTCATACTTATCATGATGATAGTTTGAAATTTGGTGCACCTGGCAACAGAATGCCCCATAAAAAATATTTATTTTATAGATTTGCATAAAACACTTTATAATTTATAACTCCCTAATTACTATGTTTAAAAAAATTGAAATTTGGATAGTTGGTCTTATAGTATTATTCTTTATTTTATTAATAGTATTTGTATCTGGCGTCTTAAGAGATGCCTACTTAGGCAATAAAAAAACTCCCGAGTTTTTGAGAAACAATTTTGTAACCATAGCAGAAATTCCAAAGAATATTTATCATGTAATTAATCATTTTACGGGTAGTGATATAAATGCACCTCCCAAATTCCAAAAACATAAACATAAAAAAAGATTTGAACAATTTATTCCTAATAATCGAAATGCTCTTTTAATATTGCCTCGATATGATCATAGTCTAAGTAGATCTGTCGTTGATATAGTTGATTTAAATAACTTTGAAGTCATTCATACATATAAACATAATATTGCAAAAAAGAATGATCAAATTAAAAATACTGAAGAATTTCCTACATTAAATATTGATGCTACGGAAATAAGATTTCAATATAAAAACCCGTTATTATTTGAGGATGGGTCATTAACATTCATTAATGTTGGAACATATAAACTTGATTTTTGTTCAAATCTACTATGGAATAACAATGAAGAAGAATTTCATCACAGTCAAATGTTAGATCATGAGGGAAATATTTGGGTGTCAGGTCGCAAGAATCCAAAATCTAAATATGTAGAAAAATACTCAATTAAAATTTATTTAGATGACTCAATTATTAAAATTAATACAGATGGACAAATACTTTATAACAAAAGTATAACTGAATTATTAATTGAAAATAACATTTTACCTAATAACTTTGCATTTAATTCAGTATTATCAAATGTAATAGACCCCATACATTTAAATGATATTACACCTGCATTTAGTGATACAAAATATTGGAAACAAGGAGATGTGTTTATAAGTATTAGGCATCAATCTGCAATTATTCATTACAGACCAAGTACCAATAAAGTAATAAATTATATAACTGGTCCTTTTGCACAAAACCATGATGTTGATATTATTTCAGATAGAGAAATCTCAATTTTTAATAACAACACTTTTCTTGTTGATAATGAATATTCAGAAGTTGTCATTTATAATTTTGAGACAAAAAGATTTAGAAAATTATTTAATGATCAATTACAAAAAGAAAACTTTCAAACAACTTCTGGAGGTCTGTCACAGATTCTTAAAGATGGATCATTAATAGTCGACGAATCAGATCATGGAAGAATTATCTTATTTAACAATCAAGGTGAAAAGGAATGGGAATTTGTCAATAAAGATAAAAATGGAGATATCGGATTGATTTCTTGGAGCAGAATCATAGAAGATGAGATATTTATTAAAAAATTTAAATCATTAGTGGAAAGCAAAAAATGTACAAATTAACTTTAACAACTCTTTTATTTTTTTTTACAACTACTTCGTCTTATGCCTATTTAGGTCCTGGAGTAGGTGGAGGAGTGATTGTAGCAACTATTGGGATTATTGTTGCAATATTTGCAGCACTCTTTGGGTTAATATGGTTTCCAGTAAAAAGATTACTTAAAAAAAGAAAAGAAAAAAAAGATCAAGAACAAAATAAAGTTGATTAATCACATACTATTAATTATTTCTTCAGTACTTATCTATGAATTTATAAGATATACTAAGTTTACAGATATTATAAAGTCAAACCTAAAGATCTATCAAAAAATACTGAGATTATTTAAATTTAAAAATGTATCTGATTTTAGAAAAGAAAAGTTATTATTCAATTACTTAAAATCACTATTTACTCTTTCAATAAAAATATTTTTAATACTGATTTTGATATTGATTTTTATGATTAGTTTAGATTTATTATCCCAATCTTTTTTAAATTTAGTTATCTCAATTTTTGGTATAATTGAATTAACTTTAGTTGTTATAATTTATCATCAACTTAGAAAAAAAATTAATGCAAAACTATAGTACTATTCAAAAGTTTTTACATGACTTTGTATTGAGTAAAAAATTTATTAATAAGTCTTTATTTGAACTTGAAAAAATTATTTATCTAAAAAATATAGAAATTAAAGATCAATCTCATATTTTCATAACTGGTCTTCCAAGATCAGGGACCACTAGTTTATTAAATTTTATATATTTTTCTAATGAATATGCATCTTTAACTTATAAAAATATGCCTTTTATACTATCTCCTCATTTTTCAAAATTATTAAATAAAAAAAATATTTCAAAAAAAGAGAGATTACATGGCGACGGAATAATTTATGATATTAATAGTCCAGAAGCATTAGATGAAATATTCTTTAATAATGATGAAGAGT
The DNA here is from genome assembly GCA_902529715.1 of uncultured Pelagibacteraceae bacterium. Taxonomy (GTDB): domain Bacteria; phylum Pseudomonadota; class Alphaproteobacteria; order Pelagibacterales; family Pelagibacteraceae; genus Pelagibacter. The sequence goes on along the minus strand of CABZXL010000008.1, from coordinate 16,752 downwards.
TTATAAAAAATGAGTTAGCTAATTATATTCAGTTGATTCTACTTTCAGAAAACAAAGATAAATATTTAAGTAAAAATAATCTAAATTATAGAAGAATAGATTTAATTACAAAGTTGTTACCAAATTGTAATTTTTTAATCCCAATTAGAGAACCTTTGCAACATGCATATTCGCTTTTAAATCAACATTTACATTTTAGTCAATTACAACAAAGCGATGATTTTATTAGAAGGTATATGAATTACCTTAGTCACAATGAATTTGGTCTTAATCATAAACCATGGAACAAACCCATTAATTTTAAAGATTTAAATGATATCAATTACTGGTTAGAGCAATGGTGTTTATTTTATCAAAATATCTTAAAGAACTATCAATCATATAATAATTGTTTTTTCATAATCTACGAAGAATTAAATAATCAAAATTATTTAAAAGTGTTACTAGAAAAAATTAATTTCAATCAAGTTGAAAAATTAAATTTAAATTATTTTAAAAATTCTAATAAGAAAGAAATAGATATTGATTATGCAAAAGATAACTATGAAAATGCGAAAGACATTTATATAGATATTAAGTATAAATTTATTTAATTTTGCTTTTAACAAATTTTTTTACTTCTTCGGTGTTGTTTTTTAATACTTGAAAGTTTTCTTTTTTATTAAGCACATGCTGAAGTTCTTCTGGTAATTTTTCATGCTTATTTATTGCATTATTTGTAGCATCTGGAAATTTACATGGATGTGCAGTTGATAAAACTACACAATCATTAAAAGATAGTTTTTTTGCAGCCCCTACTCCAACCGCTGTATGAGGATCTAATATGATATTATTTTCTTCATAATTTTTTTTAATAATATCTAAAGTCTCTTGTTCATTACAACTTTCAGATAAAAAATCCTTTTGAATTATATCTAAATTGTTCTTTTCAATTTGATAAGAATTTTGCTTAACTTTTTTCATAATTTCTGCTGTTTTTTCAGAGTCGGAATTATTTACGTAATAAATTAATCTTTCAAAGTTACTTGCTAATTGAATATCCATACTAGGCGACAATGTTTCTTTTACTTCTTTTGAAATATAATCTCCTTTTGAAATGGCTCTATGCAAAATATCATTTTCGTTTGTTGCAACAATTAATTTATCAATTGGCAATCCCATTTTCTTTGCAAGATAACCTGCAAAAACATCACCAAAGTTTCCTGTTGGAACTGAAAAAGAAATAGTTTCTTTCCCTAATTTAAAATATGAATAAAAATAATATACTGCTTGAGCAATAATTCTTGCCCAATTAATTGAGTTTACGCCTGACATATTTATAGATTTAGAAAATTCTAAATCAGAAAACATTTGCTTTACAATATTTTGACAATCATCAAAGTTTCCATCTATTGCAATATTAAATACATTATTATCTTCAACAGTAGTCATTATTTTTCTTTGAACAGAAGAAATTCTATTGTTTGGATGTAAGACAAATATATTTAAATTAGATTTTCCTTTTATTGCATCTATTGCTGCTGCGCCAGTATCTCCAGAAGTTGCAACAACTATATTTATTTTATTATCATTTTTACTTAGATAATAATCATATAAGTTACCAATGAATTGCATTGCAACATCTTTAAATGCCATTGTTGGTCCATGAAATAATTCTAATAATTTTGTTTCTCCAACATTTGAAAGTTTAACCACTTCTTTTTCTCTAAATGTTGAATATGATTTTTTAACCAAAGATGAAAGTTCTTCTCTTGAGATAAAATCTCCTGAAAACTTGCTTATTATTTCAGAAGACAATTCATTATAATTTGAATTTTTGAGCTTTAATAATTCTTCTTTATTATATTTTTTTAATGATTTTGGCACATAAAGGCCTCCATCATCAGCAAGTCCTTTTAAAAAAACTTCTCCAAAACTGTATTCTTTTTCGTTATTTCTTGTGCTTATATATTTCATCTAGGGTATTCATAAACACTCTAGCGGAATTTTTTTAAGGCGCAATCCTTAAATTAAACTGTCGATTAAGAATAATACAAAAATTAAAAATAAATATAAAATTGAATATCCAAAGACTTTTTTTGCTTTATTTAAATCAAATTTATCTTTTTTAAATTTATATAGATCGTAACAAATGTAATTATAATAAACTGTAAGTGCTAAAGAACTGGTAAGAAACATTTTTCCAGTAAAACCTATAATATACGGCAATATAATCACGGGTAGCATAAACAAAGAATAAACAAATATTTTTTTCTTTGTTTCCTCAATTCCGTTTGTAATTGGGAGCATTGGGATTTTTGCCTTTGAATAATCTTCAGCTTTATAAAGACTTAAAGCCCAAAAATGAGATGGCGTCCAATAAAATATAATTAAAAAAAATGTTATAGGTTCAATCGTTAGAGAGTTTGTTGCGATAGTCCAGCCTATAACCGGAGGTAATGCGCCTGAAGCTCCTCCAATAACAATGTTTTGGGGTGTTTTTCTCTTTAACCAAATTGTGTAAACAAAAAGATAAAATGAAATAGTTACTAATAATAAAAATGCCGACAAAAGATTTGAAAAATAATAAAGTCCACAAACTGAAATAATTGATAGAGCCACGCCAAACATTAAAGCATGATCTCTATTGATTTTTCCAGTTGGTATTGGTCTAAGACAAGTTCTTGTCATTAATTTATCCAAGTCAGCTTCATACCACATATTAAGTGCTCCAGCTGCACCAGCTCCGATGGTAACAAAAAAAATACTTATCAATGAATCAAATAAAGGAATTGTTGTTTGAGAAGTTAATAATCCTACAGCACATGTAAATATAACCAAAGACATAACCCTTGGTTTCATTAATAATAATAAAGATTTTAAATAAGATGAAGTATTTAAAAATACTGAGCTTTTATTTTTTGTGGTAATAGTAGTCAAAACTAATCTACATTAAGGCTTACAAATACTACTAATAAAATTACTCCGATAATAAGAATATGATTGCCTAAATCAAAAATTCCTACTTTTGAGTTTTTCTTATCAATAAATCTTCTACTCAAAGGTAGATTATCGTAAGGATTAATTTTTATTTTTGAAGCTTGTTCTTCTTTTTCATTTTCTACTTTTACCGAAAATCCAAACCATGTTAGATAAATAAATAATAAGAAAAAAATTAAAAAACCAGCCAATATAGTATATCCATCCATTAATTATTATCCTCCTACAACAAAATAAAAAAATCTAGTAAAAACAGTATATTCAAATTCTGCAACCATAAGAAATATAAAACAAGCAATCGCGGTCATTGGCCACAAAAGAACATTAACCAAAGCATACCTTTCCCAATACAAATGCATAAAAAAAGCCATAATCAATCCTGCTTTTAAAAACATAAAGAATAAAATCAACGACCATCTAAGCATTCCTTGAAATTGATACCAATCTACCATGTATGAAAAAAAACTTAGAACGAATAATAAGCCCCATATCCAAAGATATATTCCAATCTTATGTGTTGATGTTTGTTCTTGTTTTTTTGTTTTGTCCATATTTCAAATTACCATAAATAAAAGAATGCAAAAATAAATACCCATACCAAATCTACAAAGTGCCAATATAATCCTAGGATTTCAATTTCAACATAGTCACCTTTCATTGATGTAAACCAACCTCTTTTGCCTTCATCGTAATGACCCGCAAAAGTTTTATAAGCATAGATAAATAAGAAAATTACCCCTATTGAAACGTGAGTGCCATGAAATCCGGTTATCATGAAGAAAAAAGACCCAAATTGTGGTGCACCAAACGGGTTTTCCCAAGGTCTCACACCTTCGTGGATTAATTTACTCCATTCAAAGGCTTGCATGCCAACAAAAGTAAGTCCTCCAATGGCCGTTGCTAATATAAGCCATCCACACATTTTTTTATTTTTTTCGTAACCATATTTTACCGCAAGAGCCATGGTTCCGCTGCTTGTGATTAAAACAAATGTCATGATAGCAATAAGTAACAAAGGAACATCTACACCGAATACATGTAACCCAAAAACTTCACTTGGATTAGGCCAATCAATTATAGTTGATCCTCTACCCTTCATGTATGAAATTAAAAAACAACTAAATATAAAGGTATCACTTAACAAAAAGATCCACATCATTGCCTTACCCCAATGAACACCTTTGAACATAGTTTGATCAGAACCAGTGTCCTTCGCCATTCCTTTAAAACCAGGTTTAAATTCGTAGCCTTCTATTTTAAGATCAGACATGATTTAATGTTTATGTTTTTTCTACTTTCGTATGCGCCACTTCACTTGGTGGTGTAGTTTGAGTTATAAAATCTTCTTTAGCTCCAGGAACGCTGTAATCATAAGCCCATCTATGAACTGTTGGAAGTCTATCACCCCAATTACCATGTTCAGGTGGAACTGTTGGTGTTAACCATTCTAGTGAACATGCCTGCCAAGGATTATGTCCTGCGGGTTTACCTGTCTTTAAAGTTTTAACAATATTGTAAATTAAAATAAATTGTGCAGCACCAACTATAAAAGCTGCTAAACTAATAAATTCATTCATTCCAACAGCAGATGTAACATATGGACTGTCATACATTTCAAAGTATCTTCTTGGTACTCCAATAAATCCTAAGTAGTGCATAGGGAAATAAATTGAATAGGCACCTAAAAATGTTAACCAGAAGTGCCATTTGCCTAATTTTTCATCCAAAAATCTTCCTGCTACTAAAGGGAACCAGTGATAAACAGCTCCCATAATTACCATAAGAGGCGCAATACCCATAACCATGTGAAAGTGTGCAATAACAAAGTATGTGTCTGACAGTGGAACATCTACGCTAACATTTCCTAAAAAAATTCCAGTAATTCCACCATTCACGAAAGTTACTATGAAGCCCAAACACCATAACATAACAGTGTTAAGTCGAATGTTTCCTCTCCAAAGTGTTAGGATCCAGTTATAAACTTTCATTGCAGTAGGAACAGCTATTATAAGGGTAGTTGTTGCAAAAAAGAATCCAAACCAAGGATTCATTCCGCTAACATACATGTGGTGTGCCCATACAAAAAAGCTCAGCGCACCTATACCAACTATTGCCCAAACCATCATTCTGTAACCAAATATATTTTTTCTAGCGTGAACAGAGATTAAATCTGAAATTATTCCAAATGCGGGTAGTGCAACTATATACACTTCGGGGTGTCCAAAGAACCAGAATAAATGCTGAAAAAGAATTGGACTTCCGCCACCATATTCTAAAACTTCGCCTGCTTTTAATATAGTTGGCATAAAAAAGCTTGTTCCAAGTACATTGTCTAAACTCATCATTAATGCACCTACCAATAAAGCTGGGAACGCTAACATTGCTAAAACAGTAGCAGTAAAAATTCCCCAAACTGTCAGAGGCATTCTCATCAATGTCATTCCTCTTGTTCTGGCTTGTAGGACTGTAATCAAATAATTTAAGCCACCCATAGTAAATCCAGCTACAAATAAAATTAGCGATATACACATTAGCATTATTCCATAACCTGAGCCTGGGGTTCCTTCTAAAATTGCTTGAGGAGGATAAAGCGTCCAACCTGACCCTGTTGGCCCTCCTGGAACAAAAAAACTTGCTAATAAAACTCCAACTGCAACAAAAAAACTCCAAAAACTAACCATGTTTAGATATGGAAAAACCATATCTCTTGCTCCTACCATAAGTGGTATTAAATAATTTCCAAATCCACCTAGAAAGAGTGCAGTTAAAAAATAAACTACCATTATCATTCCGTGCATAGTTACGAATTGATAATAATGCTCTGCTGTCATGAATGGAGCTAATCCTGGAAAACCCAATTGTAAACGCATTAACCAAGAAAGAATTAAACCAATTATTCCTGTAAATGTAGCCAAAAGAAAATATTGTACTCCAATAACTTTTGCATCCTGACAAAAAATCCATTTTGTTATGAAACTATGGCCGTGGTATAAATCTTGTTCTCCAACTTCGGCAGGCCTTACATAATCCATATCTGGAGTTATTCCAGATCCTCCTCCAGAAATGGTTTCTGAGGATTGGGCTTGTATTGTTTTGTTATCGTTAAAATCTTCTGACATTTATTTCCTTTATATATTTTTTACCATTTAATTTATTTTTTTGCCAATTTTGTTTTTTCGTTTTCTAAAATCTTTTGTTTTGCTATTAAATCTGAAAATGTTTCTTGTTGTTGAAGCCAATTATCATAGTCTTGTTTATCTTGTACTTCAACTCCGCCTCTCATAGCATAATGTCCAACTCCACAATATTCCGCACATAAAACTTCAAACTCACCAGTTTTATTAGGCTCAAACCAGTAATAAGTTACAATTCCAGGTACTGCATCCATTTTTGCTCTAAATTGAGGAACATACCAATTATGAAGCACATCAACTGATCTCAATAATATTTTAACTGGTCTATTGTTTTCTAAATTTATTACATCACTTTGAATCATTACATCATCATTTCCGAAAGGATCATCCAAATTAATTCCAAAAGGATTATTGTCATTTATGTTGACTACCTTTGTAGTTCCTAATTTTCCATCTTCACCTGGCAACCTATATTGCCATCCCCATTGCCATGCCATTACATCTATCTCAATTGCATTTTTTGGAACATTAACGTACTGATTCCAAATTATTAATCCTGGAGCTAAAAGAGCTGCCACACCTAATGTTGTTGCCCATGTAAGTATTTTTTCTAATTTTTTATCTTCAGGTTTATATTCTGCTTTGCGATCTTTTTTATATGAAAATTTAAAAACACAGTAAACCATGAAAAGACAAACTGCTATGAAAACTCCTCCACCAATCCAAAATGTAAGAGTTATAGTGTCATCCATTCCTCCCCAGTTTGAAGCAACGTCTGTCCAATACCATGGTGTAAAAATATGGAACAATACTGATCCAAGAATAACTAGAAAGAATATAATACCTACGTGCATAACAGCCTATATAGAATAAATATCACATAAAAACCTATGACAAAATGTCTTAAGAATCTGTCAAAATATCAAATATAACCTTGATTATATGCTCGGAAAAATCGAAATTTTAGCTGTTATTCTAATACTGGTTTTATTATTTTATTTTGTCATTTCTTTAGGTGCGGGAGCATTCTCAAAAAAAGAAACCAATTCAAGAACAAAAAAATATTTGAAGTCTGTAAATATATTGCTGTCTATAATTGCAGTTGTTGGCGTTATATTAGTTCTATTTTTATAAAATTTTTTTTAAGAAATTAATGATTTACACCAAGCTAAAACTGAATCATTGTAAATAAACATAATCCCAAAAAATACTAACCAAACAATAAATAAAAATAACCAATACAGAGACAATGCTTGCAGATTACTTGTCTCATTAGAAAAATCTTTCTCTTTCAATTTAAAAATTCTTGAGCTTATTTTGCCCCAAAAAAATAAACCACCTAACAAATGCAAACCATGCAATGCTGTAAAAATATAGTATGAAGAAAAATAATTATTTGTTGAAACAAAATGACCCTGTTTCATTAATTGATACCAAAATGTAATTTGTAAAAATAAAAATAAATAACTTAAGGCTCCTACGGTAACTATATTATTTTTTATTTTATTTGTTAGATTATTCTTTAAATCTTTGCTTATTTTATGAAAGAAATAAGTAACAAAAATTAAAACTAAAGTATTAAACCATAGTAATTTATTTTTCAAAATTAAGGTTGTATCTTGTTCTGGGGGTATTGAATAAAGATAAGCAGTAAAAATTAAACTAAATATTGCAGTACTGATTCCAAATATTATAATCACTGCTGACATTTGATTAGTAACACTAAAAGTTTTTCCTACATGCTTATTATCAATTAAAGCCTGACTTTCTTCCCAAGGTTTTTCTAAAAGTGTGCCAAATAGTTTCTTTATAATAGAGGACATGGTATTTATATAATTATTATATAATATTTTACAACAATGAATTTAAAAACTTCAATAACAATTATTATAGGCTGTTTAATAATTTTTCTATTTGTTATGCTGCCTATATTCTTGTCTATTGAAAAAAAAGAAAATGAATATGTTAAAAAATTCCAGGGATCTACTTTTTCATTAAACGACGTAAATAACGATATTATAACTGAATCCTCTTTTGAAGGACCTTTGACCGCAATTTTTTTTGGTTTTACAAATTGTCCGGACGTATGTCCAATGACACTACAGAATTTGGATTTAGCTATAAAAAATTTAGAGCAAGAAAAGAAAAATAAATTTAAAGTTTTTTTTGTTAGCATAGATCCTGAAAGAGATAGCCCTCAAGTTATAAAAGATTATTTAAATTCATTTGAGAATAAAATTTATGGAATTACTGGAGATCCAAAAAAAGTATTTACAATGTCTAAATCTTGGGGAGTTCTTTCTGAAAAAATTTTTACTGAAGATGGTAACTATTTAATAAATCATAGCTCATCTATTATTTTGTTAAAAAATGGAAAATATCTAAGCAGAATTAGTCATCATGCAGACTATGAAGATATTTTTAAAAGTATAAATAAATACTTAAGATAATAAATTAAAACTTACTATTGATATCATTGAAATAGCAGCTGTTTCAGACCTTAAAATATTATCATTTATTTTAAGTGGAATTATATTTTTTAGTTTTAAAATACTTTTTCTTTCTTTTATTGAAAAATCTCCTTCTGGGCCTATCAAGACACATAGTGGATCTTTATTTTTAAGATCTATTTTTTTATTGTTCGTATTTAAATCTCCAAAAATAATATTTGTATTTTGATTTGATTTTAAGAATATATCTAGCTTAGTAAGCTTATCTAAAGATGGAACTATTAGTCTATTGCTTTGTTCAGATGCTTCAACAATAATTTTATTAATTCTCTTTTCATTTAATTTTCTAACAATTGTTCTTTCGGTTAATATTGGTATAAATCTTGTTACTCCAATTTCAGTTGCTTTTTGAATCATTAAATTCAAATAATTTAATTTAATTGGAGCAAATGCTAACCAGATTTCTTTTTCACTATTTGCAGATCTTAATTTTCTAATAATTTTAAACTCTACAATTCCTTTATTAATATTATCTACTTTTGCATCCCATTCCCCACTTTTATTAAATAATGAAAAATTTTCTCCTATATTTATTCTCATTACCTTTAACAAATAGTGCGATTGAGGTCGGTCTAATACAGAATTTAAATTTAATGATAAACTTTCTTTAAAAAATAATCTAATATTACTCATCTTTACAAGTTAATTTATGAAAAATATTAAAGCAATAATATTTGATGCGTACGGGACATTATTTGATGTCAATTCTGCAGCAGAAAAATGTAAAGATAAAATTGGAGATAAGTGGGATATTTTTTCAAATTACTGGCGAACCACTCAATTAGAATACACTTGGCTAAGAACCTTAATGAATAGGCATGAGGATTTTTGGAGAATAACAGAAGATAGCCTGGACAAATCTATGTCGGTTTTTGATATAAATCCATTAATGAGAAGTGAATTATTAAATCTCTATAAAGTTTTATCAACTTTTCCAGAAGTAAAAGAAGTTTTAAATAGACTTAAAGAAAAAAACTATAAATTAGCTATTCTTTCAAACGGAACACCAGCTTTATTAAATGAATTAGTTAAAAGTAATAATTTAGATAATATTTTTAATGATATTTTTTCAATTGAAGAAGTTAAAGTTTATAAACCGCATTCAAATGTTTATAATATACCTGTCAAAAAATATAAAATTCAAAAAGAAGAAGTTGCATATTTAAGTGCAAATACGTGGGATGTCTCTGCTGGTGGAAATTATGGTTTTAATCCTGTCTGGGTGAATAGAAAAAATAGTATTTTCGATAAATTAGATTATGTGCCAAAATATCAAGTTGAAAATCTTCGTAAATTGCTTGATATAATCTAAATAAAATTTTTCAGGTATTCATGGCAAATATTGAAGTAAAAAAAATTATAAATCCAATTTCAGCTTCTGATGGAGCGGGAGTTAAATTAAAAAGAAGCATTGGAGTTGAACCCAATTACTTTGACCCATTTTTAATGTTAGATGAATTTGGTTCTGACAATAAGGATGATTATATTGGGGGCTTTCCTGCACATCCTCATAGAGGAATAGAAACTGTTACTTATATGCTTCAAGGTGAATTTGAACACGAAGATAGTACGGGTGCAAAAGGAAGAATGAAATCTGGAGATGTACAATGGATGAAAACAGGTAGTGGAATAATTCATTCTGAAATGCCTGCAATGTCAGAAGGGAAACTTCATGGATTTCAATTGTGGATAAATATGCCTGCGAAATTAAAAATGAGTAAACCTGATTATATTTATATAGATTCAAATAAAATGCAGGTTCATATTGATAATGATAAACGAGTAAAAGTTATTGCTGGAAAATTTAAAAATACTGAAGGACCTGTAAAGAGTCATAATGTAGAGCCTATTTATTTTGATATAGAGCTCAAAAAAGATAAAAATTTTAACTTTGAATTGCCTTTAAATCACAACTCCTTTATTTACTTAATTGATGGTGAAATTAAAATAGGAGAACAAGCTCATAACAAAATAAAAGATTCAACTTTAATTTTATTAACTAAAGGTGAAAATCTTCAAGTATCGGCATTAAGTAAATCTAAATTTTTACTAATATCTGGAAAACCAATAGGTGAACAAATTGCTAGAGGCGGACCATTTGTTATGAATACTAAAGCAGAAGTCTTGCAAGCTGTTCAAGATTATCATAATGGTACCTTTGTAAAATAATGAAAGCAATAAAAATTAAAAAAGCTGGTGGACCAGAAGTATTAGAATTAAAAGACATAACTTTAAGAAAACCAGTAAGAGATGAGGTTATAATCGAACACGTAGGTATTGGCTTAAATTATATTGATACATATCATAGATCAGGACTATACCCTCTTATATTTCCGTCTGGATTAGGGATGGAGGCTACAGGAATTATTAAAGAAGCAGGTCCAGAAGTAAAAGATTTTTCTGTTGGGGATAAAGTAGCTTATGCATCAGTGCCCCTAGGAGCTTATTCTACGCATAGAATTTTTAAAACAAAAAGTTTGGTTAAAGTACCAAACGAAATTGATTTAACTTTGGCAGCAACACTTATGACAAAAGGATTAACTACTTTCTATTTATTATATAAAACTTATCCTGTTGCTTCTGGTGAAACTATTTTATTTCATGCAGCAGCCGGAGGTGTTGGTCAGATATTTTGTCAATGGGCAAAAAGTTTGGGTTGTAAAGTAATTGGAACCGTTGGAAGTGATGAAAAAATTAGTTTAGCAAAAAAAAATGGTTGTGATGAAGTGATAAACTATTCTAAAGAAGATTTTTCAAAAAAAGTTATGGAATTAACTAATGGAAAAGGAGTTCCGGTAGTTTATGACGGTGTTGGAAAATCAACATTTGAAAAATCTGTTAAATGCTTAAAAGAAAGAGGAATGATGATTTCTTTTGGAAATGCTTCGGGAGCGCTAGAACCAATCAATGTTCCAAAGATGTTACAACCAAAAGGATTATTTTTCGTTAGACCTTCGATGGGTCAATATTTACATACTAGAGAAGAATTAGATGAAGCTTCTAAAACAATGTTTGAAAAAATAAGCTCTGGAACAGTTAAAATAGAAATATTTAAAAAATATAAATTAGATGATGTTAAACAAGCTCATATTGACATTGAGTCTAGAAAAATTGTTGGGCCTGCTGTAATTATTCCTTAAACTGTATATCCATATCTGACAAATGTAGTTTCAATGCTTTAGTGGAAATTTGAATTTCTCTAATAAAAAAAACTATCGATATCATCATTGATAAACAACAAGATCCAAATATGATTCTAGCAATAAATAGACTTTCTAAATAAAGAGCAAAAACTGTTAACATATTAAATAAAAAGCCAAATGCTGCAAACATTATAGAATATTTAATAACTACAATTCTGTTATCTAAATTCATTAGCTGAGCTTTCCATTCTGGCGGGGTATGCTTTTCAAAAACAAATTCGTCATGAATTTTTCGAATTAATGAACTTAAAGTATGAAATCTATTTGAATAAACACTCATAATAAGTGGTATGGCAGGAAACATCAATGCTGTTACTGTGTAATCTATATTCATACGAATCAATTTGATTATGAATCTACGCTTTGTTATTTACAAGTAAATTATGTCAAAAAAAATAAATCATTTTATTGAGTTAACACGTATTAAAAAACCAATTGGTTACATGTTGTTATTTTGGCCATGTATATGGGGCCTTACAATTGTTTATGATTTTAATAATGAATTAATTAATTTTTTAAAACTAACTATATTATTTTTTTTAGGTTCAATTTTAATGAGATCAGCTGGATGTATAGTTAATGATATAGTTGATAGAAATTATGATAAAAATGTACAAAGAACAAAAAATAGGCCTATTGCATCTGGAGAAGTTTCGGTAAAACTTGGTTTTATATATGTAACAATATTGTGTTCGATTGCGCTATTGGTCCTTTTACAATTTAATAAATTAACAATAATTTTAGCATTAGCGTCTATGCCTTTGGCTTTTAGCTATCCATATATGAAAAGATTTACCTATTGGCCTCAACTTTTTTTAGGAATTACATTTAACTATGGTTTATTACTTGGATGGACATCAGTAGAACAAAATTTAGACTATATACCAATCATATTTTATTTTGGAGCCATATTTTGGACACTAGGCTATGACACAATTTATGGATATCAAGACATTAAAGACGATGAAATAATTGGAGTAAAATCAACATCAATAAAATTTAAAAAAAACCCTAAAAAATTTATTTCATTATGTTATTTTATTTCTCTATTATCAATTGTTACAGTTGGTTTTCTAATGAATTTTTCTAATATGTTTTTTCTATTTTTATTTATTCCTGCAATTCATATGTTTTATCAAATAAAAAATTTAAATATATTCAATGGTGATATATGTTTAAAAATTTTTAAATCAAATAATGTGCTGGGTTTAATTATCTTCGCAAATTTATTAATTGGTAAAATAATTTAATTTATGAATAACATTCAAATCTTAAAAAGGCTTTATAACGATTATACAAAAAAATTTTTACCAAAAATATTATTATCAGTTTTTTTTTCAATTTTAGTTGCTTTAAGCACTTCTTCAATTGCATGGTTATTGGACCCTGCAATAAAAAAAATATTCATTGATAAAGATCAAACGCTAATATTATTAATTCCTTTTGCAATTATTTTTGCTTTTTCTTTAAAAGGTGCTTCTTTATATTTTGCTAAAACAATACTGATAAAAGTAGGGCAAGAAGTTACCAAAATTTTACAATTTCAAGTAATGAAAAACATTATTACTGCTGATAGCGAAACCATGGATGAAAAACATTCGGGTAAATATATTTCACATTTAACTTTTGACATAGGAATGATTACTAAATTAGTAAGCACAGTAATACTAAATATAACTAAAGATACACTTACACTATTGGGACTTTTATGTGTAATGTTTTACCAGAATTGGAAGCTAGCAATATTTGCAATAATTATGATTCCTTTAGCTTCTCTAGCTGCTCGCTCTTTAGGGAAAAGAATGGGAAAAGTAACTACTGAAGCTCAGGATATTTCTGGAAAATTAATTTCTTACCTTCTTGAAGTATTTAAAAATCACAAAATTATAAAAATATTTCAAAAAGAAAATTATGAATTTGAAAGAACAGAAAAATTTATAAATAATTTAAAAAATAAAGTAATTAAAATTGAAACAGTTTTAACCAGGGCATCTCCAATAATGGAAACTTTAACTGGCCTTATGATCGCAGGATTAATTTATTACTCTGGAAAGTTAATTATGAATGAAGAACTAGATATAAATAATTTTTTTTCATTTTTAGCTGCAATGATGTTGGCATATCAGCCTGTTAGATCTTTGGCTACTTTAAATATGGCAATCAATCAAGGCTTATCAGCTGCCAAAAGAATTTTGCCGATTATTGATATGAAAAATAAAGTTATTGAACATAATGATAGCTCTCCTTTAAAACTTAGTAGTGGAGAGGTTAAATTTATAAATGCTAAGTTTAAGTATAAATCTGAAGAAAGAGAAATTTTAAATTCAATAAGCCTTACTATTAAAGGGGGAGAAATGACTTCTCTAGTGGGTCATAGTGGTGCAGGAAAATCAACAATTTTAAATCTTATACCAAGATTTTATGACTTAAACAGTGGAGACATAACTATTGATGGTAAATCAATTTATAAAAGTACAATTAAATCTCTTAGATCAGAAATATCTTTAGTGAACCAAGATACAACATTATTCGATGATACAGTTAAAAATAACATATTATACGCAAAATTAGATGCAAGTGAAGATGAAATTCATCAAGCAGCGAAACTTTCCTTTTGTGAAGAGTTTATAAATAAACTCCCAAAAAAGTTTGAAACTATAATTGGAGAAAATGGCTTTAGACTCTCTGGAGGAGAAAAACAAAGGCTTTCAATAGCAAGAGCAATGTTAAAAAAAAGTAAAATAATTTTATTGGATGAAGCAACATCTTCTTTGGATGCTGAAACAGAAAGCAAAATTCAAGAAGCAATTAATTTATTAACCAAGGATAGAACTACACTTGTTATCGCACATAGGTTATCAACTATTATGAATTCAAAAAAAATATATGTTGTAGATGAAGGTAATATAGTTGCTGAAGGAAACCATCAAGAATTATTAGTAAAGTCAAAAACCTATAAAAACTTTTATGAAAAACAATTAAGAAAAGATTGATGTTATTTATCTATAGACTAACAATAAATTTTATTTTTTTAATATCACCCATAATTATTATATATCGAATTATTAAAAATAAAGAAGATCCAAAAAGATTTTTAGAAAAAATTGGAAAGTTTAAAAAAAATAAAAATAATAATTTAATATGGTTTCACGGATCAAGTGTTGGAGAAATTTTAAGCATTATACCATTAATTGAAAAATTTGAAAAAAGAAAAAATATAAAAAAAATATTAATTACCTCAAATACTCTAAGTTCAGCAAAAATTATAAAAAATTTAAAATTGAAAAAAACTTTTCATCAATTTTTTCCATTAGATACAAAATTTCTTGTAGAAAAATTTTTAAATCATTGGAAGCCAAAAGCAGTTTTTTTTATTGAATCTGAAATTTGGCCAAACATGATAATAAAAATAAAAGAAAAAAATATTCCATTAACTTTGATAAATGCCAGAATCACAAAAAAATCTTTTAAAAAGTGGACTAAAATTCTTTCTTTTTCAAAAAAAATATTTAATAAGTTTGATTTATGTCTAGGCCAAAATGACAAAACTTGTAATTATTTAAAAATTTTAGGAGCAAGAAATATCAAAAAAATAGGAAATTTAAAATTCTCACAGAGTAACCTGGAATTAAAAAAACAACCAAGTCTTAAAATAAAAAAAATTTTAAAAAACAAAAAAGTTATTTTTTCAGCAATAAGCACACATGAAGGAGAAGAATTACTATGTGGAAAAGTTCATTCTAATTTAAAGAAACATTATAAAAATATAATTTCTATAATAATCCCTAGACATGTACATAGAGCTCAAGAAATCAAAGAAGAGTTGAATTCGAACGGTTTAAATGTACATTTACATTCTTCAAATAGACCAATTAATAAAAATACTGATATTTATATAGTGGATACTTTTGGGGAAACAAAAGCTTTTTTGAAATTATCAAAAATTGCATTTATGGGAAAATCTATACATGGTTTTGGAGGCCAAAATCCACTTGAAGCAGCTAGATTAGGAAATCGAATTATTCATGGCCCTAATATAGAAAATTTTGTAGAGGTTTATGATTTTCTTAAAAAACATGGTATTTCAACAAAAATTAATTCATATAAAGATTTAAAAAATTTAGTAGTTAAATTTGATAGAAAAAAAAACTATTCTCAAGAAATTATTAAAAAATTGACCTATACAGGTAATCAAATTTTATTAAGTAATGAAAAAGAAATTAATAAATATTTTTAATTTATGAATTTCAAAAAACCAGAATTTTGGGATAATTCAGGATTATCTATTTGGTCAATAATATTATATCCATTTTCTCTTTTATTTTTAATTACATCTTTGCTAAATAAATTTTTAAAAATTAAAAAAAAATTTTCAATCCCAATAGTATGTGTGGGTAATATTTATCTTGGAGGGACTGGAAAAACCCCATTAGCTTTAGAAATATTTAAAATTATTAAATCATATGGAAAAAATCCTGCTTTTGTAAAAAAAGGATATGATTATTTGTATGATGAAATTCAAATGTTAGATAAAACTGGAAAAACTTATTCGAATATGAATAGAAAAGAAGCAATTAACTCATTAATCTTCGATAAACATGATGTTGCGATTTTAGATGATGGATTTCAAGATTTTTCAATTAAAAAAGATTTTTCAATAATATGCTTTAACTCAAATCAGTTGATAGGTAATGGTTTTTTAATTCCATCGGGCCCATTAAGAGAAAGTTTTAAATCGATTAAACGAGCTGACTGTATTTTTATAAATGGAAATAAAAATATACAATTTGAAAATAAAATTAACAATATAAATAAAAATACAAAAATATTTTATTCAAAATATAAAATAAAGAATTTAGATAATTTTAAAAATAAGGAAGTTGTAGCTTTTGCAGGAATTGGAAATCCATCAAATTTTTTTCAGCT
>CABZXL010000007.1 GCA_902529715.1 uncultured Pelagibacteraceae bacterium | reverse complement strand
TGATCATAATAATTCACCCGATGAAAAAATTTCTTCCTCTCAAAAAGGAGAAAGCGAAAAAAAAACAAAAACTACCTTAAAGAAACCATCAAAAGTAAAAAAAGTTAGCAAAAAGTAATCACAAGTTGTATAAGTATACCGAATCAGCTTATGAATAAAATACCTGAACATTTAAATACATTAATTCCAATGGTTGTTGAACAATCAAGCCGAGGAGAAAGAGCTTATGATATTTATTCTAGACTTTTAAAAGAACGAATAGTTTTCGTGGTAGGGCCAATAAATGATAGTGTGGCTTCATTAGTCACTGCTCAACTTTTATTTTTAGAATCTGAAGATCCAAAAAAAGAAATTTCACTCTATATTAATAGTCCAGGAGGATTAGTTACTGCAGGCTTAGGGATATATGATACTATGCAATATATTAAACCTGATGTTTCAACGTTGTGTATTGGACAAGCAGCAAGCATGGGATCTTTTCTATTATCTGCTGGATCAAAAGGTAAAAGATTTTCTCTCCCTAATTCAAGAATTATGGTTCATCAACCTTCCGCTGGTTTTCAAGGTCAAGCTACAGATATAGAAATTCATGCCAATGAAGTTTTGTCTTTAAAAAAAAGATTAAATGAAATTTATTCTAAGCACACAAATAAATCAGTTGAAGAAATAAAATCTGCTCTTGAAAGAGATAACTTTATGACTCCAGAAAATGCTAAAGAGTTTGGTTTAATAGATAAAGTAGTAGTTAACAGAGAATAGTTTACTAGATATAGTTTTTCCACAACCTATGCTTGATTAGACTGATCTAAATGTAATAAAGTATTCAAACTGATTCGAAAAAAAATTTATGGGCACAAATAATAAAAATATTCTTTACTGTTCTTTCTGCGGCAAAAGCCAACACGAAGTTAGAAAATTAATTGCTGGACCAACTGTTTTTATTTGTGATGAATGTGTTGAGTTATGCATGGATATTATTAAGGAAGAAAATAAAGATACATTTGTAAAACATCAAGATGGTTTGCCTTCACCTAAAGAAATTTGCAAAGTATTAGATGACTATGTAATAGGACAAAATTATGCAAAAAAAGTTTTATCAGTTGCTGTACACAATCATTATAAAAGACTTAACTATGAAAATAAAACAAGTAAAAATGTGGAACTTTCAAAATCAAATATTTTATTACTCGGACCTACAGGTTGTGGAAAAACATTATTAGCTCAAACTTTAGCCAGAATTTTAGATGTCCCTTTTACAATGGCAGATGCTACAACTTTAACAGAAGCTGGCTATGTTGGTGAAGATGTTGAAAATATTATTTTAAAACTTCTTCAATCAGCTGATTATAATGTAGAGAAGGCGCAAAGAGGCATAGTCTATATTGACGAAGTAGATAAAATTAGTAGAAAATCTGAAAATCCTTCAATTACAAGAGATGTTTCTGGAGAAGGTGTACAACAAGCGCTTTTAAAAATTATGGAAGGAACGGTTGCAAGTGTTCCTCCCCAAGGTGGAAGAAAACACCCTCAACAAGAATTTTTACAAGTAGATACCACAAATATATTATTTATTTGTGGAGGTGCATTTGCTGGTTTAGATAAAATAATTTCTCAAAGAGACAAAGGATCATCAATTGGATTTGGGGCAGAAGTCAAAAGTGTTGCAGATAAAAAATCAGGCGAATGGATGAAAGGTCTTGAACCAGAAGACCTGTTAAAATATGGATTAATACCTGAATTTATTGGAAGACTTCCGATAACAGCAACATTAGAAGATTTAGATGAAAAATCTTTAGTTAAAATATTATTAGAACCAAAAAATTCTCTAATTAAACAATATCAAGAATTGTTTAAACTAGAAGGCGTTAAACTTACATTTAAAGAAAGCTCAATCAAAGAAATTGCTCAAAAAGCAATAAGTAAAAAAACTGGTGCTAGAGGGTTGAGATCTATTTTAGAAAACATACTTTTAAAAACAATGTTTGACTTGCCTGGTCAAGAAAATATAGAAGAAGTTATAATTGATGTGGGTGCGGCCAAAGGTCAAACCGATCCTATTATAATTCATTCAAAGAATGCAAAAACCAAGTCAGAAAAGACAACAGCAGCCTAATTAAAGTTAATAAGACATAATTTTCTATTGCAAATTTCAATATAATATCCATATTTAGCTAATGGAAGTTAAACACAGTTCACCATTATTACCATTGAGAGACATCGTCGTATTTCCAAATATGGTAATACCTTTGTTTGTTGGTAGGGATAAATCTATTACAGCTTTAAACGAGGTTATGAAAAATAATAAGAAAATTATATTAGTGACTCAAAAAAATTCCGAAGTTGATGATCCTAAAAAAACTGATGTTTTTATGTATGCATGTGAAAGTTCGATACTCCAACTTCTTAAACTTCCAGATGGAACAGTTAAAGTTTTGGTTGAAGGATTGAAAAGAGTAAAATTAATTGATTTCAATGATGATGAAAAATTTATTACTTGTTCATATCAATACAATAATGATGTTTCCCCCGAAGGTGAAGATTTAATGCCATTAGCAACTATAGCCATCAGAAGATTAGAGAAATTAACTTCTATAAATAAAAAAATATCTTCAGAAATAATTTCAAATATCAAAGATTTAAAAGATCCAGCAAAAATTGCTGACAATATTGCTTCTCACTTGAATTGTACAATCTCTGAAAAGCAACAATTATTTGAAACTACCGATGTTAAAAAAAGATTAAATGGTGTCATAAAGATAATGGAAAGTGAAACTAGTATTATTGGTGTTGAAAAAAGAATAAGAGGTAGAGTTAAGACGCAAATGGAAAAAACTCAAAGGGAGTATTATTTAAATGAGCAATTAAAAGCAATTCAAAAAGAGCTTGGAGAAATAGAAGATGGAAAAGATGAAACTTCAAATTTAAATAAGGCTATACAAAAAGCAAAAATGCCAAAAGATGTTCAAAAAAAATGTCTTTCTGAACTAAAAAAATTAAAAAACATGAGTCCAATGTCGGCTGAAGCGACAGTGGTAAGAAATTATCTTGATTGGATGATAGATATACCTTGGCATAAAAAAGATAAAATCGATATTGATTTAAATAAAGCTCTAAAAACTTTAGATGAAGATCATTACGGTTTAGAAAAAGTTAAAGAAAGAATTATTGAATTTTTGGCGGTTCAAAAAAGAATGGAAAAGTTAAAAGGTCCAATTTTATGTTTAATAGGTCCTCCTGGAGTTGGAAAAACTTCACTTGGAAAATCTATAGCTAAAGCTACAAATAGACAATTTGTAAGAATGTCTTTAGGTGGAGTTAGGGATGAAGCAGAAATTAGAGGACATAGAAGAACATACATTGGTTCATTGCCAGGTAAAATTATTCAAATGATGAAAAAAGCTGGAACAAAGAATCCTTTAATACTTCTTGATGAAATTGATAAAGTTGGAAATGATTATAGAGGCGATCCATCATCTGCGTTGTTGGAAGCTTTGGATCCTGAACAGAATGTAACATTTAATGATCATTATCTAGAAGTTGATTATGATCTTTCTGATGTCATGTTTGTTACAACCGCAAATACATTAAATATTTTACCTCCATTATTAGACAGAATGGAAGTAATTAGAATTCCTGGATACACTGAAGATGAAAAAATAAATATAGCAAATAAATATTTATTACCAAAACAAATTAAAGAAAATGGTGTTAAAACTGAGGAACTAGAACTAAAAGATGGTACAGTTAAAGAAATAATTAGAAGCTACACCAGAGAGTCAGGAGTGAGAAACTTGGAAAGAGAAATATCCAAAGTAGCAAGAAAAGTCGTCAAAAAAGTAGTCAGTGGAGAAGAAAAGAAAGTAACTGTTGATGATAAAAATGTTCATGATTTTTTAGGAGTTAAAAAATTCAAATACGGAGAAGTAGAATCAGAAGATAAAGTAGGAATAGTTACTGGTTTAGCGTGGACAGAATTTGGTGGAGAAATATTAAAAATTGAAACAGTACACATGCCTGGAAAAGGGAGAATGCAGATTACAGGGAAACTTGGTGATGTAATGCAAGAATCTGTAAAAGCAGCAAAATCTTTTGTTAGGTCAAAAAGCTTAGAATACGGAATTGTTCCTCCCATTTTTGAAAAAAAAGATTTTCATATACATGTACCAGAAGGTGCTACTCCCAAAGATGGTCCTTCAGCAGGAATAGCTATGGTTACATCAATCGTTTCATCTATAACAGAGAATCCAGTTCACAAAAGTATTGCAATGACAGGTGAAGTAACTATTACAGGTCAAGTTTTACCAATAGGTGGACTAAAAGAAAAATTACTAGCAGCTCATAGAGCTGGAATTAAGCAAGTTATAATACCAAAAGATAATGAAAAAGATTTAGTAGACATACCTAAAAAAGTTCGCGAAGATATTAAAATAACACCTGTTGAAAATGCTGATGAAGTATTAAAATTAGCTCTTAAAAAAGAATTAAAAAGAGTTGAATGGACTGAAGTAGAAAATATTTCAAAAACTGAAAAAGATCAAAAATCACAGGCCAGCATTCAATAGACCAATAATTAAATCATTTTAGATACATAATATTTTTTAAACAAATTAAATGTATCTTTTAATCTTTTAGGTTTCGTTTTAAATACAACATTACTATTGTTGTGAGACCACACCACGTTTTGATCAAGTTTATCGTAATAATCTAGGAAAGATTTATTGTTATCAAATTTTTCTGGAATTACAATAAATGATATGAACAATATATCACGATGATGATTTTCTTCAGGTATACCTGCTCTGTGTAAACATTCAGTTGTATTAGCAAATAAAGTTTCACCAACCATCCCAGAATTTACATAAAGACCATCCAATTCTTTACACTGATAATTGTTTCTATTTTTATATTTATTTTTTTTAATGAATTTTCTTGTAGATGGTTTTGAATAAATATGTAGGGGACCATCTTCTTTTTTTACATCTTGTAAATTAATAAACATCTTAAGATGTGTATTTACATAAAAATCAACATGATAATAATTACTATAAATTTCAAATTCTTTTGTTCTGGCATATTTATTATAATATTCTTTATTCTCTAATGGCAAATTTCTTTTTACTTGAATTTGGGCAATAGAAATTTTGTTATTATAGTAATTTTCTAACGCAAGTAAATCGTCTTTAAAATCTGTTTTAATAAATTCAATAATTTTATTTCTAAATGAAGGATCTACATTAAAAGCTATATTTTTTTTTTTATTTTCAATTTTGTCTTGATGAAGAAATTCAGTAGTTTTTTTATCAATATCTTTTTTATTAATTATATTCTCTCGGATTAAATCAATAAACTCTTTTGAAGCTTTACTACCTTTAAAATAACCATTTTTAACTAAGTCATTTATTTTTTCATTTTTTTTATTATTTTTGCATATTATTGTCCTGTAAAAAAAATTAAAAATATTATAATTAAACCTATTAGGATTTCCAAATATATATACACTAAGTATATTATTGAGTTTTTCATAGATTTTTTTGATCATAATTTAAATATATATTTATTTGAATTTAAAACATTTATCAACAAACTCTATATAGTTTGAAAAGCAAAAATTTGTTGATAATTACAAATTTTGATAGATAACTATGAAAAATATTATTTATAATAGGACAAATTAATCGTGCAATATTTATATAAAATTGTTGTTTTTAGAATTTTAATTTCGCTAGCAAGATATCTTATTTTTAATTTTTTTGGAAAATTTAAAGCGTTACATGGTCCAGTGGATAAAAAAATATCTAATGTAACTGTTTATGAAACAGGAAAAACAGGTTTATCTCATAACTTGGTTTATAGAAATTTGCCTAAAGAATTTAATTTAAGACAAATAAAAAAAAAATTACTTCAGTTTGCCGGAAGAAAAGTTGAGCTACTAATTCATCCACTAAAATCTATTGATTTTGTAAATTTTAAAAAATTTAAAGTTTTAAGTATTGGTCCTAGGGTTGAGTCTGAATTAATGACTATTCGTTCTATGGGTTTTAAATGGAAAAATATAAAAGCCATAGATCTTCATACATATTCAAATTTAATAGAGTTAGGCGACATGCATGAAATAAACTACAAAGATAATTCATTTGATGTAGTTATAAGTGGATGGACTCTTAGATATAGTACTAATGTTAATTTAGCCATGTCTGAAATGCTAAGAGTCACTAAACCAGGAGGATTAATTTTAATTGGTTTTTCTTACGATAGTACTAATGAAGAATCTTATGAGACAAAAACTAATAAATCATTAGAAAATACAATTTATACAACTAAGCAAATTAAAGAATTTTATAAAAATAATATAAGAAATGTTTATTTTGAATTTGATGCTTATACGGATAATCCTAGTATAAATAGAAAGTCAGTAATAATCTTAAGAATAAAAAAATAAAAAAATATGCTAAAATCAAAATACTTAATATCAATAGTATTAGTATTTTTCATTTTATTTGTTGGCTGGAAAGGTGTTAATCATATTATTGGGAATGATAAGTTTTCAAAAATTAAATCAATTATTCCTGAAAAGCACCAAACATTTATTAAAAAGTATTTTTTTGTTGATAAGTTTACTAGAGATTTAGTAAGTAAATATGAAACAAAAGAAAATGATATTTTAAGTAAAATTTTAAAATCACAGATTACTTTTAATAAAAAAACAACAACAGAGCTTTCTAAAATACGAAAAAATATAATTAAAAATCATATATTAGATGATGAACAAATTTTGATTGAAAATTATAATAAATCAGAAAAATTTTTAAAAATAAATTTTCCTGAGATATTAAATGATCTTAAGAGAATTCAATTTGAAATATCTATAGCTAAATATTATGAATTGAAAAGTCATGCTTTGTTATTTAAAAGTGAAAAAAATTGTTCAGATAACGACAAAAATTTAATCATTTCTATAGGTGGACATAATGGATCAAGAAAAATGTTAAATGAACTTGGTTCAAACATTTTAAAAAATATATTATCCGAATGTAATGATTTTTTAATTTTAGATATGTCTCTTAAAGGAATGAATTCTATTAACCGGAAAGATGATATTATGCAAAAAAATTATCTAAAAAATGATACCTTTTTTCCTGGATACAAATCTAAAACTTCAATGACACATCATAAAGTATTTTCGCTCTTTAAGGATAATAAATATCCAAATAAAAAACCTTTATCCTTAATGCTCAGTGGAAATTATTATCTGTTAAAAAAAATCATTGAAAACAACTATTATAATAAAATTTCAATGTTTGGAAAAAGTGGTGGTGCCTGGGAAACACTTCTTTTAGCTACTATAATTCCTCAGATTGATGAATCTATTAGTTTTTCAGGGGGCACAATACCTTTGATTTATCGTGTTAATGATAATTTAAGACACTTTGAAGGTATGGAAAAAAATTTTTTTAATGATTATAGTTACATAGATCTATTTTTACTCGCTACCCACGATAAAGATTTTGTTGTAAATCGTAAAAACTATCATATTTATAATTTAACTGATCCATGCTGTTATACTGGTACAGAAATTTTAGGTCATTTTAAAAAATCTTTCCAGGCAGAAAATTTTTATATAAAATTTTTTAAATCGGACAAACATGAAATAAATAAACAAATTTTATTAGATATTTTAAAAATTTATAATTAATAAACTTTAACTAACTCAATCATTATTTTGCGTAGAACAGTAATCTAAACCTAGTTTTGAAATCTTTATAGGTACCCTAAACGTAAAGTTGATTATTGAGTTTAAATTAGTATCCCCTGACTCAATCCTGACACACTAAACTTACAAGATTCTTGAATTGTTCTTGTTTATAGGGGATAATAAATAATTGACGAAAGTGTGCTAGAAAGTATAAAGCACGTGTATTTTTGGTAAGTAAATTTTTACGGGCGGTTAGCTCAGTTGGTAGAGCATCTCGTTTACACCGAGGGGGTCAAAGGTTCGAGTCCTTTACTGCCCACCAAAACTCGGGGGTGTAGCTCAGTTGGTTAGAGCGATCGCCTGTCACGCGATAGGTCGAGGGTTCGAGTCCCTTCACTCCCGCCATTAACTTGATATTTGTTATTATTATTTACAAATAATCAATAAAATGTGACTTTAACTGCACTTTCATTTAGTTCAAAAGATTATATATAGAAATTGATGCTTGCGGATTTTTTAAAAGATTATTTCTCGATAATTATATTTTTAATAATTGCTTTAGGATTAAGCTTTTTATTTATTATAATTAACTTTGCTTTATCACCAAAAAACCCTGATCCTGAAAAACTTTCTTCTTATGAATGTGGTTTTGAGCCATTCAATGACTCAAGAATGGAATTTGATGTTAGATTTTATTTAGTAGCAATTTTATTTATTATATTTGATTTAGAAATAGCATTTTTATTTCCTTGGGCAATTTCTTTGGGAAGTATTGGATTTTTAGGTTTTATATCAATGATGATATTTCTATTTATTTTAACAGTAGGTTTCGTTTATGAATGGAAAAAAGGAGCATTAGATTGGGAATAAAATATGATAAATTCAGAAAAAGAAAACCAAATACCAGAAGAGTTTAAAAAACTTGCAAAAGATTTTAGTGACAATGGATTTATAACAACATCTTTTGATAATTTAGTTAATTGGGCACGAGCCGGCTCTTTGCATTGGATGACTTTTGGCCTTGCTTGTTGTGCAGTTGAAATGATGCACACATCAATGCCTAGATATGATTTAGAAAGATTTGGTGCTGCCCCAAGGGGATCTCCAAGACAATCTGATGTGATGATAGTAGCAGGCACTTTGACAAATAAAATGGCTCCTGCTTTGAGAAAAGTTTATGACCAGATGCCTGAACCTCGATATGTAATTTCAATGGGAAGCTGTGCAAATGGCGGCGGATATTATCATTATTCTTATTCAGTAGTCAGAGGTTGTGATCGAATTGTACCAGTTGATGTTTATGTTCCTGGCTGCCCTCCGTCTGCAGAAGCACTTCTTTATGGAATATTACAATTACAGAAAAAAATAAGAAACAAAGGTTCTTTAGAAAGATAAATCAATGAAAAATCTGAAAGATTTAGAAAAAAAAATAAATTCTGAACTTACAACCAAAGTTAAAAGTACAAAAATTAATCATAATCATATTTATATAAATATTGAAAGTGAAAATCTGTTAGAAGTAGTTTTATTTATAAAAAATAATAATCAAACTAAGTTTAAACAGTTAATTGATATTACAGCTGTAGATTATCCTGAAAATGAAAGACGTTTTAAACTTGTCTATTTGTTATTAAGTCATGAATTTAATTCTAGAATTATTTTAGATTTTTTTATTAATGAAAATGAAATTGTTACATCATTAACTTCAGTTTTTCCTTCTTCTAACTGGATGGAGCGGGAAGTATTTGATATGTATGGTGTTAAATTTAAAGACCACCCAGATTTAAGAAGAATTTTAACCGATTATGGTTTTAAAGGTCATCCATTAAGAAAAGACTTTCCTTTGACAGGCCATAATGAGGTTAGGTATAGCGAAGATGATAAAAAAGTTATCTATGAACCTGTTAAATTGGAACAGAATTATAGAAATTTTGATTATGAAAGCCCATGGGAAGGCACTGAATATATAAAAAATCAAACTAAAAAATAATGGCTAAAGAGAAAAAAACATTAAATTTAAATTTTGGACCTCAACACCCAGCTGCGCACGGTGTATTGAGACTTATTTTAGAATTAGATGGTGAAGTGGTTGAACATGCCGACCCTCATATTGGATTGTTGCACAGAGGTACAGAAAAGTTAATTGAAAACAAAACTTATCTTCAAGCATTACCTTATTTTGACAGACTTGATTATGTTGCTCCGATGAATCAAGAACATGCATTTGCGCTAGCAGTAGAAAAAATTCTAAATATTGAAGTTCCTATTAGAGCTCAATTTATAAGGGTGATGTTTTGTGAAATTGGAAGAATATTAAGCCATATTTTAAATATAACTACGCAGGCACTTGATGTTGGTGCATTAACTCCTTCGCTATGGGGTTTTGAAGAAAGAGAAACTTTAATGACTTTTTATGAAAGGGTTTCTGGTTCAAGACTACATGCAAATTATTTTAGAACTGGTGGAGTTCATCAAGATCTACCTAGAGGATTAAGTGATGATATAGCACTATTTTGCCAAAATTTTCCAAAAGTTATTAACGATTTAGAAACTCTTTTAACTGATAATAGAATATTTAAACAAAGAAATGTTGATATAGGAATTGTTTCAAAACAAGATGCTTTGGAATATTCTTTTTCTGGTGTAATGCTGAGAGGATCAGGGATTCCGTGGGATCTAAGAAAATCTCAGCCTTACGAATGTTACGATCAACTTGATTTTAAAATACCTATAGGCAAAAATGGAGACTGCTATGACAGATATTTATGTCGTATTGAAGAAATGAAAGAAAGCGTAGATATTATAAACCAATGCTTAGTAAAAATGCCAAGTGGCCCTATAAAATCACTTGATGGAAAAATAAGCCCTCCACCGAAAAAGGAACTTAAAGAATCTATGGAGGCTTTAATTCATCATTTTAAATTATTCACAGAGGGTTATAGAGTTAAGAAGGATGAAATATATGTTGCTGTTGAGGCTCCTAAAGGTGAATTTGGAGTTTATTTAATTTCTGATGGATCGAGCAAGCCTTATAAATGTAAAATAAGAGCACCAGGATTTTCACATCTTCAGGCAATGGATTATTTAATTAAAGGCCATATGCTAGCAGATGTTCCGGCTGTACTAGGATCAATAGATGTAGTTTTTGGAGAAATAGATAGATGAGTTTAAAAAAAATATCTAAAGAACAACCTTCTGATTTCGAATTTAGCAAAAAAAACTTAGAAGAAGCGAGAAAAATAATAAAAAATTATCCAGAAGGAAAACAACAAAGTGCAGTTATGCCTTTGCTTTACTTGGCTCAAAAGCAAAATGATAATTGGATACCTTTAGTTGCGATGAAGTATATTGCTAAATTTCTTAAGATGCCATACATCAAAGTTTATGAAGTAGCTACATTTTATTCAATGTTTAATTTATCACCTGTTGGAAAATATTTTCTTCAAATTTGTACAACTACTCCATGCATGATTAGAGGTGCTTATGACATAGTCAATGTATGTAAAGAAAAAATATCTGACAAAGAAAAACAACTTTCAAAAGATAAAATTTGTTCTTGGATGGAAGTGGAATGTCTTGGTGCCTGTATAAATGCTCCTATGATGCAAATTAATGATGATTATTATGAAGACTTAGATAGAGATAAAACAGAAAAAATCATAAACCAAATACAAAATGGAAAAAAACCTATACCTGGATCTTATAGAGGTAGAAAAAACTCTGAACCGGAAAATAATAGAAAAACTTTATTAAATTTAAAAAATGCTTAAAGACGAAGATAGAATTTTTACTAACTTATATAATGATCTTGGACCTGATATTTCATCAGCTCAAAAAAGAGGTGATTGGCAAAACACTAATGAAATTATCAAAAAAGGCAAGGAATGGATAATTAATGAAATAAAATCTTCTGAACTTAGAGGTAGAGGAGGCGCAGGTTTTCCAACAGGACTTAAATGGTCATTTGCTCCTAAGGAAGTTGGTTCAAGACCCCATTATCTTATTATTAATGCTGATGAATCTGAACCTGGAACTTGTAAAGACAGAGATATTTTAAGATTTGAACCTCACAAATTGATCGAAGGTTGTTTGCTAGCTGCGTATGCAGTTAATGCTAACAAATGCTACATTTATATAAGAGGAGAATACTTTAACGAAGGTAATAAACTCCAAGAAGCTATAAATGAGGCTTATGAAAAAAAATTAATTGGTGTAAATGCTTGTGATAGTGGTTGGGATTTTGATATATTTATCCATTATGGCGCAGGAGCTTATATTTGTGGCGAGGAAACTGCTTTATTAGAAAGTCTTGAAGGTAAAAAAGGACAGCCTAGATTAAAACCTCCTTTCCCAGCATTAATAGGTTTGTATGGATGTCCGACAATCATAAATAATGTTGAAACAATAGCGGTAGTTCCAACTATATTGAAAAGAGGAGCAAAATGGTTTGCAGACATTGGTAAACCAAAAAACACCGGAACAAAAATTTATTGTATTTCTGGTAACGTAAATAATCCATGTAATGTTGAAGAGGAGATGGGAATTTCATTAAAGGAATTAATCGAAAAACATGCAGGCGGTGTTGTCGGTGGATGGGAAAATCTTCAAGCTGTAATACCAGGAGGTTCTTCTATGCCACTACTACCTAAAAAAATTTGTGAGACAATCAATATGGACTTTGACTCACTTGTAGAACAGAAAAGTGGATTAGGTACAGCTGGAATTGTAGTTATAAATAACGATCAAGATATAATTAAATGTATGGCAAGAATTGCAAGATTCTATAAACATGAGAGCTGTGGACAATGTACGCCTTGTAGAGAAGGCTCAGGATGGATGTGGAGAATGCTAGAAAGAATGGCCAAAGGAGAAGCATCAAAAGATGAAGTTGATATGTTGATGGATGTTACTAAACAAATAGAAGGACATACAATTTGTGCTTTTGGGGAAGGGTCTGCATGGCCAGTTCAAGGTTTGCTTAGACATTTCAAAAAAGAAGTTGCAAAAAGGAATAATTTTAATCCATTAGTTAATACAAACAAGAAAATTCCTTATCTGGTAGATCAACACTTATTAGAAAAATAATGATTAAATTAAAAGTAAATGAAATTGAATTAGAAGTAGAAGATGGATTGACTGTGCTTCAGGCATGCGAGCAAGCAGGAGCTGAAATTCCAAGATTTTGTTATCATGAAAAACTTTCTATAGCTGGAAATTGTAGAATGTGTTTAGTTGAAATAGAAAAATCACCTAAACCTGTTGCATCTTGCGCAATGCCAGTTTCTGAAGGCATGAATATAAAAACAAATACTGAAAAGGTTGAGAAAGCAAGAAAAGGTGTTATGGAATTTTTATTAGCAAACCATCCTTTAGACTGTCCCGTTTGTGATCAAGGTGGGGAATGTGATTTGCAAGATCAATCAATGTTCTATGGAATAGACAAATCTAGATATAAAGAAAATAAAAGAGCAGTTGCTGACAAGTATATGGGTCCTTTAATTAAAACTCAAATGACGAGATGTATTCATTGTACAAGATGTATTAGATTTGCAACCGAAGTGGCTGGAGTTCCAGAACTTGGTGCAATTGGCAGAGGTGAAGATATGCAAATTACAACATATTTAGAAAAATCAATGGAATCAGAACTTTCAGCTAATGTTATTGATTTATGTCCTGTGGGAGCACTGACATCAAAACCCTACGTATTTGAAGCAAGACCCTGGGAACTTAAAAAAACTGAAACTATTGATGTAATGGATGCTGTCGGATCCAGTATAAGAGTTGACACTTACGGATGGGAAGTCAAAAGAGTATTACCAAGAATAAATGAAGATATTAATGAAGAATGGATATCAGATAAAACTAGATATGCTTGCGATGGTATTAAAAATCAAAGACTAGATACACCTTATGTTAAAAACAAAAAAGGATTTGATAAAATTTCATGGGAAGAAGCTAACAAAATAATTGTCAAAAAAATCAACGAAACATCTTCAGATAAAATTGCTGGATTTACTGGAGATCTTACAAACATGGAAACTTTATATGTAGCAAAAGAATTTTTTAACAAAACTATAAAGTCAAAACATTTAGAATCAAGAATTAACAATACTTACGTAAATACATCCAATAAAGAAAATTATATTTTTAATTCATCAATTAATGGTATTGAAGACTCTGACTTAATTCTTCTTATAGGAACAAACCCACGATATGAAGCAACAATTTTAAATTTAAGAATAAGAAAAAGTTATCTAAAAAATAATTTAGAAGTTTATTCAATTGGCGATGTTGGTGATTTAACTTATCCATATGAAATTTTTTCAAATGATACAAAAATTATTAAAGATATAGTAGAGGGAAAACATAGTTTATCTTCTAAAATTGAAAATTCAAAAAAGCCTTTAATAATTATTGGACATTCAGTGTTAAATTTAAAATCAGGAAAATTTATATTTGAGGAAATTAAAAGATATTTATCTTCAATAAATAAAATTACAGATGAGTGGAACTCATTAAACGTTTTATCTAAAGATGCTTCCACAGTAGGCTCATACGATTTAAACATTATAAGTTCTGCAGAGGCAGAGAATGTAACTTTAATAAAAACCTTGAATAATGAATTTGAAGTTTTATTTTTAATCGGTCAAGATAATCTAAATTTAAAAAAGAAAAACGAATTTATAATATATATAGGAAGTCACGGTGATGCTGGAGCCGAATTAGCAGATATTATATTGCCTGGAGCAACTTATACAGAGCAAGATGGTTATTTTACCAATCTAGAAGGAAAAATTCAAAAAGCTTATAAAGCATCATACCCACCTGGTGACGCTAAAGAAGATTGGGAAATTATTAATAATTTATCAGAATTACTAAAAAGAAAAAAAATATTTAGTAATAAAGATGATTTGGTTGACAGTATGTTTAATTATCTAAATTTAAAAACAGAAAATAACAAAAATGAAATAATTGATACAAGTTTTGTTGATGAAAAAATCATTGTAGATAATGCTGACTATTATTTTTCAAACGTTATTGCGAGAGCTTCAAAAACTATGTCTGATTGCCACAACGAAAAGACCAAACTTAAAAATACTGGAACTGATGGATAATGATTGAAAATTTAAATATTTTAATAAACGAAATTTATAAAATTTTTCTTTTGCTCATTCCAATTTTAACAGCAGTAGCTATGATTGTTTGGCTTGATAGAAGGGTATGGGCTTTTGTTCAAAAAAGAAGGGGACCAAATGTAGTTGGTCCTTTTGGCTTGTTTCAATCTTTAGCCGATGCTTTAAAATATATTTTTAAAGAAATAATTATTCCTGCGAGTGCTAATAAAATTATATTTATACTAGCGCCCATCGTAACAATGACGTTAGCTTTAATTGCTTGGGCTGTTATACCTTTTAGTGAAGAAATTGTTATAGCAGATATTAATGTTGGTATACTGTATCTTTTTGCTGTCTCATCTCTTGGAGTTTATGGAATTATAATGGGTGGTTGGGCGTCAAATTCAAAATATCCTTTTTTAGGTGCAATTAGATCTGCTGCTCAAATGGTATCATATGAAGTTTCTATAGGAGTTATAATAATAAATGTTTTATTGTGTGTTGGCTCATTAAACTTAAAAGATATTGTCTTAGCTCAAGAAAATTTATGGTTCATAGTTCCTCTATTTCCAATGTTTGTAATTTTCTTTATCTCTGCTCTTGCAGAAACAAATAGACCTCCATTTGATTTACCTGAGGCAGAAGCCGAATTGGTAGCAGGTTATCAAACTGAATATTCAGGAATGATGTACGCAATGTTTTGGCTAGGAGAATACGCAAATATTTTATTAATGTGTAGTTTGGGATCTATTTTGTTTTTAGGTGGATGGTTATCACCAATACACATCTATCCTTTCACAATTGTACCGGCACCACTCTGGTTGATACTTAAAATATTATTATTATTTATTCTATTTTCTTTAGTTAAAGCAATTGTTCCAAGATATAGATATGATCAATTAATGAAATTAGGTTGGAAAATTTTTCTTCCTCTGTCACTAACCTGGGTAGTTTTAACAGCAAGTTATTTATTTTATTTTAATCTATTACCGGTAAATTAATTATGAAAGTATCAAGATTTATTAAAATAATTTTATTAGTAGATTTTATTAGCGGTTTAATTATTGCTATTAAAGAATCTTTTAAATCTAAAAAAACTTTAAACTACCCATTTGAAAAAGGTAAAATTAGTCCAAGATTTCGTGGAGAGCACGCACTAAGAAGATACCCCAATGGTGAAGAAAGATGTATAGCATGTAAATTGTGTGAAGCTGTTTGTCCAGCTCAAGCTATTACAATTGAGTCAACTGAAAGAGAAGATGGTAGTAGAAAAACCACAAGGTATGACATCGATATGCTTAAATGTATATATTGTGGTTTATGTGAAGAGTCTTGTCCAGTTGATGCAATTGTACAAGGGCCTAATTTTGAATTTTCAACAGAGACAAGAGAAGAACTCTATTACAATAAAGAAAAATTATTAGATAATGGTGACAGATGGGAAACCATATTAGCAGCAAATATTAAAGCAGATAATCCTTACAGATAAATATGATAATTCATTCTATATTTTTTTATATTTTTTCAGTTATTGCTGTTTTTTCTGCAATAATGGTTACTGTTTCTAGAAATACTGTGCATTCAGTTTTTTTTCTAATATTAGATTTCATAACTATTTCTTGTCTATTTATAATGATAGGTGCTGAATTCATAGGAATGATCATGCTGATAGTTTATGTTGGAGCAGTAGCAGTTCTATTTTTATTTGTAGTAATGATGCTTAATGTTTCTAAGCAAAAAAACGAATGGCTTGGTGATGAAAAAAATTCTAATCACATTCCAATTGGTCTATTAATAAGTGGAGTTATATTTTTCGAATTAATTATTGTTGTTGGTGGATGGAAATATAAGCCTGAGTTATTAAAAACATTTTCTTCCATTGGCATAGATTTAAGCACAACTAATACACATGAAATAGGTAAGGTTTTATACACAGATTATATTCATCTTTTCCAGTTAAGTGGAATGGTTCTATTAGTAGCTATGATTGGTGCTATTGTTTTAACATTTAGACAAAGAGAAGGTATTAAGCGACAAAGCTATTTTAAACAAATATCAAGAGAACGAAATGAAGGTGTCGAGCTAGCAGATCCAAAAAATAATGAAGGAGTAAAAATAGATGTTTGAAGTAACTTTAGGCCATTACTTAATTCTTGCAGCAACTATTTTTACCATTGGTGTTGTTGGAATATTTTTAAATAGAAAAAATATTATAGTAATCTTAATGAGTATTGAATTGATACTACTTGCTGTGAACATTAATTTAGTTTCTTTTTCAATTTACATGAATGACTTAGTTGGCCAGATATTTACTTTATTTATTCTAACTGTTGCAGCTGCTGAAGCAGCAATAGGTCTAGCTATAATAGTAATTTATTATAGAAATTCCGGTACAATTAGAGTTCAAGAAATTGATAAATTAAAAGGTTAAAATGGAATTTGAATATCTAATTATTTTTTTGCCATTAGTAGCTGCTATTATTTCAGGATTTTTTGGAAAATTTTTAGGTTCAAGAAATTCAGAAATTTTAACTAGTTTATTTGTTTCAATTTCTTCAATCTTATCTTTTTTAATTTTTTATAAAGTCTTTAATGATGGCTACACAAACAATTTAGAAATACTCACTTGGATACAATCAGGATCATTCAATGTTAATTGGTCAATTAAAATAGATGCTCTTTCATCTGTAATGTTAGTTGTTGTAACATTAGTTTCTTCAATTGTTCACATATACTCAATTGGATATATGTCACATGATCCACATAAACAACGTTTCATGGCTTACTTATCGTTATTTACATTTTCAATGTTAATGCTTGTTACTTCAGATAATTTTTTACAGCTGTTTTTCGGATGGGAAGGTGTAGGATTATGTTCGTATTTTTTAATAGGTTTTTGGTTTAAAAAAGAAAGCGCTAATTCAGCTGCCATTAAAGCATTCGTTGTTAATCGTGTAGGGGACTTTGGATTTGCATTAGGAATATTTTTAATATTTTATTTATTTGGAACAGTTAATTATACAGAAGTATTTGAATTAATTCCTAAGTCATTAGATACAAGCTTGACCTTCCTAGGATTAAGTTTTAATTCAATTAATTTAATTTGTATTCTTTTATTTATAGGTGCAATGGGTAAATCTGCACAAATACTTTTACATACCTGGTTACCGGATGCGATGGAGGGACCTACTCCTGTATCTGCGCTGATACATGCAGCAACTATGGTTACTGCTGGTGTATTTTTAGTTGTTAGATGTTCACCAATTTTCGAATACTCTCCATTAGCATTGAATATTATTACTATTGTTGGTATGTCCACAGCTTTTTTTGCTGCAACAGTAGCTTTAGTTCAAGATGACATTAAAAAAATAATAGCTTATTCAACTTGTAGCCAATTAGGTTATATGTTTTTCGCTGCCGGTGTTGGCGCTTACAATGTTGCTATGTTTCATTTATTTACTCATGCCTTTTTTAAGGCTTTGTTATTCTTAGGATCTGGTTCAGTAATTCATTCGTTTAAGGATGAACAAGATATCAATTTAATGGGAGGTGTATGGAAAAAACTTCCTTATACTTGGATATTAATGGCAATTGGAACTCTTGCACTAACGGGTTTTCCGTTTCTTTCTGGTTTTTATTCTAAAGATGCAATTATAGAATTTGCTTATTTAAGAGGAAATACAGCTGGTTATTTTGCTGCAGGAATAGGTGTATTTACTGCATTATTAACTTCAATCTATTCTTGGAGACTAATGTTTAAAACCTTTCATGGTAACTACAATAATAAAAAATTAAATATTTCTAGCATGCACGAGTCACCAATGGTCATGATTATTCCATTAATAATTCTTGCAGCTGGTGCAATATTTTCTGGATTTTTATTTAAAGATATATTTATTGGAATTGAATCTCCAAGTAATTTTTGGAAAAATTCAATTTTCTTTTTAGAACCATTAAGCCAAGATCATCCCCCTTCATGGTTTTTACTTTTAACTCCAATTTTAGTAATTTTGTCTATACCTGTAGCTTATTATTTTTTTATTAAAAATATTAAAATTACACAGGATATAGTTAATGGAAACCTACCGTTATATAATTTTCTAAAAAACAAATGGTATTTTGATGAATTATATGACTATTTATTTGTTAATCCTTCTAAAAGGATAGGCTTATATTTTTGGAAGAAAATAGATTTAAGATTTATTGATAGATTTGGCCCCGATGGTATTTCTAATTTAATAAAAAATATTTCATTACTAGCTGTTAAATTCCAAAATGGATTTATATATCATTATGCATTTGTAATGTTATTAGGATTTTCTGCTTTACTAACTTTTTTAATACTTAATTAATGAACTTTCCTATTTTATCATCGTTAATCTTATTACCATTATTAGGTGCTATATTTATATTTTTTTCAAAATCTAAATCAAATACGTATTTAACCAGCAAATACTTAGCAACCTTTGTTTCATTTGTTAATTTTATTTTATCTTTATATCTTTGGTACTTATTTGATCCATCTACTGCTGAGTTTCAATTTTTAGAAGAGCAATCTTGGATTAAAGGTTTTATAAACTACAAAGTAGGTATAGATGGTATTTCAGTTTTATTTATTATACTAACAGCTTTCATCACACCATTATGTGTTGTTTCAGTAAATAGTAATATTAAATACAGATTAAAAGATTTCCTTGTTGCGATTCTTGTTATGGAGTCTTTAATGATTGGTGTTTTTTGCTCTTTAGACTTAGTTATATTTTATCTTTTTTTTGAAGGTGGGTTAATTCCAATGTTTTTAATAATTGGTATTTGGGGTGGCGAAAGAAGAGTTTATTCTGCTTTTAAATTTTTTCTTTATACACTTCTTGGATCAATTCTTATGCTTGTTGCAATTATTTCAATATATTGGATTACAGGAACAACGGACATAACTTATCTATATAGTCTAGGAATTGATGAGAAGTATCAATATTTATTGTGGTTAGCTTTTTTTAGTTCGTTTGCTGTTAAAACTCCAATGTGGCCTGTTCATACTTGGCTACCAGATGCTCACGTTGAGGCTCCAACTGCTGGCTCAGTCTTGTTAGCTGCAATTTTGTTAAAAATGGCTGGATATGGATTTATAAGATTTTCAGTTGGTCTTTTTCCTATAGCTTCTGAATATTTTATTCCTTTGATCTATATTCTAAGTTTAATTGCAATTGTTTACACTTCACTTGTCGCATTAATGCAAGAAGATATGAAGAAACTGATTGCTTACTCTTCTGTAGCACATATGGGATTTGTAACTTTAGGAATATTTACATTCACTCAACAAGGTCTAGAAGGCAGTATATTTCAAATGATTAGTCATGGTTTGGTTTCAGCGGCACTTTTCTTATCAGTTGGTGTAATTTATGAGAGAATGCATACAAGACTAATAGCAAACTATGGTGGTTTGGTTTCTGTAATGCCTAAATACGCTATTGTTTTAATGGTATTTACTCTTGGTGCAGTAGGTCTCCCTGGAACAAGTGGCTTTATAGGAGAATTTTTGATTTTAATTGGAGCATTTAAAAAAAGTTTTTTAGTAGCTACTATAGCAAGTATTGGAGTAATTTTATCCGCAGCCTACATGCTATGGCTTTATAAAAGAGTTGTGTTTGGTGAAATTCAGAAAAATGAAATAAAAAAATTGACTGATTTAAATAAATCAGAAATCTTTATTCTCTATTCTCTTGTTTTTCTGATTGTTTTTTTTGGATTTTACCCAGAACCATTATTGAGCACAACACAAATATCTGTAGAAAATTTAATTGAAATGTACAACATTAATTTAAACTCAAATTTAATCGAAAAGTAAATGATTAATTTAAATTTTATTTATTCAGAAATATTTATTTGTTTAGCAATTATGATTTTGTTAATTATTGGAGTATTTAAAAAAAATAGTGCATATTTAATTTACAATTTAACTATTTTATCTTTATTTGTTTGTTTAGCTCTAATTTTAAATTTTCCAATCGATGCAAATGTGGAATTATTTAATAATAGTTACAAAATTGATTATTTGTCATCTTTTATGAAAATTTTATTAATTTTGTCTGGAATTTTTGTGTTACTTTCGTCTAGTAAATATATTCAAATAGTAAAGATAAATAAAATTGAATATCCAATCTTAGTTTTATCATCAATAACAGGAATGATGGTAATGATTAGCTCTAATGATTTAATTTTGTTTTACATAGGATTAGAATTGCAGTCTCTAGCCTTATATGTATTGGCCTCATTTAATAGAGACAATATATTATCTTCAGAGTCTGGATTAAAATATTTTGTTTTAAGCGCACTATCATCTGGTCTTCTTCTTTATGGTTGTTCATTAATCTATGGTTTTTCAAGTTCAACAAATTTTGATTTAATTGCGGAAAACGTAAATAAAGATAGTTATGGACTTACTTTTGGAATAATTTTTATAATAACTGGTTTAGCTTTTAAAATATCAGCTGTTCCATTTCATATGTGGGCTCCAGATGTTTATGAAGGTTCACCCACTTCAGTAACAATTTTTTTTGCAATATTACCAAAAATTGCAGCATTAACAGTTTTTATAAGAATTTTATATGTTCCGTTTTTCAATATTATAGACCAATGGCAAATTATAATTATTTTTCTTTCAATAGCTTCAATGTTGTTTGGATCAATCGCTGCAATTGGTCAAAAAAATCTTAAACGACTAATCGCATATAGTTCTATTGGTCATATGGGTTATGCTTTAGCAGGTATATCAACTGGGACTAATCAAGGAATACAAAGTTCAATAACTTATATTTCAATTTACTTATTTATGAATTTAGCATTTTTTGCTTGTCTTTTCATGTTAAGAAGAGATGAAAAATATTTTGAAAATATTGAAGATTTATCTGGTTTATCTAAAAATCATCCAATTTTATCATTTTCATTTTTGATTGTTTTATTTTCATTAGCAGGCATACCCCCTTTAGTTGGTTTTTTTGCTAAATTTTATATTTTTACTGCTGTAATTGAACAGTCGATGTATTCATTAGCTATAATTGGTTTACTTTCAACAGTTATAGCTGCATTTTATTACTTAAGAATAATAAAGGTAATTTATTTTGATGCAGAAAAAGAGAAATTTGAAAGAAATCATAATATTGGATTAAAAATATCATTAACTATTTCAACAATATTTATTCTTTTTTATTTCATTTATCCTAGTCCATTAATTGAAATAATAGAAAAAATTAACATTATTTAATGATTTTTAAAAAATTTTTTTACAAAAAAGTTAATAGCACAAATGATTTGGCAATAAAAAAAATTAAAACCGGAATTACCCAAGGTTTAATTATTGCCGATTATCAAAAAAAAGGTAGAGGTCAACATGGAAAAAAATGGTTATCATTCAAGGGAAATTTATTTATTACTATTTTTTTTAAAATAAAAGAAAATATCAATCTAAAAAAAATTACCATTCTGAACTGTAAAATAATAAAAAAAACACTATTTAAATACATTAAAAAAACAATTTCTATTAAACCACCAAATGATTTATTGATTAATAAAAAAAAAATATGTGGAATACTTCAGGAGATTAAATTTAACAATGAATCAAAATTTGTAATTATTGGAATTGGAATTAATTTAATCAAAAGCCCAGAAATTAAAAATTATCCAACCACTAATATTTTAAAAGAAACTGGCTTTAAAGTAAAAAAGCATGATCTAATTAAAAATATAGAAAAAAACTATATTAAAAATTTAAAACTATTTACATAAATAATTGAATTGATTAAGAATACAAAATGTACGTTATTGGAGATATAGGAAATACCGAAACAAAAATTTGTGTATATTCAACACAAAAAAAAATTATAAAAAAAATAATTTTAAAATCTAATTCAATAAATAACCAATATCTTAAAAAGAATTTATCTTATATTTTTAAAAAAAAAGCTTTTATTAAAAAAGTTATTTTTAGTAGTGTTGTTCCAAAATTATTTAAACTAATAAAACTTTTTTTATTAAAAAACTTTAAATTAAAAGTTTCTGAAATAAAGGAACTTAATATAAATAAGTTAATCAAAATATCAGTTAATAGAAAACAAATAGGATCGGATAGGCTTTGTAATGCAATTGGCATTAATGACAATAGAAATAATTATATTATTGTTGACTTTGGTACAGCTACTACATTTGATGTTATAATTAAAAATAATTATTTAGGTGGCATAATTGCTCCAGGTGTATTGCTTTCTCTTAATACACTAGCGTCAAAGGCTTCACTCATTCCATCGTTAAAATTAAAAAAAGTTAAAAATGTTTTAGGCAAAAATACTATTTCTGCTGTTAGATCTGGTTTTTATTGGGGTTATATTGGTTTAGTAGA
Organism: uncultured Pelagibacteraceae bacterium; assembly: GCA_902529715.1. Taxonomy (GTDB): domain Bacteria; phylum Pseudomonadota; class Alphaproteobacteria; order Pelagibacterales; family Pelagibacteraceae; genus Pelagibacter. The sequence goes on along the minus strand of CABZXL010000007.1, from coordinate 15,014 downwards.
AAATATAATTGATAAAATTTCTAAACATACTAAAAAAAAATATAAATTAATTTTAACAGGTGGTTATTCTCATTTGTTTATTAGATCTATTAAGCAAAAAGCACGTTTAGATAAAGATATAACTATAAAAGGACTTTTAAAAATTACAAAATTATTATGAAAGATGAATTAATATTTTGTCCACTTGGTGGATCTGGAGAAATAGGTATGAATATGAATTTATATGCATATGGAAAACCTGGATCTCAAAAATGGATTATTGTTGATGCTGGGGTTACGTTTGCAGATGATGCTCTTCCAGGTATAGATTTAATATATGCTGACCCAGGTTTTATTGTTGATAAAAAAGATAATTTATTAGGTATTGTTTTAACTCATGCTCACGAGGACCATATTGGAGCTATAACTTATGTTTGGAGAAAATTGAAATGTAAAATTTACGCAACACCATTTACTGCTGCGCTAGTTACTGAAAAATTTAAAGAAAAAAAAATTGATATAATACCTTATTTAAAAATTGTTAAACTAAATGGAACAGTTGATCTTAATCCATTTAAAATAGAGTTTATCACTTTAACTCACTCAATAATTGAACCTAATGGGTTAAAAATTGATACGCCAGCTGGAACTATTTTTCATACTGGAGACTGGAAAGTTGATCCTAATCCTTTGGTAGGTAAAAACATCAATCAGGAGAAATTAAAAAAAATTGGTGATAGTGGAGTTTTAGCTATGATATGTGACTCAACAAATGTTTTTAGTATAGGAAGAGCTGGCTCAGAAGCAGATGTGAGAAAAAACATGCTTAATGTTATGTCACGCCAAAAAAAAAAAATCCTAGTTACTTCATTTGCTTCAAATGTTGCAAGAATGGAAACAATATTTTTCTGCGCAGAGAAAATAGGCAGGCATATATCATTAGTTGGTAGATCGATGCAAAGAATATACAAAGCTGCTAGGCAATGTGGTTATCTTCAAAATGTTATAGAACCTCTTGATCCAAGGGATACAAAAAAATTACCACGAGATAAAATTGTTTTTCTTTGTACCGGTAGTCAAGGTGAGCCTATGGGCGCATTAAATAGAATTTCAAATTTTACACATCCAGATGTATTTATTGAAAAGGATGATACAGTTATATTTTCATCAAAGATAATACCAGGCAATGTTAGAAAACATTATAACGTTCATAACAAGCTTTTAAGAGATGGTATAAATGTTATTACAGAAGAAACTGAATTTGTTCATGTTTCTGGTCATCCAAACAGAGAAGATTTAAAAGATATGTATAATTGGATTAAACCCAATTGCCTTATACCAGTACATGGAGAACATAGGCATATGAAAGAACAAATCAATTTTGCTCATGAAATGAAAATCCCATGTCCTGTTCAAGTAGAAAACGGAGATATAGTAAAAATTTATCCAGGAAACAAACCTCATGTATATGATAAAGCACCAAGCGGTAGACTGTGTGTTGATGGAGAAATTTCAATCGAAGAAGATTCAGTTTATATTAAAGAAAGAAAAAATTTGGCTAATAATGGATTTATTGATTTAACTCTGATTATTTCAACCAATGGTGTGTTAAGTAGTAAACCTTTGCTAAACATTAAAGGATTACCCATTTTGATGAAAGAAGAATTTTTTGATGGTTTAGAGGAAGAAATTGCAAAACTTACAAAATCGTTTTCCTTAAAAAACACGAAGCAAAATGAAAATTTAATTGATGGACTAAAAAAAACATGCAGAAAATATGCAAAAGAAAAAACTGGAAAAAAGCCAATAACTAATATTAATGTGGTAAGAATATAGGAAATGCTCTTTTCAAAATCATTTATACCAATTTTAAAAAATAACCCTTCAGAAGCAGTTATTAAATCTCACCAGTTAATGCTTAGGGTTGGAATGATAAAGCAGTCTTCAGCAGGTATATATTCATGGTTGCCCCTTGGTTTTAAAGTTATGAAAAAGATAGAACAAATTGTTAGAGAGGAACAAGATAAAATTGGAGTTCAAGAAATACTGATGCCAACCATTCAATCTAGTGAAATTTGGAAAGAAAGTGGAAGATATGAAGATTACGGCGAGGAAATGTTAAGGATTAAAGATAGACAAGATAGAGAAATGTTGTATGGACCTACTAATGAAGAACTAATAACTGATATATTTAGAACTAGTATAAAATCTTATAAATCTTTACCCCAGTTACTTTACCACATTCAATGGAAGTTCAGAGATGAACTTAGACCAAGATTTGGAATAATGAGATGTAGAGAATTTTTCATGAAAGATGCATACTCATTTGATTTAAATGATGAAGAAGCTATTTTTTCATATAATAAATTTTTTCTTTCTTATCTAAGAACTTTTCAAAGATTAGAATTGTCAGCAATACCTATGGCTGCAGACACAGGTCCAATCGGAGGAAATTTATCACATGAATTTATTATTTTAGCAGAAACTGGAGAAAGTAAAATTTACACTGATAAAAGAATTTTTGAAGTTAGTAGTAAAAATACAAAATTAGAAAAAAAATCTCTAAGCGATCTCAGAAAAAAATATGAAGCATACTATGCAGTAACTGATGAAAAATTTAATAAAAGTGATTTTGAAAAATATGTACAAAAAGAGTTTAGGCTTAGCACAAAAGGCATTGAAGTTGGCCACATTTTTTATTTTGGAGACAAATATTCAAAACCAATGAAAGCTTCTGTTGATTATCAAGGCAAAAAGGAATTTGTTAAAATGGGATCTTATGGAGTAGGTGTTTCAAGGTTAGTTGGTGCCATTATTGAAGCCAAATATGATGATAAAAATGAGATAATGAATTGGCCAATTTCTATATCACCATATGAATGTGCAGTTATTCCACTTATCAATAAAAATGATAATTCAAATTTGGAAAAGGCTTTTAATATTTATAAATATTTAAACGAAAAGAAAATTGATACTATAGTCGATGATACGGATGAAAATTTTTCATCAAAGATAAAAAAATTTAATTTAATTGGTATACCTTTTCAAATTATGATTGGTAAAAAATCTGAAGGCAACCTATTTGAATTTAAAGAAATTGGTAAAAGTAGTAAAAACTTATCAATAGAAGATATAGCTAAAATTATAATAGATAAAAAAAAATAAATTGATTTCACAATTAGAAAAAGAAATTACTTTAAGATATTTAAAAACTAGAAAAAAAGATGGTTTTTTAAATATAATTTCTATTTTTTCATTTATCGGCATTAGTTTAGGAGTTGCAGTTTTGATAATTGTTATGTCCGTAATGAATGGATTTAGAACAGAGTTGGTTGATAAAATAGTTGGATTTAACCCTCATGCAGTTATTAAAACTTACGACTTACCAATCAATGAAAATTTGTTCAAAAATAGTAGTCTTATTAACCTGTCAGAAACCTTTGTCTACAGCAATAGTGGTGAAGGAGTTTTAATTAACAAAGACTATACAAAAGGATTATTATTAAGAGGTTATTTAGCAAAAGATTTTGAAAAATTATCGGTTGTAAAAAATGCTAACTTTTATGGCAATAGAAAGTTAAATCCCAAGTATATATCAATCGGTAAAGAATTAAGCTTTAATTACAATATTGAAATAGGTGATAAAGTTTTAATTATGTCACCTAACGGTGTAGAAACTATTATTGGTAATTTACCCAAGCAAGAAACATATATAGTTGATTCAATTTTCGATAGTGAAATTGCAGACTTTGATTTAAATGTTGCTTTTATTAATCTTAATGATTTAGAAAGTTTCTTTAATTTGAAAAAAGATAAAAGAAATTTAGAAATATATCTAAAAAATCCTAAGAATATTGAAACTACAAAAAAAAAATTAGAGAAAATTTTTAAGGATTATTATACACACACATGGTCAGATCTTAATAAATCTTTATTTTCAGCACTTAAAGTTGAGAGAAATGTTATGTTTATTATTCTTTCTTTAATTATTATTGTGGCAGCATTTAATATAATATCAGGGTTAACTATATTAGTTAAAAACAAGACTAGAGAAATTGCTATACTTAAGTCTATTGGTGTACAAAATAAATCTATTTCAAAAATTTTTTTCATGGTAGGGTTTTTAATTGGTTCATTAGCAACTATTTTTGGAATATTAATAGGTGTATTATTTTCAATATATGTAGAAAATATTCGTCAATTTTTAAGTAACACTTTTAATATTACTTTATTTCCAGAAGAAATATATTTTTTAAGTAAAATGCCATCAGAAATCAATCCATATTCAATTATAATTATTGCGATATGTTCAATAATAATAACAACAATTGTTTCTATTTATCCAGCGCTAAAAGCTTCTAGAATGAATACAGTAAAGGCACTTAAATATGAATAATATAATTGAATTAAAAAATATTGTTAAAAACTATCATTCAAAAAAGAAAATTAGAGTACTAAATAAAATTAATTTTTCATTTAAAGCTGGAAAAATATACTCTTTAATGGGCCCGTCAGGTTCTGGAAAATCAACACTTTTAAATTTACTTTCTTTAATAGATATACCTACCTCTGGTAGTTTAAAAATATCAAACCATTCAATTAATTATTCATCAAAATCTTATAATGATAATTTAAGAGCAAAAAAAATTGGTATAATTTATCAAGATAATAATTTGTTGTCTGATTTTACTACAATAGAAAATATTTATTTTGCAAGACTGTCAATAGATGAAAATAAAAATAAAGCTTTATTTGATGCAAAAAAATTAATTAGAAATCTCGGCCTATCTAGCAGAGAAAACCATTTAGCTTCTGAACTTTCGGGTGGTGAAATGCAAAGAGTTGCTATTGCTAGAGCTTTAATTAATTCACCAGAAATAATATTAGCTGATGAACCAACTGGTAATTTAGATCATAAAAATGCAAAAGAAGTTTTTAAAATTTTACTTAAACTTAAAAATAAAAAAAGACTAATTATTTTTGCAACCCACAATAGATTTTTTGCTAATATGGCAGATTGTAAAATTGAACTAATTAGTGGTAAAATAAAAATCCTCTAATGCAAGAATCAAACGATAAAATTTTTAATCATCTTAAAATCCATTCACAATATTCCATATGCGAGGGTGCAGTAAAAATTGAAGATTTAAAAAGTTATTGTAAAGATAATAAAATTAAATGTGTGGGTCTTTCTGATACATCAAACTTATGTGGATCTCTTGAATTTTCAGAGAATATCTCAAAATCTGGCACTCAACCAATCATTGGTACTCAAATATTATTTAATTTAAATAATGAAATAGGCCTACTACCTTTAATTGCGAAATCTGAAATTGGATACAAAAAAATTGTAGATTTGTCATCTAAATCTTATCTAGCCAATACAGAAACGAGCGACCCTCATTGTAAATTCGAAGATTTGTTAGAGAATACAAATGATATTATATTATTTTCTGGCTCTATTAATGGATTGGTTGGAAAGTTATTTAATAAAGGAAAATTTGAAGAAATTGAAGAAGTTTATAAAATTTTAAAAAAAAATTTTAATGATTGTTTTTATATAGAAATTCAAAGACATAACGATCAAAATGAAAAAGCATTTGAAAATTTCAATCTTAATTTGTCAAAAAAGTTAGATATCCCAATCATTGCTACTCATGAAGTTTATTACCTAGATAAATCTATTTATGACGCTCACGATGCTTTAATTTGTATAAGTCAAAAAACTTATTTGAATGACAAAAATAGAATATCTTTTTCTAATCAACATTATTTTAAATCTTCAGAAGAAATGAATGATTTGTTTTCTGATCTTCCAGAAGCTCTTGAAAATAATTATAATTTACCTTTAAGATGTTCATTTAGACCTCTTCCATCAAAGCCAATATTGCCAAATATTAGTTCCGATAAAAGTGGTGATGCCGATAAAGCATTGGTTATTGATAGTGAAGATGGTCTAGCAACAAAATTTTTAAAAGAATTTAACATAAGTAAAGAAAACTTAAAATCTAACTCTCAATACAAAATTTATAAGGATAGACTAGATCATGAATTAAAAATAATAGTAGAAATGAAATATTCTAGCTATTTTTTAATTGTATCAGACTATATTAAATGGGCAAAAAATAACGATATACCAGTTGGACCAGGTAGAGGCTCTGGTGCAGGTTCATTAGTTGCTTGGTGTCTGTCAATTACAGATTTAGATCCAATAAAATTTAATTTAATTTTTGAAAGATTTTTAAATCCTGATCGTGTATCAATGCCTGATTTTGATATAGATTTTTGTGAAGAAAAAAGAGATTTAGTTTTTGAATATTTAAATAAAAAATACAAAGATAGCGTAGCACACATAATAACTTTTGGTAAATTGAAGGCAAGAATGGTTGTTAGAGATGTAGGTAGAGTTATCGGATTGCCTTACGGTTTTGTAGATAGCATCTCAAAAATGATACCTTTTGATCCATCTAGACCTCAAAAATTAACTGAGTGCATTAATAACGAACCGCGCCTTCAAAAACTCATTAAAGAGGATCCAAGAGTAAAAAAATTATTTGAATTATCTCTTAAACTTGAAGGTTTAAACAGAAATGTAGCAACCCATGCAGCAGGCGTTGTAATAGCTGACAAAAAATTGACAGACACAGTTCCTTTATACAAAGATTCTTCATCCAATTTATTACTTCCATCAACTCAATATGATATGTACTCAGCAGAAAATGCTGGCTTAATTAAGTTTGATTTTTTAGGTCTTAAAACACTTACGGTAATTAATAAAACTCAAAAGCTTATAAATAAAAAAAATAAAGAATTTAAAATTGAAAATATTGATTATACAGATCAAAAAGTGTTCGAGTTACTTTCTTCTGGAAATACGGTTGGTTTATTTCAACTAGAAAGTTCTGGAATGAGAGATGCTTTAATTAATATGAAGCCAAATCATCTTGAAGATATTATTGCATTAGTTGCTTTATACAGACCCGGCCCTATGAGCAACATACCAACTTACAATGATTGTAAACATGGAAAAGAAAAACCTGATTACTTACATCCAAAACTGGAAGAAATACTTAAACCTACTTATGGAGTAATTATTTACCAAGAACAAGTAATGCAAATAGCGCAAAAACTATCAGGATTTACTGCAGGGGAAGCAGATATTTTAAGAAGAGCTATGGGGAAAAAGAAAAGAGCAGAACTAGAAAAGCAAAAACAAAGATTTATTGATGGAGCACTAAAGAATGGTATTGGCAAAGAAGTTGCCGCAGGTATTTTTTTGAAAATTGAACCATTTGCTGAATATGGATTTAATAAAAGCCATGCTGCTGCTTATGCAATTATTGCCTATCAAACTGCATATCTTAAAACTTACTTTCCAAATGAATTTTTCGCAGCTTCAATGACTATGGACATTTCAAACCAAAACAAACTAGGAGAGTTTTACGAGGAGCTAAAAAGATTAAATATAAAAATTATTAGACCTCATATAAATGAATGTTTTGCTGAATTTAAATCTGATGAAAATAATTTCTTTTATGCCATGGGTGCTGTTAAAAGTGTTGGATTTGAAGCAATTTCAAATATTGTAAAAGAAAGAAAAAAGAATGGAAAATTTAAATCAATTAATGACTTTATAAATAGAGTTAATCCAAAAGATATAAATAAATTACAATTAGAAGGTTTAGTTAAATCAGGTGCATTTGATTCATTAAATGCAAACCGTCAATCACTTTATAATTCAATTCCTAACTTAATATTAAAATCAAAAAATACTTATGAAAATAAAGCCGCAAATCAAATCGATTTATTTGATTTAAATGATTCAGATGAAGAAAGAAATAAAAGTTATATTAATAATATAAATGATTGGGATTTTGAAGAAAGATTGTCTAAAGAATTTCAGGCTATTGGTTTCTTTATGTCAGATCATCCTATAAATAAATATAAAGAAATTTTTGATGATTATAAAATTATAAATTATAAAAATTTTATCTCTGACAATTCTAACAAAAATTGCAGCATAGCTGCTACACTTCTAAAAATACAAGAAAGAAAAACTTCAAAAGGTAACTCTTATGCAGTAATTAAACTTACAGATTTATCAGGTGTATTTGAACTTTTTGTTTTTTCTGAAATTTTAGAATTAAACAGAAATATATTAGTAGAAGGCAACTCTCTATTGATTACTTTAAACAAAAATTTATCTGATGATGAAAATAGATTTAAAAGAATAAATGTTAGTAAAATCATTTTAATAAAAGATCTATTTAATAAACCTATTTCAAATTTAGAATTAACTCTTAATGATATAAATCAAATTTCTAAATTAAAAAAAATAGATTTAGATGGAAGCACCAAAGTTACTATTAAAATCAAAGAAAACAAAAAGGAATTAACTTTCCAACTAAGTAAATCAAGAAAAATTGATAGAAATTCATTAAATTTAATAAAAAAAGACGGAATTCTTACTCAAATTAATTAAAAAAAACTCTTGTTAAACTTGTAATTAGTTTGTAAATACCTCGATAAATTAACACGCACACAATTTTTGGTTTAATAACCCTCCGGTCCTTTTTGGAAATAATTGTGGTGGCTTAACCGGGAAAAAAAATGAAGATACCAAACGTTACAATTCATCAATTGTTAGAAGCGGGAGTTCATCTTGGTCATAAAACTTTAAGATGGAATCCTAAAATGAAAAAATATATTTTTGGAAAAAGAGATTCAATACATATACTTGATTTAACTCAAACCTTAGAGTTAATTAATATTGCTCTTGAAAAAGTTCATAATGTTATAACTGAAAATGGAAAAATTCTTTTTATCTCAACAAAGAAGCAAGCATCTGAAGCAATTGCAGATTTAGCAAAAAAAACAGATCAATATTATGTAAATCATCGTTGGTTAGGCGGAATGCTAACTAATTGGGGTACAATTTCAAATTCTATAAAAAAACTAGAAAAACTTAATTTAGATTTAGTTTCTGAAAATAGAGGTTTTACAAAAAAAGAACTTTTAAAAATGAGCGTTCAAAGAGATAAGCTTCAAAAATCTTTGGGTGGAATATCTTCAATGAAAAAAGTTCCAGATTTAGTATTTGTTATAGATACAAACTATGAATCTTTGGCAATCAAAGAATCTATTAAATTAGGTATACCTATAATTGCTATTCTTGATTCAAATTCAGACCCTGAGGGTATTGATTATCCAATACCTGGGAATGATGATGCTAGAAGATCAATTGATCTTTACTGTAATTTAATTAAAGAAACTATTGAAGGAGCAAAAAAAGACTTGCCCAAACAAGAGGATGGAGTAAATAATAAAAATCAAAAGCCTGAAATCAAAAAAAAAGTTTCTGAAAAAGTAAAAATTGATCCTGCAGAAAAAAAAAAGCCTTTAAATTAAATTTTAAGCTATGAGTGATTTAGAAAAAATTAAGCAACTAAGGCAATCTACAGGTGCAGGTTTTAAAGATTGTAATTCAGCATTAACCGAATCTGGTGGCGATCTAGATAAAGCAGTAGAAATATTAAGGATCAAAGGTATTTCAAAGGCGTCAAAAAAAATGTCAAGAGATGCTAGAGAAGGTGTAATAGCATTAAGTGGAGACTCAACAAAGACCTCAGTTCTCGAAGTCAATTGTGAAACTGATTTTGTTGCAAAAAATGATGATTTTATTAATTTTGTAAATGAATTAAGTGAAATTAATAATTCCGTAAATTCTGATATTGAACAATTAAAAAAATCAAAAATGAAAAATAACAAATCAGTTGACGAAAACTTAGTTTCAATGATTGCAAAAATCGGGGAAAAAATAACACTAGGGAAAACAAAAACTTTAAAACATCAAAATTCTAAAAATTATTTTTATTTACATTCTGTAGTTAAAGATAATTTATCAAAACTTGCAGTCATTGTATCTTTGAATGTAATCAAAAAATCCGAAAAAATAGATCTTTTTGGAAAACATTTGGCAATGCATATTGCAGCATCTAACCCATTAGCTATAAACTCGGAAGATATAAAAAAAGAAATCTTAGACAAAGAACAAGAGCTTATTACAGAAGAGCTTAAAAACTCAGGTAAAACTGAAGATATAGCAAAAAAAATTAGTTCTGGTAAAATGAATAAATTTAAAGAAGAAAGTAGTTTAATGACACAACAATGGGTGATGGAACCAAAAAAAAAAGTTAAAGATATTATCCAGGAATTAAAAATTAAAGATTTTAAAATTGTTGATTTTTATAGAATTAAAATTGGTGACTAATGTTTAACGAAAATAATTATTTACAAAAAATGAATAAAACTTTTGAGGTTTTTACAAAAGAAATATCTTCATTAAGAACAGGAAGAGCAAATGCAAATATGCTAGATATTGTTAAGGTTGATGTGTATGGACAAAAAATGCCTATAAATCAGCTAGGAAGCATTACTACACCAGAACCGAGAATGATTAATATTCAAGTATGGGATTTAAATAATGTTCCGTTAATAGACTCTTCAATAAGAAAATCAGAATTAGGATTGAATCCACAAATTGATGGCCAACTTATAAGACTGCCAATTCCAGATTTAAGTGAAGAAAGAAGAACTGAAATGAAAAAACTTGTTAAATCAATGGGTGAAAAAAGTAAAATTTCAGTAAGAAATATTAGACGAGAAGCAAATGATGAATTAAAAAAATTATTAAAGTCTAAGGAAATCAGCGAAGATGATGAAAAAAAATTTGAAAAAAAAATACAAATAATTACCGATGAACAAATAAAAAAAATTGATGAAAAAGTTATTTCTAAAGAAACAGAAATAATGAAAATATGAATTCAATTAAACATGTCGCTATCATTATGGATGGTAATGGACGTTGGGGTGTTAAGCATAAAAAATCTAGAAATCTAGGTCATAAAGAAGGTCTTAAAACTGTTGAAAAAATTATCAAGTCTTCAATTAAAAATAAAATTAGATATTTAACTTTATATGCATTTTCAACAGAAAATTGGAAAAGACCAAAAAAAGAAATTAATTTTTTGTTTAATTTATTAGAAAATTTTTTAATAAATAAAATTTCAGAACTTAATAAACAGAATATTAAATTAAAAATTATTGGAAAAAAAAGATTTTCAAAAAAAATAAATCAACTTTTAAATAAATCTGAAAAAAAAACCTTAAAAAATAAACGATTACAAATAAACTTAGCTTTAAACTATGGTTCTAAAAGTGAATTACTACAATCTTTTAATTTTGTTTGTAAAAATAAAAAGAAAATTAATGAAAAAAATATTTCAAAATATTTATTTACACAAAATATACCAGATCCTGATATTTTAATAAGAACTGGAAATACTCAGCGTTTAAGTAATTTTTTATTGTGGCAGCTAGCTTATTCTGAAATATTCTTTGAAAAGAAATTGTGGCCAGATTTTACTGAAAATGATTACAATCGAATACTGAATAAGTTTAAAAGAATTAAAAGAAATTATGGAAATATCTAATGAGAAAAGAACTTGTTAAAAGAATATTAAGCTCTGTAATTTTGATACCTTTAGCAATTTTTTTTATTGTAAAAGGATCATTTTTATTTAGCATTTTTATTACAATTTGTTTTTTAATTACATTGTACGAGTGGCACATGATGAGTAAAAAAAAATCATATTATTTTTTAGGTTTAATATTTTTAGTTTTTTCTTTTTATACAGTTTATGAGTTAAGGAATACTTCTGAAAATATAAGTTTATCGTTGTTTTTGTTTATTACACTAATATGCGTTTCTACTGATGTAGGTGGTTATATATTTGGAAAATTACTTAAAGGACCTAAACTAATCAAATTAAGTCCTAATAAAACTTACTCAGGAATGTTTGGTGGATATTTATTATCATTAATATTTGCGAATTTTTTTATTGAATACACATATGTTTTTGGAATTGCTGATCTAAAGTTTTCTATAGAATCTTTTTTTATTATCCTTTTAATTTCAACTGTAAGCCAAATAGGAGATATAATTATTTCTTATTTTAAAAGACTATCAAAAATTAAAGACACAGGTAAAATTATACCAGGGCATGGCGGATTATTGGATAGAATTGATGGTATGATTTTTGCTTTTCCAGCAACATATTTATTTTTACAACTTTTATAAAATGAAAAAAAAAATTGGAATTCTTGGCTCAACTGGATCAATAGGAGAGAATACAGTAAAAATAATTAAAAATAATAAAAAAGATTTTGATGTTATTTTTTTGTCATCAAATACAAATGTAAAAAAATTATTAAAACAATCATCAATACTTAAACCTAAATTTGTAATTATATTTGATGAACAAAAATATTTTAATTATAAAAAAAAATTTGAAAATAAGAAAATTAAAGTATTTAATTCTTTTAAAGAGCTTAAAAAAAAATCACTTAAAAAAAAAATTGATTATATTATGTGTGCTATCACTGGGTTAGCTGGTCTAGATTCAACAATTAATTGTATTGATTCAACAAAAAATATTGCAATAGCAAACAAAGAATCAATTATATGTGCTTGGAACCTTATAGAAAAAAAATTGATAAAAAATAAGACAAAATTTATACCTGTTGATTCAGAACATTTTTCAATTTGGTCTTTGTTACAAAATGATTCAATTAATAATGTAGAAAAAATTATTATTACGGCATCAGGTGGTCCTTTTTTAAATTATAAGTTAAACAAATTAAAATCTGTAAATCCTAATCAGGCAATGAAACATCCAAACTGGAAAATGGGAAAAAAAATTTCTATTGATTCAGCAACACTTATGAATAAAGTTTTTGAAATAATTGAAGCTCAAAGAATATTTAAAATTAATATTAAAAAATTTGAAATTTTAATACATCCAAATTCATATATTCATTCATTAATTAAATTTAAAAATGGTCAAATAAAAATTCTTGCACACGATACAGATATGAAAATTCCAATATTTAACTCAATATATCAAGATGGCTTAAAAAAAATTGTTACAAATCAAATTAATATTAATTTACTTAATGACCTGAAATTAAGTAAGATAGATACTGCTAGATATCCTTCTATTAATATTTTAAAAAAAATTAATAACATCAGCAGTTTATTTGAAACAGTGTTAATATCAGCAAATGATGAATTAGTTAGCTTGTATATTCAAAATAAAATTAAATTTTTGGATATCAATAAAAAATTAAAGAAAATTATTAATTTAAAAAAATATTCAAACCTAATTAAGAAAAAGCCTAAAAAAATATCTGATATAATGAAACTATCAGAAGAAGTTAGATTGAAAACACGAAAAGTATGTATAAGATAATTATCTTAGATGAATATATATTTTAAAATACTATTAATAGTTTCCCTTTTCTCATTTTCAGTAAAAGCTGAAATTGTTAAAAAGATTGAAATTAATGGAAACCAAAGAGTATCCAGTGAAACTATAAAAATTTTTAGTGAAGTAGAAACTAATAGTGATTTAAATTTAAATAATTTAAACAATGTTATTAAAAAAATTTATTCTACAAATTTTTTTAAAAATGTCGAAGCCAAAATCGCTGACAATATTTTATATATAACAGTTGAAGAAAATCCAATCATTCAAAATTTGAAAATTGAAGGAATTAAAAATAAGCGTATTCTTGAAGTTTTAAATGAACAAATTGAAATGAAAGAAAAAAGTTCATTTGTAGAAAATAGAGTAAAAAATGATGAGCAAAAAATAACCAATATATTAAGAACTAATGGATATTATTTTTCAAAAGTTATTTCTAAGATCAAAACAAATGAAAATAATACAGTCGATTTAATTTTTGATGTTGAACTGGGAGAAAAAGCATTTATTAAAAAAATTACATTTATTGGAGATAAAAAAATAAAAGACAACAAACTAAGAAAAGTAATAGTTTCAGAAGAAGCTAAATTTTGGAAATTTGTTAGTAGTAAAAAGTTTTTAGATATAAATAGAATTAAATTGGATGAAAATTTGTTGTTTAATTATTATAAAAATAAAGGTTATTACAATGTTTCTATTGAAAGTTCGTCAGCAAAAATTATAAACGAAAATGATTTTGAATTGATATTTAATATAAACGCTGGTCAAAAATATTATTTTGGCAACATTGATTTAGTTGTACCAGATGATTACTCTATTAAAAGTTTTGAAGATATAATTAAAACTCAAAATGAATTAGAAGGAAAAGTCTATTCATTAAATAAAATTAAAAAAATTTTAGATAAAATTGATCAAATTGCTCTTACAAAAGAATTTGAATTTATAAATGCTAAATATAATGAAACGCTTGTTGGTAATAAAATAAATTTTTTAATCAAATTGGAAGATTTAGAAAAATTTTATATAGAAAGAGTTAATATATTTGGAAATTTTATAACATCTGAAAATGTTATAAGAAATTCCTTAATTGTAGATGAGGGTGACCCATATAATAAAATTCTTGTAAATAAATCAATTAATGAAATTAAAGCTAAAAGAATATTTAAAAATGTTAAAGAAACAATTACAGATGGATCTTCATCTAATCTTAAAATTATTAATATTGATGTCGAAGAACAACCCACTGGAGAGATTTCTGCTGGCGCTGGAACGGGTACAAGTGGATCTTCTGTTTCTTTTGGTATTAGAGAAAATAATTATTTAGGAACAGGAGTTAGGATAGATACAAATGTAGCACTTAGTGATAATGGTCTAAAAGGTCTTTTTTCAGTAAATAATCCGAATTATAAAAATAGTGATAAAAGTTTAATTACCACCGTTGAAGCAACTCAAATAGATAATATGAGTAAATTTGGTTACAAATCATCAAAAACAGGCTTCAGCGTAGGAACTTCTTTTGAACAATATGAAGATGTTTATTTTTCACCATCAATATCAAATTACTTTGAAACGCTAAAAACTTCTTCCAAGGCATCTGCTGCGAAAAAAAAACAAAAGGGTGATTATGTAGATAGTAATTTTAATTATGGCCTTACTTTAAATAAATTAAACCAAAATTGGCAACCATCTTCAGGATCTAAAATTTCCTTT
>CABZXL010000006.1 GCA_902529715.1 uncultured Pelagibacteraceae bacterium | reverse complement strand
TGAATACATTGGTCTCTTAAAATCTACAGAGGTTGAATCTTTATTATCAAAGGAGCTCATTACCTCTAATAAAAGTGCTGCATCTTTAACATTTCTAGTCATAGGGCCTGCCTGATCTAAAGATGATGCAAATGCAACTATTCCGTATCTTGAACAGCTACCATAAGTAGGTTTTAAACCAACTGTTCCTGTAAATGAAGCAGGTTGTCTAATAGATCCACCTGTATCAGTTCCTATAGTTGCTGGTGTCAATTTTGCAGATAAAGCTGATGCAGATCCACCAGATGAACCACCTGGCACCAAATCTTTATCAATTGGACTAATGACATTTCCAAAATAACTTGTTTCGTTAGATGAACCCATTGCAAACTCATCACAGTTTAATTTTCCTAAAAGTATTGCCCCATCATTCCACAAATTTTGAGTAACAGTTGATTCATAAGTTGGAATAAAATTATTCAAAATTTTGCTACTTGCTGTAGTTTTAACATTTTTTGTACAAAACAAATCTTTAATCGCCATTGGTATACCAGGTAATTTTTTATTAAAATCAGGCTTTGAATCAAACTCTTTAGCTTTTTTTAATGCAGCGTCAAAAGTTTCTTCAATATATGAGTTTAAATTTTTAGATTTTTTGGACCTCTCTGTATATTCAGATGTCACCTCTGTAGATGAAAGTTTTTTATTTTTTATATTTGATACTAATTCAGATAAACTAAGATCAATTATATTTGACATTATTCAACTACTTTCGGAACAACAAAAAAATCTTTGTTCTCATCTGGGGAATTTTTAAGAATCTCTTCTCTAATATTTTTAGATTTAATTTCGTCTTTTCTAAGTCTTAATTTTGTTTCAGCTATAGAGCTTAGTGGCTCAATGTTTTCAGTTTTTAATTCATTAAGTTGTTCAATCCATTTAAATATTGAATTTAAATCAGTCTCTAATTTCTTAGCTTTTTCTTCATCTAAAGAAATTCTTGATAATTTTGATATATGTTTAACTGTTTTAAGATCTATGCTCATGTGATATTTAAATTAAGGGCAAATTATCATTTAATATGAAAATTACAATATGATGAACATTAACGATATAAAGAACCATATAAATAACAAATCTAGACTAATTGGAGTTGATATGGGTTCCAAAAGAGTTGGTTTGTCAATTTCTGATGAAAATAGAAAAATTGCAACTCCCTTAAAAACAATAAATTATAAAAATATTCAAATCTTAGCGGATGAGTTAAAAAAAATTGCTAATGAAAATAGCGTCCATGCTATCGTATTTGGAAATCCTAAAAATATGGATGGTACCGAGGGTAGTTCATCCCAATCAGTAAAGGATAAAATAAAATTAATATCTGAAAAAATTAAAATACCTGTATTTTTGTGGGACGAGAGACTTTCAACAGTCGGGGCGTTCAATTTATCTAGCCAGTTAGATGTAAATGTTACGAAAAGAGTAAAAAATATAGATGAAAATGCTGCTGCCTTTATACTTCAAGGAGTCTTAGATTTTTTAAATAATTAAGCTTGCATTATTCATGCTCTATAGTTATAGAGTTGGTTTTAATGGCAAATGTAAAAAAAGCTGTTAAAATCTCACAAAAACATCTCCTAGGAATCCAAGATCTATCTATTTCTGACGTAAACTTTATTTTATCAGAAGCAAAACAATTTATTGATCTAAATAAAAGTAAAAATAAAAAATTAGATGTTTTAAGAGGTAAAACTCAAATTAACTTATTTTTTGAACCTTCAACACGTACACAAAGTTCTTTTGAATTAGCTGGAAAAAGATTGGGTGCAGATGTTATGTCGATGAATCTAAATAATTCTGCAATAAAAAAAGGTGAAACATTAATTGATACGGCAATGACTCTTAATGCAATGCATCCTGATATAATAGTGGTCAGACACCAAGACTCTGGCGCATCAAATTTATTATCACAGAAAGTTAACTGTGCAGTGCTAAATGCAGGAGATGGAAGAAGAGAACATCCAACTCAGGCATTATTAGATGCACTAACTATTATAGATAGAAAAGAAAGTATTGAAGGATTAAAAATTGCAATATGTGGAGATATAGTTCATTCAAGAGTGGCAAGATCAAATATTTATTTACTAAATATGTTAGGCGCTGAAGTTAATATTATTGCACCTTCAAACTTAATGCCAAAGGATATTGATAAACTTGGAGTTAACAGTTTTTCTGATATGAAAAAGGGATTAAAAGATTGTGATATTGTCATGATGCTTAGACTTCAAAATGAAAGAATGACTAGTTCCTTTCTTTCATCAAATAGGGAGTACTATGAATACTATGGGTTAACACCAGATAAATTAGATTTTGCTAAAGATGATGCCTTAATAATGCATCCTGGACCAATGAACAGGGGTATAGAAATTGATACAAATTTAGCTGACGACATAAATAAAAGTGTAATAAAAGAACAAGTTGAACTTGGCGTAGCTGTAAGAATGGCATGTCTTAAAATATTTTGCGAATGATGAGAAAAAAATACTTTTTAAATGCAAATATAATTGATCCTCATAACTCTATCGATGAGGTTGGTGGTTTAATAATTGACGAAAATGGATTAATCGAAGCTGTAGGTAAAAAAGTAAATACAAACAATATACCTTCTAGGGAAAAATATATTGATTTAAAAGGTAAACATTTAATTCCAGGAATTGTTGATATGAGAGTTTTTGTTGGTGAGCCTGGTTTCGAATATAAAGAAAATTTTAGAACATTAAGTGAAGCTTCATTGTCTGGGGGTGTAACATCTGTAGTCACAATGCCCAATACAAATCCTATTATTGATAATGTTTCAATAGTTGATTTTTTAAAAAGAAGAGGAAGAGATAAAGCTAAAATTAATATATACCCAACAGCATCTTTAACAAAAAACCTTGAAGGTACTAATATGACTGAGTTTGGCCTTCTTCAAGCTAAAGGTATTGTGGGATTCACCGACGGTTATAAAACAATTCAAAACACAAGATTAATGTCGAGAATAATGAGATCAGCTTATGATTTAAATTGTTTAGTTATGCAGCACGTTGAAGATAAAGAGTTGGCAAAAGATGGAATGGTAAATGATGGTATTATTTCAACAAAACTTGGCCTTCAAGGTATTTCTGATTTAGCAGAAAAAATTATTATTGAGAGAGATTTAACCTTGCTAGAAGATTTCAATTGTAGATATCACATATCTCAAATTTCATCACTAAAATCTCTAGATGTAATTAAAAAAAGAAAGGAAAGTGTAGAATTCACATGTGGGGTTTCAATAAATAATTTGTCATTAAATGAAAATGATATTGGTGACTTTAGAACATTTTTAAAGTTATCACCTCCATTAAGAACTGAAGATGATAGGTTAGGCTTAATTAAAGGTGTGAACAATGATTTAATTGATGTAATTGTCTCTGACCATAAACCTGAGGATGAGGAACAAAAAAGACTAACATTTGCTCAAGCTGCAACAGGTGCATCAGGAATTGAAACCCTACTACCTTTAGCACTAGAGCTTTATCATAACGAATCTCTAAAACTAAATAAAATAATTAAAGCATTAACATGTAATCCGGCTAAAATTTTAAAAATAAATAAAGGAAATTTAAGTATTGGTAATGATGCTGATTTTTGCATACTTGATATAAATAAACCTTGGGTAGTTAAAAAAGAAAATTTAATATCAAAATCTAAAAATACTTCAATTGAAGGAAGAAAATTACAAGGCAAAGTAACAAATACTTTTGTAAAAGGAGAAGAGTTATTTAAAAATTAATTATGGAGTTAGTTCTAATTATTTTAGTTTCATACTTATTGGGATCTATTCCCTTTGGTCTAATATTAACAAAAATTTTTTTGAAAAAAGATATTAGGGAAGTTGGCTCAGGAAATATTGGAGCAACTAATGTTTTAAGAACTGGAAATAAAATCATCGGATATTTAACTTTAACATTAGACGTTTTAAAAGCTGTGACTCCAGTACTATATATTAAATTTAATTTTCCAGAATTAGTTTATATTTCATCATTATCAGTATTCATTGGACATGTATTTCCTTTATGGTTGAAATTTAAAGGAGGAAAAGGTGTAGCTACGTATGTGGGTATATTATTTTCAATAAATTATATTTTAGGAATGATTTTTATTTTTTCATGGCTAGTGATTTTTTTTATTTCAAAATATTCTTCACTGGGATCAATATTATCAAGTTTAACAATTCCAATTTTTGTTTATTTTAGTTCAAGTTATAAAAATGAATATTTTTTTATAATAATGTTTGTTCTAATTTTATTTACTCATAGAGAAAATGTTAAACGACTGATAAATAAAGAAGAATCAAAGACTAAAATTTATTAATTTGACTATTGATCTGTTTTTTGTGTAGTTTCAATAATTATGAATCTTGTCATAGTTGAAAGTCCTGCAAAAGCTAAAACAATTAATAAATATTTGGGTGGTGACTATACAGTTTTAGCAAGTTATGGACATATAAGAGATCTTCCCTCTAAAAATGGGTCCGTAGATCCTGAAGATAAATTTAAAATGATATGGGAAGTTGATAGTTTTTCTAAAAAATATTTAAAAGAAATTACTGATGCCGCAAAAAAATCAGAAAAAATTATTCTTGCAACAGACCCGGATCGTGAAGGTGAAGCTATAGCTTGGCATGTAAGAGAGTATTTGGAAGAAAAAAAACTTTTAAAAGATAAAAAAATTGAAAGAGTAGTTTTTAACGAAATTACTAAAAAAGCTGTAACCAATGGAATAGATAATCCAAGAAATATAGAAACTAATTTAGTTGATGCTTATATGGCAAGAAGAGCATTGGATTATTTGGTTGGATTTAATATCTCACCTATTCTATGGACAAAATTACCAGGTTCAAAATCTGCAGGTAGAGTTCAGTCTGTTGCATTAAGATTGCTTACTGAAAGAGAGCATGAAATAGAACAATTTAAACCAGAAGAGTTTTGGTCTTTAAACGTCAATTTTAAAACTTCAAAAGATGATATTTTAAATTCAAATATTGTATTATTAAATAATTCAAAAATAGAAAAATTTTCTTTTAAAAATAAAGATGATATAAATATTGCTATAGAATTAATTAAAAAATCAAAATTCAAAATTACAGATATAGGCTCTAAAATATATACAAGAAACCCTCTTGGTCCATTCACTACATCTACACTTCAACAAACTTCTTCAAGTAAATTAGGTTTTGGAGCTTCTAGAACAATGCAAATTGCTCAAAGGTTATATCAAGGAATAGATATTGAGGGTGACACCGTTGGATTAATCACATACATGAGAACCGATGGAACAAATATATCGAATGATGCTGTTACTGACTTTAGGGATTTTATAAAAAATTCTTACGGTGATAATTATTTACCTAAAGAGCCTAATAACTATTCTGGTAAAAAAGCTAAGAATGCTCAAGAAGCTCATGAAGCTATAAGACCTACAGATATTACCAGAACTCCAGAATCGATAAAAAAATTCTTAAGTACAGATCAAAATAAATTATATGATTTAATTTGGTCAAGAGCTCTATCATCTCAAATGGAATCAGCAAAATTTGATAGAAAAACTATTACAATAAACTCTGATTGCGGCTTAAATCAGTTTAAATGTTCAGGATCCACGATTAAATTTGATGGTTTTTTAAAACTTTCAAGAATTGATGAAAATGAAGATGAAAAGATTCTTCCTGATGTAAATAAAGAAGATGTTTTAGCTGATGATTTTATTGATGAACAACACTTCACACAACCACCTCCTAGATACTCTGAGGCAAGTTTAGTAAAAAAACTTGAAGAATTAGGGATTGGAAGACCTTCAACATATGCAAGTATTATTTCAGTAATCTCAAATAGAGGATATGCTGATGTAATTAATAAACGTTTTTTTCCAACAGATAGAGGTAAATTATTATCTGCTTTCTTAGAAAAATTATTTTCTAAATATGTTGACTATGGTTTTACAGCTGGTTTGGAAGATCAGCTCGATGATATTACAGCTGGAAAGGAAGAATGGATAAAAGTACTTGATAATTTTTGGAAAGATTTCAATTTAAATGTATCAAGTGTTAAGGAAAAACGAACTCGAGAGGTATTAGATTTACTAAATCAAAGTCTTGGTGAATTAATTTTTGAAGCTGATGATAATGGAAAAGTAAATAGAAAATGTAAATTATGCGACACTGGAGAATTAAGCTTAAAAAATAGTTTTAGAGGAGGTGCATTTATTGGTTGTTCTAATTATCCAGAATGTAAATTTACAAGACCTTTATCTAAATCTAAAGCAAATGATCAATACGCGCTAGCTGAACCAAAATTAATTGGTCAGAATGATAATGGTAAAGACATTTATTTAAAAAATGGAAGATTTGGGCCATATTTACAATATGAAATGATTGAAGAAGAAACATCAATCAAAAAGAAAAAAAAGAAAAAAGAAAATGATAATTTGAAAAACGTATCTATACCAAAAGGAATAAATATAGATCAAATTAATTTAGAAAAGGCAAAATATTTATGCTCATTGCCAAAAATTATAGGTCAACATCCTGAGAATGGAAAAGATATAACAGTAAATTCAGGTAGATTTGGGCCATATTTAAAATGTGAAAATAAGTCAGCAAGATTAGAAAATGTTGATGAAATTTTTACAATTGGCTTGAATAGAGCTATAACATTAATAGCTGAAGCTAAACCAGGCCGAATATCCTCATCATTAATAAAAGATCTTGGAGAACATCCAGAGGATAAAAAACCTGTTAGAATTATGAAAGGTCAATATGGACCTTATATTAAATATAAATCACTTAATGCAACAATTCCTGAAGAAAAAGATCCATTAGAATTGACAATGGATGGTGCTCTAATATTGATTGAGAAAAGAAGAGAATACGATAGAAACAAAAAAAAGAAAAAAAAATGAAAATAATATTAATAATAATTATTTTTTTAATGACAAATAATATTTCATTTGCAGAAGAAAAACAAGATTGTAGCGAAAAAAAATTTGTTAACAAAATTTTATGCAAAACTTTAGGCAAAGGTAAAGATGGGGTGAGTAAATTTTCATATGGTCTTGATACTAAAAATATAAAAGATAAAAAATATTTAACTGATTGGTTTAAAAAGAAAAAATGAGTTTTGAAGAAAACATAAATAAAGAAAATATTAAATTACCAAAAGCTGCAGCACCTGTCGGATCCTATGTGGCTTTTAAAAAAGTAGAAAAACTATTATATATATCGGGTCAAATTTCAATTGATGAAGATGGAAATTTAATAAAAGGTAAATTAGGAAAGGATCTTAAAACTGAGGATGGATATAAAGCTGCAGTTAGATGTGCATTAAATATAATAGCTCAAGCTAAAAATGCATGTAATGACGATCTATCAAAAATTAAATCATGTGTAAAATTAACAGGTTTTGTAAATTCTACAGATGATTTTATAGAACAGCCGAAAGTTATTAATGGAGCATCTGATACTATAGTAAAAGTATTTGGCAATGCAGGGATACATACTAGAGCAGCAGTAAGCTCTAACAGTTTACCTCTAGGAGTAGCAGTTGAAGTAGATGCAATTTTTGAATTAAATTAATTTATCTTCCAATACTAAAATATTTTATTTTATCTTTTTTCATTTTTTCAATAGAATAAATATTTCGCATATCAAATAATTTAAAATTACTTTTTTTCATCATTTTTTTAAAATCAATAGATTTAAAATCATTCCATTCTGTATGTATAATAATTAAGTCTGAATTTTCACAGGAAGATTTTATTGATTGTTTAAATTGAACATTTTTTATTTTTTTAAATTCTTTTTTTTCTCCTGTTGGGTCGTAATAATTAATTAAAGCACCTTTTTTTGAAAGTGCTGGTATCATTTGTAAAGATGAAGATTCTCTCATATCATCAGTATTTGCTTTAAATGTAACACCTAAAAAACAAATTTTTTTATTTTTAAGATTGCCATTCAAAATTTTAAAAATTCTTTCTGTTAAAATTTTAGAACGATTTTCATTTGATTGTATTACAGATTTAATTAATGATAGATTTGTTTTAATTTCATTTGCAGTATTTAAAATTGCTCTAGTGTCTTTTGGAAAGCACGATCCACCATAAGCAGGTCCTGCTCTCAAAAATCTACTGCCTATTCTTTTATCTAAGCCCATTCCTATTGACACATCTTCAACATTTATATTTAGTTTTTCGCACATATTTGCAATTTCGTTAATATAAGTGATTTTTGTAGCTAAAAAGGCATTTGATGCATATTTAATTAGTTCAGCTGCTCTTCTTGATGTATTTAAATATTTTGCACCTTTTGAAATTAACGGTGAGTATAACTGTTTTAAAATCTTATTTGATTTTTTATCTTCTGTACCTATTACAATTCTATCTGGATAAATAAAATCTCTAATAGCCTCGCCTTCTCTTAAAAACTCTGGATTAGAAACTACCGAAAAATATTTCTTTTTAACTTTTTGTGAAATAATTTTTTCTACTTTATCACCAGTGGTAACAGGGACGGTTGATTTGTTTATTATGATTTTAAATGTTTTAATATGATTTCTCAATTCTTTAGAAGCATTAAAGATTTGATTTAAATTTGCTCCAATTCCATTTTTTTTAGTTGGAGTACCGACACAAATAAATATTATTTTAGAATTTTTTACAGCAGTATGTAAATCTGTAGTAAAAGATAATCTTCCAGCTTTATAATTTTTTTTTACAAGTTCTTCTAAGCCTGGTTCATAAATTGGAATAATTGATTTTTTTAAATTATTTATTTTTGTTTCATCTGTATCAACGCATACTACTTCATTTCCTAAATCGGAAAAGCATACACCACTAACTAATCCAACATATCCAGTTCCTATCATGCATAATTTCATATTTTAGAAATTTCCATTGAAGATTTAATGTAACCATCCATCGTTCCACAGTCTAGATATTTCCCTTTAAAACTATGTCCAATGAACTTATCACCATCATTTATTAACTTTCTAATAGCATCAGTAATATGAATTTCTCCACCTTTTCCTTTTTTTTGATTTTGTAACTTTTTAAAAATTTTTTTTGAGAGTATATATCTACCGATAACAGCATTATTAGATGGAGCTGAATTAATATCAGGTTTTTCAACAACATCATTAATATAAAAATTATTTTTATTTATATCTGATTTTTTTGAGTATATGCCCCATCTGTTTACAGTTTTTTTATTAACCTTCATACTCGCCATAACTGAACATTTTTTTTTATTATGAATTAAAATCATATCTTTTGAGCAATTCCTTTTTATTATCAAATCATCAGGTAACAACATTAAAAAAAAATTATCTTTTACAATATTTTTAGTTTTTAATACGGCATCTCCAGTTCCTCTGGGGTTATTTTGATAAACAAATTTAATCATTTTTTTATATTTTATAATTTTTTTATATTCACTAGAAATTCTTAGATCTTTTTTTTTTTTAATTATTTTTTGATAAAATTTATCATTATGGAAATATTTTCTGATAATTTCTTTTTTTTTAGATATAATTAAAATTATTTCTTTTATGCCTGCATCAATACATTCTTCAATAATATATTCTAGACCTATTTTTCCGTTTATTGGTAAAAGTTCTTTAGCATAAACACTAGTTAAAGGTAAAAGTCTTGTGCCTAAACCTGCTAATGGTATTATTGCTTGTCTTATCATAGGAATGTATTAATTAAATGAAGTACCATAAATGATAATTTTTAAAAGCATAAATAAATTAAATAAAGAAGTTAATTTTAAGGCAAGCATTGGATTTGTTCCTACCATGGGTTCTTTGCATAAAGGTCATATTTCCCTTATTAAATCGTCGAAAAAAAACTGCGAAAAAACCTTAGTAAGTATTTTTGTAAATCCTTCACAATTTAATAAAAGAAATGACCTAAAGAATTACCCAAGGAATTTGGATAAAGATATAAAGATTCTAAAAAAAATTAAAGTTGATTATTTATTAACTCCGAGAGTAAAGGATATATATAAAAATAAAAAAAGTACTAAAATTAAATTAAATAATAAAGACAAAATTATGTGTGCTTTACACAGACCTGGACATTTTGAAGGTGTTTTAGCAGTAATAAACCAATTTTTAATAAATTTAAGACCAAAATATATTTTTTTTGGCGAAAAAGATTATCAACAGTTATTGCTAATTAAAAAATTTTTAAAAAATAAATTTAAAACTAAAGTTTTATCATGTTCAACTGTACGTGATAAAAATAATTTAGCTCTATCTTCAAGGAATATCTTACTAAATAATAAAGACATTAAAAAATCTTCTTTTATTGCTAATTTATTAATTAAGTTTAAAAAAAGAATACAAAAGAATATATCTAACAAAAAAGAACTAAATAATATTATTAATAAAATAAATAATATAAAAAAAATTAAAGTTGAGTATTTGGAAATAAGAAATAAAAATAATTTGTCAAAAAATTATAAAAAAAATAATTTTAAGATATTTTTAGCTTATTATAATAAAAAAGTTAGATTAATTGACAACTATTAAATTTAATAAAAAAAATAAGCACCAATTCCTAGAAAAGATAAGAAGCCTATCACATCAGTTATGGTAGTTACAAAAACACTGGATGCAATAGCTGGATCTACATTCATTTTTTTTAGTGAGACTGGAACCAATATTCCAAAAAGTCCTGCTACAATCATATTCAATACCATTGAAATGGATATAATTAATGAAAGTGTATAATCGTTAAACCATAATTGAACAACAATAGCGCTAATAATTGCAAATATAATTCCATTTAAAATTCCAATTGAAAATTCTTTTATTATGTTTTGTGAAAAATTATTTTTAGTTAATTCGTTGGTAGCAATGGTTCTGATAGTTACAGCAAGGGTTTGCATACCAGCATTACCGCCCATTGATGCAACTATAGGCATTAATACGGCTAGTGCTACAACTTTTTCTATGTCTTCTTGAAAAAAACCTATAACAACTGAAGCAATTATGGCTGTAAATAAATTAAGCAATAACCAAGTAAATCTTCTTTTAGTTTTCTTAATAACTCCATCGGTAATTTCTTCATCTCCTACACCCGCTAATCTTAAAGCATCCTCTTCTGCTTCTTCTTTTAATACAGTCAATATGTCATCACTAGTTATCATCCCAACTAATTTATTATTTTTATCAACTACACATGCTGAATTTAAATTATAATTTTCGAATAAATGACCTACTTGTTCTCTATCCATATCAACTGGGATAGACAATTGAGATTCACTCATTATTGAATTCATTTTTGTTTCTCTTGAAGTTCTTAAAACTTTCGAAGAAGGTACAGTTCCTATAGGTTTAAATTCATTATCAACTATAAAAATTTCTAAAAATTCCTCAGGTAAATCTTTATTTTCTCTCAAATAATCAATGGTTTGACCTACTGACCAATTGCTTGGTATAGCTGTAAATTCTCTCTGCATTATTCTTGCAGCAGAATCTTCTGGATAGCTTAAGCTTTCTAAAAGTACAAATCTATCTTTTGGTGGTAATGAACTTAAAATATCATTTTTATTTTTTTCATCTATATTTTCTAAAATTTTAATTGAATCGTCTGACTCTATATTTTTTAGTATGTAAACTATTGAATCTTTTGATAAATACTTAATTACTTCAGATTGAACCGATTCATTAATCTCAACAAAAACTTCAGGATCAATTTTAAAGTTATTTAATTTAATTAAATTTTCCCTATCATTTTCATTAAGATGTTCAATAATATCAGCCGCATCAGCAGGATGCATTTCTTTAAATGAATTTGAAATGAATACGGCATCATTATTTGCAATTTTATCTGTTACAACCTTGATATATTCCTTATTAAATTCAAAATTGACTTTTTTATCTTTTATTTTTCTTACTAAAGTCATAAAAAACCTTTATTTTTATATGGCACTATTAATGCATAATTTTTATATTACAATTCTTTAATGAATATAGAGATAAAAAAATCAATAAAACCAGTAAATTATTTAGACGCTATAAAATTTTTAGAGGATAGAGTCATTAAAATTAATAATAATCAAGCAAATGAATTGATTTGGATATTGGAACATCCATCAACATTTACAGCTGGATCAAGCTCTAATAAAAGAGATATATTGGACAAATCAATTAATGTTATTAAAAGTTCAAGAGGAGGAAAAATTACTTGGCATGGACCAGGACAATTAATTTGTTATTTGGTAATTAATCTTAATAATAGAAAAAGAGATATAAGAAAATTTGTAAATACTATTGAAAATTCAATTATATATTCATTAAAATCTTTTGGCATCAATTCTTTTAGTGATAGAAAAAATATTGGAATTTGGTCAAAATTAAACAATGAGGACAAAAAAATTGGGGCCATAGGCATTAAAGTTAGAAGATGGATAGCTTATCACGGATTCTCAATAAACATAAATAATGATATATCTAATTATCAAAAAATTATACCTTGCGGGATAAAGAATAAAGGTATCACTACTTTAAAAAAAATTAATAATCAAAATTATGACAAACTCCCAGAACTAATTATAAAAAGTTTAATTACTAATTTAAAAATTTAAGTCTCTTTGTTCTTATAAGTTTTTTAAAATAGTTGGGTAATAATGCTTTAAAAGTAAATTTTTTATTATTAATAATAAATTTTATTTTATATGAGTGAAGCATTAATTCTTTATTCTTAGTTTTTAAGTTTTTCTCAAATGTATATTTGTCATCTCCATATATAGGATGGCCGATAAGAGAAAGTTGCTTTCTTAATTGATGTTTTCTTCCTGTTATCGGATTCATCTCTAGTAAAGAGCAGTTAGAATTTTTATCAAGAACTTTAAAAATAGTCTTGGAGCTTTCAATTATTTTTTTACTACCTTCATATCTTACTAGGTCTTGATCAAAAACGCCTTTATTGGACTCTATTTCTCCATAACATATCGCTATATAAGTTTTGTGAATTTTTCTTAATCTAAATAATGATGTAAATAATTTTGCCGTATCTCTATTTTTTGCAATTATAAATACTCCAGATGTATCTTTATCTAATCTATGAACTGAGTAAGGTTTGGTATTTTCAAATATTTTACTTTTAGAAAAAATATCAATCAAATTTTTTTTAGATTTAGTTCCACCTTGAACTGCTATTCCTGACTCTTTATTGACTACAATAAAATTTTCATTATCATCAATAATTAAATCTTCGTTTTCTTTGATTACCTCATCTGATGGTTTGAATTTTAAATTTTTTTGAATAATTTTTTCTTCAAATTTAAGGTCATAAACATTTATAATATCCTTAATTTTTAACTTGGTTGAACTTTTGGTTTTCTTTTTATTGAGCTTTATTTTTCCTGCTCTAAGCGATTTTTCAATTAGTCCTTGAGGTACATTACCAATATTATTTCTAATCCATTTATCAATTCTAATACCTTCGTAAGAATGATCTACGATGTATGACTTATTCATTTATATTATGAATTTATGCTGGTACTGCTTTCTTTTCTTCTGTGCTTTTCTTAGTTTCTTTTTTTTTTCGATCTATTCGTTTTGCTTCAACATCTCTATCTACAAATTCAATTATAGCTAAAGGTGCTTTATCTCCATACCTGTATCCAGCTTTAATAATTCTTGTATATCCACCATTTCTACTTTCATATCTTTTGGCTAAAGTTTTTTTTACTTTATTAGTAGATTTCATATCTTGTAATTTTGAGGCTAAAATTTTTGTATTTTGAAGATTGTTTTTCTTTCCTAAAGTAATAATTTTATCAGCTTGAGGCTTTAAAACTTTTGCCTTAGGTAATGTTGTCTTTATTTGTTCATACTTAATAAGTGAATTAAGCATATTTTTAATTAATGCTTTTCTATGCTCTGATGTTCTATTGAGTTTTTTATAGCCAAATCTATGTCTCATTATATAGCTTCTTCAAGTTTTTTTGATAATTCAGCAATATTATCTGGTGGCCAATTTGGAATTTCCATGCCTAAATATAATGACATAGTATTTAATACTTCTTTAATTTCATTTAATGATTTTCTTCCAAAGTTTGGTGTTCTTAGCATTTCACCTTCTGATTTTTGTACAAGATCTCCAATATAAATTATATTATCATTTTTTAGACAATTCATTGATCTTACAGAGAGTTCTAATTCATCAACTTTTCTTAATAAATTTTTATTAAATTCAGGTTCAGTTGGCTTATCTCTTACAATTACTTCTTGTGGTTCATCAAAATTGACGAACATTCCTAATTGATCTTGAAAAATTCTTGCTGAATAAGCAACTGCATCTTCGGCAGATATTGAGCCGTTTGTTTCAACTTCCATGGTTAACTTATCATAATCTAGCGCCTTACCTTCTCTTGCTGTGCTCACTGAATATGATACTTTTTTAACTGGGCTAAAAAGTGAATCAATTGGTATTAATCCCAGTGGTGGTTCTTCTGGTTTATTCATGTCGGCTGAAACATATCCCTTTCCATTTCCTACAGTCATTTCCATATGAAAATGGGTTTTTTCATCTAAATTACAAATTACTAAATCTGGATTTAATATTTCAATATCAGCAACTTCAGTTATGTCTGAAGCTTTGATTTCACCAGGCCCTTTAGCATCTAAAATAAGTTTTTTTGTTCCCTCGCTATTACTTTTTAATGCAAGAGATTTAACATTTAAAACAATATCAGTAACGTCTTCCCTGACACCTTTGATAGATGAAAATTCATGAAGTACACCATCAATTTGAACAGCAGTAACAGCTGCTCCTCTTATCGACGATAGGAGTATTCTTCTTAATGAATTTCCTAAAGTTAGCCCATAGCCTTTTTCCAAAGGTTCAGCAATAATTTTTGCGTAAGATTTATCATCACTCAATTGAATGTCTAATTTTCCAGGTTTAATCAGTGATTTCCAATTTTTTAAATTCACATTTGTAGTTTCCATTTAAACTCTCCTTTTTTTTGGTGGTCTTGTCCCATTATGTGGCATTGGCGTTGTATCTTTAATAGAAATAATTTTAAATCCTCTTGCTTGTAGAGCTCTCAATGCAGTTTCTCTACCAGAACCGGGCCCTTTAACTTCAACAGATAAAGTTTTTAATCCAGCCTCAAGTGCTTTAGCTGCGGCTGCGTCAGCAGCAACTTGTGCAGCGTAAGGTGTTGATTTTCTTGAACCTTTAAAGCCCTTTTGTCCAGCGGATGCCCATGAAATAATATTACCACTAGTATCAGCTATTGAAACTATAGTATTATTGAAAGTTGACTGCACATAAGCAATACCATTCAAAATATTTTTTTTTGCTTTCTTTTTTTTTGAATAAGTACTTTTTTTAATCGATTTACTCTTTTCTACTGTTTGCTCACTAGTTTCTGTTTTAATTTTTTTTTCTTTACTCATTAATTTAATTTTTTATTTTTTTAGTGGTGTAAGTTTTTTTCCTGCAATAGCAATGGCTTTTCCTTTTCTAGTTCTAGCATTGCATCTTGTTCTTTGACCTCTTACAGGTAGTTTTTTTCTATGTCTAGAACCTCTGTATGATGCCAGATCAATTAATCTTTTTATACTTAAAGAGTTTTCTCTTCTTAGATCTCCTTCGACAGTAAAATTTTTATCTATAAACTCTCTAATTTTTAAAATTTGATCATCTGTTAATTGATTAACTCTTGTTGATTGAGGTATTTGCAACGCCTTACAAATTTTATCAGAAAACTTATCACCTATTCCGTAAATATAAGTAAGTCCTATATGAACTAATTTATTCTGAGGAATGTTTACACCTGCTATTCGAGCCATAATATTGTGATAAAATTTAGCCTTTTATATAAGAAGTTCTTTTAATGTCAATGTCTTATACAGTGATAATTTGCTCAATTTTGCTTGAAATTACTTCAATTTTTTCACTTCCATCTATTTCATAAAAATAGGTTCTTGAAGAATAAAAATCTAAGACAGGCATGGTTGTTTCCATGTAAGTATCATATCTTTTAAGAATGGTTTTTAGGTCATCGTCTGTCCTTTTCTCTAAAATTTTCCTTTTCTCAATTCTTTTTACTATTGTATCTTTATTTACGTTAAGAAAAAAAATAAAATCTATTTTTTGGTTAGAGTTATCTAATAATAAATCTAAATTTTTAGCCTGACTTATTGACCTTGGATATCCATCAAATATTAGTTTATTTTTTTTTTGAGGATCGTGTATAATATTTTTAATTAGCTTATTAACTATTTCATCTGTAGCAAAATCACCTTTGGAAATAATTTCTTCAATCTCTTTTCCAATTTCAGATTTATTTTTAATTTCATTTCTGAGAAGATCACCTGTTGAAATTTGATGAAGATTAAATTTATTTACAATATTCTGAGCTTGAGTTCCTTTTCCTGCACCTGGTGGTCCAAAAATTACAACATTCACTTTTAATTATCTTCCAAATTTAGTTTTCTTTATTAATTGTTCGTACTGTGAACTCATTAGTCTCGTTTGTATTTGAGTAACTGTATCTATAGCAACTACAACTACGATTAAAATTGAAGTACCACCTAAATAAAAAGGTATTGGATAATTTGCAATTAAAAATTCAGGCATTAAACAAACAAGAGTTAAATATAATGCACCTATTGTTGTTAATTTTGTCAAAATGTTATCTATATATAAAGCGGTGCTTTCACCTGGCCTAATTCCTGGAATAAAGCCTCCATATTTTCTTAAATTTTCAGCAGTTTCATTTGGGTTAAATGTTATTGAAGTATAAAAAAAAGTAAAAAAAATAATACCTGATGCATATAAAATCATATAGAGCGGCTGACCTTGAGAAAAAAATGAAATTACAGTTTGAAAAGTTTCGTTTTGTGAAGCATTAAAATTTGAAAATGTTACTGGTAACAATAATAATGCTGATGCAAAAATTGCAGGTATAACTCCAGCTGAATTAATTTTAAGAGGTAGATGAGATGAGTCACCTCCATACATTTTATTTCCCATTTGTCTTTTAGGGTAGTTTATAAGAATTTTTCTTAATGCACGTTCCATAAAAACTATAAACATTATTGTTGCTACAAGCAAAACAAAAATGAATATTATCATTGCAGTAGAAATTGCTCCGGTTCTACCCAATTCAAAAGTAGTTACTAAAGCTCTTGGTATTTCTGCTACTATTCCTGAAAAAATAATAAGTGAAATTCCATTGCCAATTCCTCTTTGAGTTATTTGTTCACCAAGCCACATTAAAAACATTGTACCAGCTACTATAGTTGTAACAGTTGTAATTTTAAAAAAAATACCTGGATTAATAACTAAATTTGCAGAAGACTCTAATCCTACTGACAAACCATATCCTTGGACTGTTGCTAACAAAACTGTCCCATATCTCGTTATTTGTGTAATTTTTTGTCTACCAGTTTCACCTTGGCTTTTTAAATTTTTAAAATAGTCAGATACACCTGTAAGTAATTGAACTATAATTGAAGAAGAAATATATGGCATTATACCTAGAGCAAATATGGCCATTCTACTTACAGCACCACCTGCAAAGACATTAAACATTCCTAGTAATCCTTTTTGGTTACCTGCCATCATTTGCTGAAGTTGCTCAGGATCAATACCTGGAATAGGAACAAATGTTCCGAACCTATAAACTGCTAAAATAAATATTGTGAAAAATATTCTATTTCTTAAATCGTGAGACTGTGAAGATTCACTCATACAAGATTAATTTTTATTTTTTAAGCTTAATGTACCGCCACCTTTTTCAAGTTTTTCTTTTGCAGATTTTGAAATATAGTCTACGTTTAAATTAACTTTAGATTTTATCTCTCCTGTTCCTAAAATTTTTATTTTACTAAAAGATTTGCTTATAATATTAGCTTTTTTTAAAATTTCTAAATCTATTTTTGTATCCGCATTTATTTTTTTTGAATCAATTAAACTTTGTATCTTTTCTAAATTAAGAATAGCAATTTTTTCTTTTTTTAATGGATTAAACCCTCTTTTTGGTAATCTTCTATATAAAGGCATTTGACCACCTTCAAAACTTTTAATTGCAACACCACTTCTAGATTTTTGACCTTTTACACCTCTTCCTGAGGTTTTTCCTTTTCCTGATCCAATACCTCTTCCAACTCTCATTTTTTTAATTTTAACTTTAGATGTTGTGTTTAAATTTGTCATTATCCTCTTTTTTCAATAATTTCTGAAATTTTTTTGTTACGTAAAATAGATATATTTTTAGGTGAATTTTGCTTTAACAATGCTTTGATACATGCTCTGATAACATTGTGTGGGTTAGCAGTTCCTAATGATTTTGCAACAATATCTTTGATGCCAAGAACTTCGCAAACAGCTCTGACTGGACCACCTGCTATAATTCCAGTTCCTTTTGGGGCTGCACGTAATTTAATTTTTCCAGCACCGTCTTTTCCATATATATCATGATGAATTGTTCTGCCTTCTCTTAGAGGAATTTGTATAAATTTTCTTCTAGCTAATTCATTAGCTTTCTTAATTGCATCTGGGACTTGTTTTGCTTTAGCATGAGCTACACCAATTTTACCATTTTGATTTCCTACAACCACAAGTGCCGAAAACCCAAATCTTCTACCGCCTTTAACAACTTTAGTTATTCTATTTATGTGAACTAACTTTTCTAAATATTCATTATTTTTTTCATTTTTTTCCATATACTAAAATTCCATTCCGTTTTTTCTTAAAGTTTCTGCAAAAGTTTTCACTCTGCCATGATATTTATATATTCCTCTATCAAAATAAATTTTGGTAATTTTTTTTTCTAATGCTTTTTTAGCTAAACTTTCAGCTACAACTTGTGATAATTCAGTTTTATTTTTTTTATTTAAAGATTTAATTGATTTTTCATTAGAGGATGCTGATAAAATAGTAGTGTTGCTACTATCATCTATTATTTGAGCACTTATATTTTTTGAAGTTCTAGAAACACTCAGTCTTAATCTTCCTAGCTTAGAAGTATTTTTTAACTTATTTCTGATTCTATATTTTTTTCTTTCTTTAGTAGTAATTTTCATTATTTTTTCTTTCCTTCTTTTCTTAAAATGTACTGGCCTTGTTCTTTAATACCTTTTCCCTTATAAGGTTCAGGTGGTCTTAATGATTTCAATTTTGATGCAATCATTCCTACTTCTTGCTTATCACTTCCATTAATTTTTATAATAGTTTGTTTTTCAACTGTTATTTTCACACTGTCAGGTATATCAAAATTAATGTCATGGCTAAATCCTAGTTGCAAATTTAATTGCTTCCCTTTTAAGGTAGCTCTATATCCAACACCGGACAATTCTAAAATTTTACTGTATCCAGAACTGGTTCCTATTATTGCATTATTAACCAAACTTCTATTCATGCCCCATAATCTTTTTGTATCTTGATTAATACTTTTTGGTTTTATTGAAACCGATTTTCCTTCTTCAATTTTTAACTCAAATATTTTTGTATCAATATTTAAAGATTTTTTTCCCAGAGGTCCTTCAATATTTAGCAAGTTACCATTAAATGCAACTTTAACTTTTTCAGGAATAGAAATATTTATTTTACCAATTTTAGACATTAAAATACCTTACAGATTATTTCTCCACCAATTTTTTGTTTTCTTGCGTCTATATCTGACATTACACCTTTTGGAGTTGATACAATTGCGATACCTAGTCCGTTATTTATTTTTGGAAGACTTTCGGCGCTAGAAAAGATTCTTCTTCCCGGCTTTGACACTCTCTGTATTGAACTTATTACAGGCGAACCAGAATTGTATTTCAGTTTAATTTCTAATTTAGATTTTTTATCTTCAGAAGAAACGCTATAATCTATTATATATCCCTCATTTTTAAGTACTTCAGCTATTTTTACTTTAAAATTAGAAGATGGTAGTTCTACTTTTTTATGATTTCTTAGTTGAGAATTTTTAATTCTCGCTATCATGTCGCCTATTGGATCGTTTAAACTCATAATTTCCTTTCTACCAGCTTGATTTAACCATTCCTGGAATTTTTCCTTCTAAACCAAGTTGCCTTAGTGCAATTCTTGAGATTTTTAATTTTCTATATACACCGTGAGGTCTTCCCGTTATTTGACATCTATTTCTAACTCTAATTTTAGATGAATTTCTTGGTAATTTAGATAGTTTTTGTTGTGCTTTAAATCTTTCTTCTAAAGTTAACTTTTTATCCATTATAATTTTTTTTAAATTTTTTCTTTTTAAATAAAATCTATTTG
Source organism: uncultured Pelagibacteraceae bacterium (assembly GCA_902529715.1). Classification (GTDB taxonomy): domain Bacteria; phylum Pseudomonadota; class Alphaproteobacteria; order Pelagibacterales; family Pelagibacteraceae; genus Pelagibacter. The sequence goes on along the minus strand of CABZXL010000006.1, from coordinate 26,696 downwards.
ATAATTTTATTCTTCTATTATTTTTATTTATAGCGCTTAGTTTAGCCATAATTAATTGCTCCTTTTTTCTCTAAATGGAAAATTTAGTTTTTTTAATAACTCAATGCTATCATCTTTTTTGATTGATTTAATAACTATCGTAATATCTAGACCTCTAATTTTATCAACTTTATCAAAATTTACTTCTGGAAAAATAATATGCTCTTTAATACCAAAAGTGTAATTTCCAAATTTATCAAAACCATTTGCGGATAATCCTCTAAAATCTTTAACTCTTGGCAAAGCTATATTGACCAATCTATCAACAAATTCATACATTTTATTTTTTCTTAATGTAACTTTTAAACCTGCATTCGTATCTTTTCTTGTTTTAAAATTTGAAATAGATTTTTTAAATTTAGTAACTATAGGTTTTTGTCCTGATATTGCAGCCAAATCCTCCTGGCTTGATTTAAGAATTTTTGAGTCATTACCATCCAATCCAAGGCCCATGTTTAATATTATTTTTTGTATTTCTGGGACCATGTAACTATTTTTATAACCAAACTGTTGTTTTAAATTTGGTTTAATTTCTTTTGTAAATAACTCTTTTAATCTTGCCATTTTTATTTTTTAGCTACTTTTGTTTTGCTTTTACTTTTTTCAAAAAAAGAAAGGTTTGAAATGTTAATGAAATTTTCTTTCGAAATTATTCCACCTTTTTTTTCTTTTGTTGTTTTTATGTGTTTTTTCACAATATTAATTCCTTTAACTTTAGCTCTGTTATTTTGTCTATCAATTTCTATAACTTCACCTTCTTTTTTTTTATCTTTTCCAGTTAAAATTTTAACTTTATCTCCTTTTTTTATCATAATTATAATACCTCTGGGGCTAATGAAATTATTTTCATTTGTCCTCTTGTTCTAAGCTCTCTTGTTACTGGGCCAAATATTCTAGTACCAATTGGTTCACCTTTTTCGTCAGTTAACACAGCTGCATTATTATCAAATTTAACTTTTGAACCATCATTTCTGTGTATTCCTTTTTTTACTCTAACTACTACAGCTTTATGGACAGATCCTTTTTTGACTTTACCTTTGGGAATAGCCTCTTTTACAGCTACTACAATAGTATCACCTATGCCTGCGTATCTTCTTTTTGAACCACCAAGAACTTTTATACATTCAATTCTTTTTGCGCCTGTGTTATCAGCAACTAATAATTCAGTTTGTACTTGTATCATTTAGTATCTCCTAAAACTTCAAATTTTTTTGTTTTTGAATATGGTCTGCTCTCTATTATTGAAACCTTATCTCCATTTTTATATTTATTTTCTTCATCATGAACACTGTATTTTTTTTTTGATTTTATTACTTTCTTTAATACTGGATGTTGATATTTTCTTTCAACGATTACTGTTATTGTTTTGTTTGGCTTATCGCTAACAACTATTCCTTTTAATATTTTTTTAGGCATTTTGATTTGCTCCTAACATTGTTTTTAATCTTGCAATTGATTTTTTTGTTTCATTTAATTTTGCAGGACTCTTAATTTGTCCATTAATTTTTTGAAATCTAAAGTTAAATAAATCTTTTTTTAATTTTTCTATATTTTTTATAATTTCATCTTTTGTTAGTTTTTTAACTTCTTTTTTTTTCATTTTATATTCTCTTAATAAATTTACATTTAATAGGCAATTTAGCTGAGGCTTTATAAAGTGCCTCTCTGGCTGTTTCTTCAGGCACTCCATCAACTTCAAAAAGTATTCTTCCGGGTTTAACTCTGCATGCCCAAAATTCAGGAGAACCTTTTCCCTTACCCATTCTAACTTCTGTAGGTTTTTTTGAAACTGGAATGTTTGGAAACATTCTTGTCCATACTCTACCCTGTCTTTTCATGTGTCTAGTCAAAGCAACCCTAGCTGCTTCTATTTGTTTACCAATTACTCTTTCAGGCTCTATTGCTTTCAATCCATAAGCACCATAATTCATCAAATTGCATCTTGATGCATGACCATGAATTCTTCCTTTGTGTGCTTTTCTATATTTTGTTCTTGTTGGTTGTAACATAATTATTTTTTATTAGTTTCCTGACTAAACTCCTTTGTAAAAATTTCACCTTTATAAATCCACACTTTAACACCAATTATTCCATAAGTTGTTAATGCTTCAGCTTCAGCATAATCAATATCTGCTCTAAGTGTATGAGATGGTATACTTCCTTCTCTCAACCATTCGGTTCTTGCTATTTCATTTCCACCTAATCTTCCGCTAATTGCAACTTTAATTCCTTTTGCACCCAATCTTAATGCTGATTGCATTGCACGTTTCATTGCTCTTCTGTAAGAAACTCTTTTAACTAATTGTTGAGCTATGTTTTCAGCAACTAAAAAACCGTTTGTTTCTGGTTTTTTTACTTCTTTAATATTAAGTATAACTTCATTTGAAGTAAGATTTGATAGTTTTCCTTTAATTTTTTCAATATCACTTCCTTTTTTTCCTATTACAAAACCAGGTCTTGAAGTGTAAATTGTAACAAAACATTTTTTTGAAGTTCTTTCTATCATAACCTTAGAAACTCCAGAATTAATTACATTTTTTTTAATATATTCTCTTATTCTAAAATCTTCTATTAAGTAGTTACCAAATTCTTTCTTTTTGGCATACCAGACAGAATCCCATCCTCTATTTATGCCTAATCTTAAACCAACTGGATTTACTTTCTGACCCATATTATTTTCTTTCAACCTTTTCTTTTTCTTTTTCTGCAAGTATTATTGTTAAGTTTGAATAAGGTTTCATTACTGGTGAAGCCCTACCCTTTGCTCTAGCTCTAAATCTTTTCATAACTATTTGTTTTCCACAATATGCTTCTTTTACAAATAAATTATCTATATTATATTGAAAATTGTTTTCTGCATTTGCTACTGCAGATGAAATAGTTTTTTTTATATCTAAAGATATTCTTTTGTCTGAAAAGGTTAAATCTCTGATTGCTATATCAACTTTTTTTCCAACAATAGCTTTTAAAATTGGTTTAAGCTTTCTTGTGCTCGACCTTACATTTTTATTAACTGATCTTACAATTGTTTTTTCTGATATTTTTTTTGATTTTTTTGTCATTTTACCTATTTTTTAACATCCGGTTTTGCTGTTTCTTCAGCTTTTGCTTTTTTATCAGCTGGTGTGTGTCCTGAAAATTGTCTTGTTGGAGCAAATTCTCCTAATTTATGGCCAACCATATCCTCTGATACAGTTATTGGAATAAATTTTTTTCCATTATAAATTAGAAAACTAACACCAACAAAATCTGGAATTATTGTTGATTTTCTTGACCAGGTCTTAATTGGTTTTCTATTAGGATTATTTTTTTCTTTATCAACTTTTTTAATTAAACTTTCCTCTACAAAAGGTCCTTTCCAAACTGCTCTAGCCATAATTAACCTCTTTTTTTCCTTCTTCTAATTATAAATTTATCTGTTCTTTTGTTATCTCGTGTTTTAAGTCCTTTTGCAGATTGACCTGTAGGTGAAACAGGATGCCTACCACCAGCAGATTTACCCTCTCCTCCACCATGAGGGTGATCTACTGGGTTCTTAACCACACCTCTTGTATGTGGTCTTCTTCCTAACCATCTTGATCTTCCTGCTTTTCCAATTTTAATATTTTTTTGATCTGGGTTAGACAAAACACCGATTGTAGCTAATGATCTTGAATCTATTTTTCTTACTTCTCCAGAAGTCATTTTAATTAATGAATAATTTCCATCTATTCCTGTAATTGTTACATGTGTTCCTGCAGATCTTGCAATTTTTCCACCTGCTCCTGGTTGTAATTCAACATTATGAATGTTTATTCCAACAGGAATATCTTGAAGGGGTAAACAGTTTCCTGTTTTGATTTCTACATTTGGTCCATTTTCAATTTTGTCTCCAACTTTAATATTTTGAGGGGCTAAATAATAGAATTTTTGACCATCCTCAAATTTAACTAACATAATATAACAAGATCTATTTGGATCATATTCAACTCTTTCAACTTCTGCTTTCATATTAAATTTTTTTCTATAAAAATCGATGTGTCTGTATTTTTGCTTATGTCCACCACCATGATTTCTTGATGTTATACGTCCATAATTATTTCTACCTTTTGCGGCATTATTTACTGAAGTAAGAGGTTTGTATGGTTTTCCTTTCCACAATCCTGATTTTTCTACTAAAATTGTTCCTCTTGTAGACTTTGTATATGGTTTAAATGATTTTAATGACATTTTATATTCCTGTTGTTAGATCAATATTTTGACCTTTCTTAATAGTAACAATTGCTTTTTTAAAACCAGAAACTTTAATCTTTCTTCCTCTTGAAAGTTTTATTTTCGATTTTTTATTTATAATATTAATTTTGGTTACATTAACTTTAAATATTTTTTCAATATTTTTTTTCAAATTTTTTTTATTTGCTTTATGTGGAACTTTAAAAATAATTTTATTTTGCTCAGATAAATTAGTTGATTTTTCTGTTATATGAGGAGAAATAATTTTATCAAATAAATGTATTTTCATTATATATATCTCTTTTCTAATTCTTTAATAGAGCTTTCAGTAAATATTAATTTTTTATGTTTTACGATATCAAAAGCACTAAAATGATTTACGTCTGTTGATTTAACATTTGGAATATTTCTTATAGATTTTTGAATCTTTTCTTTAGAGTTTTTGTCTAATATAATTAATGAATTTTTAGCATCGAATTTAGTTAGTATAATGTTCATTTCTTTAGTTTTTTTTATTTCTTTATCGAAGTCGTTGAATATTATTAAATCTTTTAAATTATTTTTTTCAGTAATAAGAGAGGCAATACTTAATTTTTTTTCACTTTTGTTAAGTTTTCTAATTTTATATTTTGATTGACCTTTTGGACCATGCGCTACACCACCACCAACAAATATAGGAGCCTTTCTACTAGCATGTCTAGCATTTCCAGTTCCTTTTTGAGCATATATTTTTGAGGTAGATCCAATAATTTCATTTTTCTGCTTTGTTTTAGCTTTTCTGCCTTTAAAATTAGCATTAGTCTTATAAAGAACATTGCTCACTAGTTCCTTATTTATTTTGGCTGATAAAATTTTATCTGCTACTTCTAGCGTTGCTTTTTTTCCATCAATTGCTATTTTTTCAATCTTCATATTATTTTTTCTTTTTATCCGGTATTTTTTTTAATCTTTCCAATTCTGCTATTTTTTCCGTTATAGTTAATTTTTTAATATTTTTTACTGATTTTTTAACAAGCACCTCTGTATTTTTTGATCCGGGTATTGAACCTTTTAAATATAATAAATTATTTTCATTATCTGATTTAATTATTTCAATATTTTGCATTGTTCTTATTTTATTACCCATTTGACCAGCCATTTTTTTATTTTTAAAGACTTTTCCTGGGTCTTGATTTTGACCAGTTGATCCATGTGCTCTATGCGAAACTGAGACTCCGTGTGATGCTCTTAAACCTGAAAAATTATGACGTTTCATTACTCCAGCAAAACCTTTACCTATTGTTGTTGATCTTATATCTACAAATTTTACATCTTTGAAAATTTCTAGTCCTAACTCATTACCTTCTTTATAATTTTCTAAATTTTTTACTCTAAATTCCTTTAATTTTTTCTTTGGCTCGGTGTTTTTTTTTGTAAAATATCCTTTCATTGCTTTTGAAAGTTTTGAGTTTTTAATTTTACCAAAGCCTATTTGCACAGCTTTATATCCTCTTTTTTCTTCATTAATTACATCTATTACTCTTCCTGTTTCCATTTTGATAACTGTAACTGGAACTGATTGACCAGTTTTATAAAATTCTCTACTCATTCCTATTTTTTTTCCAATTAATGCAATTTCAGTCATAATTTAAATTTTTATCTCCACGTCGACACCAGAAGCTAAATCTAATTTCATTAATGCTTCTACGGTTTGAGGTGTTGGTTCAATAATGTCGATTAATCTTTTGTGTGTTCTTGTTTCAAATTGTTCTCTGCTTTTCTTATCTATATGAGGTGACCTTAATACAGTATACTTTTCTATCTTTGTAGGCAAAGGAATTGGTCCTTTAATATTAGCGCCAGTTCTTTTTACAGTATTTACAATTTCCTCAGTAGATTGGTCTAAAATCTTATTATCGTAAGCTCTTAATTTAATTCTTATGTTTTGTTTTTCCATTTTTAATTATCCAGTTTTTTTTGTAACTTCTTCTTGAACATTTTGTGGCACCTTATCGTAATGATCAAAAAACATTGAATATTGTGCTCTTCCTTGAGACATAGATCTCAAACTATTAATGTATCCAAACATGTTTGCTAAAGGTACCATAGCGGTAATCACTGTGGCATTACCTCTTTGTTCTTGTGTGTTTATTTGACCTCTTCTACTATTTAAATCTCCAATAACATCACCCATATAATCTTCAGGGGTTACAACCTCAACTCTCATAACTGGCTCTAAAAGTTTAAGTGTACCTTTTGTACATGCTTCTTTAAAACATTGTCTAGAAGCTAATTCAAATGCGAGTACGCTTGAATCAACATCATGATGTAGTCCGTCTAAAATTGTAACTTTATAATCTATTAAAGGAAAACCTGCTAATATTCCTCCATCAGCAATTGTCTCTATTCCTTTTTCAACACCCGGTATAAATTCTTTTGGAATGGCACCTCCTTTAATTTTACTTTCAACTTCCCTTCCTTTACCTGGTTCTAAAGGCTCAACAGATAGTTTTACTCTTGCAAATTGTCCTGCTCCACCACTTTGCTTTTTATGAGTATAATCAAATTCAGCAGAGCTAAGTATAGTTTCTCTGTAAGCTACTTGGGGTGCGCCAACATTAGCTTCAACTTTAAACTCTCTTTTCATTCTGTCCACAATTATATCTAAATGAAGTTCACCCATTCCTTTTATAATTGTTTGTCCAGATTCTTCGTCTGAAGTTACTCTAAATGAAGGATCTTCTTTAGCCAATCTTCCTAATGCTTCTCCCATTTTTTCTTGGTCAGCTTTAGTTTTTGGTTCAACAGCAATTTCAATTACGGGATCTGGAAATTCCATAGGTTCTAACAATACAGGTGTATCTTCATTTGCTAAAGTATGTCCTGTAATTGTGTTTTTTAAACCAGCTAAAGCAACAATATCTCCTGTGTTAGCTTCTTTAATGTCTTCTCTTGAGTTTGCATGCATTAATAACATTCTTCCAACTCTTTCTTCTTTTTCTTTCGAGGTGTTATAAATACCAGTTCCAGATTTAATTGTTCCAGAATATATTCTTATGAAAGTTAAAGATCCTACAAATGGGTCGTTTGCTACTTTAAAAGCTAAAGCTGAAAATGGAGCTTTATCATCGAATTTCATTTCTATTTCATCTTCAGTGCCTGGTTTTGTGCCTTTAATTGAACCAATATCATTTGGACTTGGTAGATAATCTACAACAGCGTCTAACAATGGCTGAACACCTTTATTTTTAAATGCTGAACCAGTTAGAACTGGTACAAAATCAAAGTTTAAGCATCCTTTTCTTATACATCTAATTAAATCATCATTTTTGATTTGCTCTCCATTTAAATAACTCTCCATTAATTTTTCATCTTGTTCTACTGCAGTTTCTACAAGTTCTTGTCTATATTTTTCAGAGATTTTTTTTAAGTCATCAGGAATATCCTTTTCTTCCCATGCCGCTCCTAAATCTTCATTTTTCCATACGATTGCTTTCATTTTTACTAAATCAACAACACCTTGAAGTGAAGCTTCTATACCAATTGGAACTTGTAAAACTAAAGGTTTAGCTCCTAGTCGATCTTTTATCATTTCGACACATCTAAAAAAATCTGCTCCCGTTCTATCTAATTTATTTACAAAACAAATTCTTGGGACTTTATATTTATCCGCTTGCCTCCAAACTGTTTCTGATTGAGGCTCAACTCCAGCAACTCCATCAAAAACTGCCACTGCTCCATCTAAAACTTTTAATGATCTTTCAACCTCAATTGTAAAATCAACATGACCGGGTGTATCTATGATATTAATTCTATGTTCTCTCCAAAAACAAGTGGTTGCAGCTGAAGTTATTGTAATTCCTCTTTCTTGTTCTTGTTCCATCCAATCCATTGTTGCTGCACCGTCATGAACCTCTCCTATTTTATGGCTCTTACCTGTATAATATAAAATTCTTTCTGTAGTAGTTGTTTTTCCAGCATCAATGTGAGCCATGATCCCAATATTTCTGTATTTATCTAATGTATGAGTTCTAGGCATAAATTATTACCATCTAAAATGTGCAAAGGCTTTATTTGACTCTGCCATTTTATGTGTATCCTCTTTCTTTTTAATTGCTGATCCTTTGTTTTGATATGCATCATAAATTTCATTGAATATTTTATCAGACATATGTTTATCTTTTCTTTTTCTTGACGCATCTATTAGCCACCTAAGCGCTAAAGCTTGTGATCTTTTTGATTTTACCTCAACTGGAACTTGGTATGTAGCACCACCAACTCTTCTTGATCTAACTTCTACAGTAGGTCTAATGTTATTAATTGCTTCATTAAATACTGTTATAGGTTCATCCTTTGATTTAGATTTAATTTTATCAATAGCATCATAAATAATTTTTTCTGCTACAGTTTTTTTTCCATCATACATTATTGAATTTATTAATTTTGGAATTATTGCTGATTTATATACCGGATCAATTATTGGAATTTTTTTTGGTGCTTTTCTTTTTCTAGACATGATTATTTATTTTCCTTTTTTTGCACCATATTTTGATCTTTGTTGTTTTCGTGCTGTAACACCTTGCGTATCAAGATTTCCTCTTAAAATATGATACCTAACACCAGGTAAATCTTTTACTCTTCCTCCTCTAATTAAAACAACAGAGTGTTCTTGTAAGTTGTGACCTTCGCCTGGAATATAAGATGTTACTTCATGCCCATTAGATAATCTTACTCTTGCAACTTTTCTTAGTGCGGAGTTAGGTTTCTTTGGTGTTGTAGTATAAACCTTTACACATACTCCTCTTTTTTGAGGAGATCTTTCTAGCGCAGGAACTTTGTCCCTCGCTTTTTGTTTAACACGTTTCTTTTTTAACAACTGATTAATAGTTGGCATATTTTTATTCCTTTAATTTTTTGATGAAAATAACTATGATGTTCTATGGCAGCGTTTAGTACGCAAAGTACTACATTCCAACCAAAAAATTATCGCCAAAATACTATAGAAATGTGTTTTGTCAAATTAAAATGCTCAAAAAAAGTGCTTATTTTTATTGATTTGCTTGGCTTTCTGTCACTTCTATCTTTTCTTGTTCAGAAAGAAATTGTTTATCGTCGTCTGCAGCTTTTCTATTCCATAGATTTTTAACCGAACCTGTTCCTGCTGGAACTAATCTTCCAACAATAACATTTTCTTTTAAACCTGATAATTTATCAACTTTTCCTCTTATTGCTGCATCAGTTAAAACTCTCGTAGTTTCCTGGAAAGATGCTGCTGATATGAAAGACTCGGTTTGTAAAGAAGCTTTTGTAATACCCATTAAAACTCTTTCACCAATAGCTGGTTTTTTTCCTTCTGCCTCAAGTTTTTCATTCATTGTTTCAAATTTAATTCTATCAACAATTTCTCCTGGTAGTATTTTCGAGTCACCGCTATCTTTAACTTCAACTTTTTTAAGCATTTGTCTCAAAATTGTTTCAATGTGTTTGTCATTAATTATAACACCTTGAAGCCTATAAACTTCTTGAACTTGGTTTACAAAATATTCTGTTAATTCTTCTATACCAAGAATTCTTAAAATATCATGTGGTAAAGGTTGACCATCAAGTAAATATTCACCTTTCATAATTTTTTCGCCTTGGTTAAAATTAATATGTTTTCCTTTAGGTATTAAATAATTTGATGTTTCGCCAGAATCTGAGACTATTGAAACTCTTTGTTTGCCTCTAACTTCCTTACCAAAAGTTACCTTTCCATCATTTTCAGCAATAATTGCACTATCTTTTGCTTTTCTAGCTTCAAACAATTCAGCCACTCTAGGTAAGCCTCCTGTAATATCTTTAGTTTTTGAAGTTTCTTTTGGTAGTCTTGCTATTACATCTCCAGCAAATATTTTTTGTCCATCTTGCACAGATAAAATAGAATCTGGTACTAGGTAGTATCTGGCTTCATTATCATCAGCTTTTTTGATAACATTTCCTTTTTCATCTCTTAATGTTACTCTTGGTTTTAAATCAGTATTTTTTGATTGGTTTTTCCAATCAATCACAGTCTTTGTCGAAATTCCTGTAGCATCATCCAAAGTTTCTGAGATTGATACACCATCAATTAAATCTACATAATTTGCTGTTCCACTTTTTTCTGCAATAACAGGTGTTGTATATGGATCCCATTCACAAATTTTTGTATTTTTTTTAATTTTATCACCACTTTGGAAAAATAATTTTGATCCATAAGGCACTTTATAAACTGCTATTTGTAATCCATTATCATCTTCAATAGAAAGTTGAGTGTTTCTACCCATCACAACCATATTTTTTTTTGAATCTTCTAATAAATTTGTATTAATAACTTTTAATATTCCTTCTGATTTTGTAACTATTTGTGACTCTTGTTTTATAGATGCTGTACCACCAACGTGGAATGTTCTCATTGTTAATTGAGTTCCAGGCTCTCCTATTGATTGAGCAGAAATCATACCTATAGCCTCACCTACATGAACTATTTTACCTCTAGATAAGTCTCTTCCGTAGCACCTTGAACATACACCTTCTTTAGAACTGCATGTTATTACTGAATGTACTTTAATAAACTTTACACCTGCAGCATCTATTTTTTCACATCCTGCCTCGTCAATTATTTCTGATTTTTTTATAATAACTTCACCTGTGATAGGGTTTTTTACATCTGCGGCAACAACTCTTCCAAGAGTTCTTTCAGATAAACTTACTATTACATTTCCACCTTCAATAATTTCTGATAACTGGATAGAGCCTGGTTTTTCACATTTTTCAGATGTTATTGTTAAATCTTGAGCAACATCACAAAGTCTTCTTGTTAAATAACCTGAATTAGCTGTTTTTAAGGCAGTGTCAGCAAGTCCTTTTCTTGCACCGTGTGTAGAGTTAAAATACTCAAGTGCAGTTAATCCTTCTTTAAAGTTTGAAGTTATCGGAGATTCAATAATTTCACCTGACGGTTTTGCAATCAAACCTCTCATACCTGCAAGTTGTTTCATTTGAGCAGCAGAACCCCTTGCTCCACTGTCAGCCATCATAAATACAGAATTTATTTTTAATCCATCTTCAGTTACTTCTGTAGCTGAAATTCTTTTCATCATTTCTGCGGCTACTCTATCAGTACATTTAGACCATGCGTCTACTACTTTGTTATACTTTTCACCTCTTGTTATTAAACCTTCAGAATATTGGCTTTCATAATCAGAAATTAAATTTTTTGTCTCATCAATAAGTTGTTGTTTATTTTCCGGTATAACTAAGTCATCTTTTCCAAATGAAATTCCTGCTTTGAAAGCATGTTTAAACCCTAGATCTTTTAGTTTGTCACAGAATATGACTGTAGATTTCTGACCACAAAATCTGAAAACATGATCAATTATTTCAGAAACAACTTTTTTAGGTAAAAGTCTATCAACTAACGAAAATTTATTATTAATATTATTAGGCAGAATATTTGCTAATAAAAATCTGCCAGCTGTACTAATAAATTTTTCAAATTTTATACTTCCTTTTTCATCTATAGTTTTAAATCTTGAAACAATTCTTGAATGAACTTTTATTTGTCCTATTTCTAATGCATGTTCAATTTCTGAAGTATTAACAAAATAACCTTCTACTTTTTTAGTTTGATAAGGCGGTTGAGATAAATAATAAATACCAAGTATCATATCTTGGCTGGGAACAATAATAGGTTTTCCATTTGATGGGCTAAGTATATTATTAGTCGACATCATTAGAACTCTTGCTTCTAACTGTGCTTCTAAACTTAAAGGAATATGAACAGCCATTTGGTCACCATCAAAATCAGCATTAAATGCAGCACATGTTAATGGATGTAGTTCTATAGCATCACCTTCAATTAATTTAGGTTCAAATGCTTGTACTCCTAATCTATGAAGCGTTGGTGCTCTATTTAAAATTACCGGGTGTTCTCTAACGATTATTTCTAAAGCATCCCAAACTTCATCTCTTTCTTTTTCAACTAATTTTTTAGCCTGTTTAATTGTTGATGCTAATCCAAGTTTATTTAATCTTGCATATAAAAAAGGCTTGAAAAGCTCTAAAGCCATTTTTTTTGGTAAACCACACTCATGAAGCTTTAAATCTGGCCCAACAACAATTACTGATCTTCCAGAATAATCTACTCTTTTGCCTAATAAGTTTTGTCTAAATCTTCCTTGTTTACCTTTTAACATTTCTGCTAAAGATTTTAGAGGCCTTTTTCCAGTTCCTGTTATTACTCTTCCTCTTCTACCATTGTCAAAAAGAGCATCAACCGACTCCTGTAGCATTCTTTTTTCATTTCTAACAATAATATCAGGAGCTTTTAAATCTATTAATCTCTTTAAACGATTATTTCTATTTATAACTCTTCTATATAAATCGTTAAGATCTGATGTAGCAAATCTACCACCATCTAATGGTACCAATGGTCGTAATTCAGGTGGAATTACAGGAATTACAGTTAATATCATCCACTCGGGTTTATTTCCTGTTTCGATAAAAGATTCTATAAGTTTTAATCTTTTAATTGATCTTTCTTCTGCAACTTTTGATTTGGTTTCATTAATAGTTTTAATCAATAAAGCTTTTTCTTCTTCTAAATTAATAGATTTTAAAATCTCAAGTATAGCTTCAGCACCAATGCCTGCTGTGAATGCCTCTTCACCATAATCATCTTGATATTTAATAAGCTCTTCTTCATTTAACAATTGAAATTTTTTTAAGCTAGTTAAACCAGGTTCTATAACTATAAAATTTTCAAAATATAAAACACGTTCAACTTCTTTAAGCTTCATATCTATTGTTAAAGATATTCTGCTTGGTAAAGATTTTAAAAACCAAATATGAGCAACAGGAGTTGCAAGATTTATATGTCCCATTCTTTCTCTACGGACATTAGATTTAGTTACTTCAACACCACATTTTTCACAAATTATACCTCTGAACTTCATTCTTTTGTATTTTCCACACAAACATTCATAGTCTTTAATAGGTCCAAATATTCTAGCGCAAAAAAGTCCATCTTTCTCAGGTCTAAAAGTTCTATAATTTATAGTTTCAGGTTTTTTTATTTCACCATATGTCCAAGATTTAATTTTTTCAGGACTCGCTAGTGTTATTTTAATACTGTTAAAATTTTGTGATTCCGATATTTCAGAATTTTTAAATATATCTGTTATTTGTTTTTTAATCATTAGTTTAACTCCACATTTAGAGCTAAAGATTTAATTTCTTTAACTAATACGTTAAAGGACTCTGGTATACCTGACTCAAAATTTTCTTCTCCTTTAACTATCGTTTCATAAACTTTTACTCTTCCAGCTACATCGTCAGATTTAACAGTTAATATTTCTTGTAATGTGTATGATGCACCATAAGCTTCTAAAGCCCATACTTCCATTTCTCCAAATCTTTGTCCTCCCAACTGTGCCTTTCCTCCTAATGGTTGTTGTGTAACCAAACTATAAGGTCCTGTTGACCTTGCGTGAATTTTGTCTTCCACAAGATGATGAAGTTTTAACATATAAATTGTACCAACTGTTACAGCTCTATCAAATTTTTCCCCCGTTCTACCATCCCATAAAAAAGTTTGTCCTGAACTTGGAAGTTTTGCTAATTCTAGCATTCTTGTTACGTCTTGCTCTTTTGCACCATCAAATACAGGTGTAGCTATTGGAATACCGTTTTGAATATTTTCACATAAATCTGTAAATTCTCTATTTGACAAATTTTCAATTGATTCTTGATAAATTTCTTTTCCGTATGCTGATTTCAAGAATGATAAAATTTTTTCATTTTTTTCAATCTTTTTTTGATTTACATTTATTAGTTTTTTTAAGCTTTCTCCCAATTCAGTACAAGACCATCCTAAATGTGTTTCTAGAATTTGACCAACATTCATACGGCTTGGAACACCAAGGGGGTTAAGAACTATATCTACAGGTTTTCCATTTTCTTGATATGGCATGTCTTCTACAGGAACAATTTTACTCACAACTCCTTTGTTACCGTGTCTTCCTGACATTTTATCTCCTGGTCTTAATCTTCTTTTTATCGCAACAAAAACTTTAACCATTTTCATTACACTTGGAAGTAAGTCGTCTCCCTGTTTTATTTTTAAAACTTTATCTTCAAATCTTTCCTGGATATCTTTTTTGGCTAAGTTATATTGTTCTTTTAATTGATTTAGAGATTCAATTTTTTTATCATCTGATAATGAAAGTTTAAATATATCTAAAATAGAAAGACTGTTTATTTTTTCCTCATCTAAAATTGCACCTGCTTCTATATCTTTAGTTTTTTTACTTAATTTAATTCCGGATAAAATTGATATAACTCTTTGTTTTATACTTCTTTCCAAAATTTCTTCTTCTACAATTTTATCTTGTTGAACAACATCGATTTCAGCTCTTTCAATTGTGATTGATCTTTCATCTTTTTCTATTCCATGTCTATTAAATACTCTAACATCTACAACTATACCTCCACTACCACTTGGCATTTTCAAAGAGGTATCTGTAACATCGATTGCTTTTTCACCAAATATTGATCTTAAAAGTTTTTCTTCTGGACCTGAAGCCGAGTCTCCTTTTGGAGTAACCTTACCAACCAATATATCTCCTGGCTTAACTTCTGCTCCAATATATACTATTCCTGATTCATCAAGATTTTTTAATGATTCTTCATTAACATTTGGAATATCTCTTGTTATGTCTTCTTCTCCTAATTTTGTATCCCTAGCCATTACTTCATATTCCTCAATATGGATTGAAGTAAAAACATCATCTGTCACACATCTTTCTGAAATTAAAATTGAGTCTTCAAAGTTATAACCTTGCCAAGGCATAAAGGCTACAGTCACATTTTTTCCTAGTGCAAGTTCACCAATTTTTGTTGATGGACCGTCAGCAATAATATCTCCTGACTTAACCTTGTCTCCAACTCTTACAAGTGGCTTTTGATTAATGCATGTATTTTGATTTGATCTTTTAAATTTTTGAAGATTATAAATATCAACTCCTGATTTACTAAAATCTTTTTCGTCAGTAGCTTTAATAACTATTCTTTTTCCATCAATTTTATCAACTACTCCATCTCTTTTAGCTACAATTGTAACACCAGAGTCCAAAGCAACGTCACTTTCTATACCTGTTCCTACTAAAGGTGCTTCTGGTTTCAACAAAGGAACAGCTTGCCTCATCATATTAGATCCCATTAGAGCCCTATTCGCATCATCGTTTTCTAAAAATGGTATTAGTGAAGCTGCAACAGATACTAATTGCTTTGGTGATACGTCTATATAATCAATATTTTCTGGCTTTGACAAAATGAAGTTTAGATTTTGTCTACAAGATACTAATTGTTCTTTAAATTTTCCATTTTTGTCTATAATCGAATTAGCTTGTGCAATTGTAAATTTTGTTTCTTCCATTGCAGAAAGATATTCTATTGAATCCTGAACTGTACCATTAACAACTTTTTTATATGGACTCTCTATAAAACCATATTTATTTATTTTAGAATATGTTGATAAACTATTTATTAAACCAATGTTTGGTCCTTCTGGTGTCTCGATTGGACAAATTCTTCCATAATGTGTTGGGTGTACATCTCTAACTTCAAAGCCAGCTCTTTCTCTTGTTAAACCACCAGGTCCCAAGGCTGATACTCTCCTTTTGTGAGTTATTTCTGACAAAGGGTTTGTTTGATCCATAAATTGAGAAAGTTGTGATGTTGCAAAAAAATCTTTAAGCGAAACAGTAAGAGGTTTAGCATTTATTAAATCTTGTGGCATTGCTGACTCAATATCCAAAGTCGTCATTTTTTCTTTTATCGCTCTCTCCATTCTATAAACACCAATTCGAGCTTGGTTTTCAACAAGTTCACCTACAGATCTAACTCTTCTATTTCCTAAATGATCTATGTCATCAACTTCATCTTTGCCATCTCTAAGATCAAGCATTTTTTTGACTATCGATATAATGTCATCATTTCTTAATATTGTAATTTTATCAGAGACATTTAAATTTAATCTTGAATTCATTTTAACTCTACCAACATCAGAAAGATCGTACCTATCAGAACTGAAAAATAAGTTGTTAAAAATTTGAGTTGCAATTTCTAATGTTGGGGGTTCTCCAGGTCTAAGCATCTTATATATTTCAGTAATTGCATCATTCTTATTTTCATTTTTATCGTTTAATAAAGTTTGCAAAATATATGGTCCTTTATTTATAGAATTAGTATTTGATATTTCGATTGAATGAATGTTGCTTTCTAAAAATTTTGATAAAATAGTATCATTGATTTCAGTTCCAATTTTAAAAGTATCTTCACCTATGGTAACATTTTTATGCAAAAATTTTCCATATAAAGATTCATTTGAAACATAAATTTCTTTTAAACCATTGCTTGCTAATTTTTTTGCTGTTAAAAAATTTATTTTTTCCCCAGCTTTAACTACAACTTTATTATTTTTTGCATCTATTACTTCTTCAGAAAAATTTTTAGCTTTATAATTTTCTGGATCAAATTTGGTTTTCCATTTTTTTATATTAGTATCGTAATAATAGTTTTCCTTATCATAAAATTCATTTACTATATCACTTTTAGAAAAACCTAAAGCTTGTAATAAAGTAGTAACAAAAATTTTCTTTTTTCTATCAATTCTAAAATATAAAAAATCTTTTACATCAAATTCAAAATCTAACCATGAACCTCTATTTGGTATTACTCTACAATTAAAAAGAAGTTTTCCGCTAGCATGTGATTTACCTTTATCATGATCAAAAAATACACCAGGGCTTCGATGCATTTGATTGACTACAACTCTTTGAACACCATTCGTTATAAAAGTTCCACTATCAGTCATCATTGGAACTTCACCCATATAAACTTCTTGTTCTTTTGCTGATAAAATATCTTTTGTGTTATTCTCTTGATCTATCTCATAGACAACAAGTCTAAGTGTACACTTTAAAGCAGCTGAGTATGTTAGGCCTCTGGTTATACATTCTTCAACATCAAATTTTGGTTTTTCTAGCCTATATGTTACATATTCTAAAGTAGCTTTATCGTTTAAATCTTCTATTGGAAATATACTTTTAAATACCCTTTCAAATCCTTTTATTAAATTTTGATCAGCTTTTGGATTATTTAAAGTTAATTCTCTATAAGAATTTTTTTGAACTTCAATTAAATTTGGAATTGATAAACTTTCTTTAAGTTTACCAAAGTTTTTTCTTATATTTTTCTTTTCAGTAAAAGATAATTGCATCTATATTGTATTGTTGATTTTATAAAAACCAACAATTGAAATTCTTTCTATTGTTACTTAAGTTCTACTTTAGCGCCTGCTGCTTCTAACTTTGCTTTAATTTCTTCAGCTTCTTTTTTGTTTACACCAGTTTTTACATCTTTAGGTGCGCCTTCTACTAAATCTTTAGCTTCTTTTAATCCAAGCGAAGTAACTGCTCTCACTTCTTTAATTACATTAATTTTTTTGTCTCCAGCTGCTGCTAATACAATTGTGTATTCATCTTTTTCTTCTGCTGGCGCAGCTCCTGCTGCTGCTGGTGCTGCCGCAACTGCTGCTGCTGCTGTAACTCCCCATTTTTCTTCAAGCTGTTTAGAAAGTTCTGCCGCTTCTACAACTGTCAAGCTTGATAAGTCCTCAATAATTTTATTTAAATCTGCCATAATAGTTTTGCCTAGGTTATTTTTTTGATTTTTCCAGCGCCAAAATAGCGATTTTTGAGGCAGGTGCAAGTAAAATACTTGCAATTTTTTGAGCTGGTGATCTCAAAATACCCACAATTTTAGCCCTTGCTTCATCTAATGTGGGTAAAGTAGCGACATTTTTTACTCCAGCAACATCTAAAATGTCGTTACCCATGATTCCACCTAAAATTTTTAGATTCTTATGTTCTTTAGAAAAGTTGGTTAGGATTTTTGCTGATGTAATGGCATCTTCAGACAGTGCTACAGCTGTTGGGCCAGAAAATAAATCAGATAAATTTTTGCATCTTGTTTTTTCTAAAGCTAATTTTGTAATTCTGTTTTTAGTAATTTTAAAAATAATACCATGTTCTCTCATTTTTGCTCTTAGTTCATCTAATTGATTAACTGTTAAACCTTGATAATGAGTTACAATGACAGCCTCTGACTTATCAAACTGAGTAGTCATTTCAGATATATAATTTTGCTTTTTTACTTTATCCATCATATTAAAAATTTTTAGGTAGTTTTAATTTATAAGATACTCCCATAGTTGATGTTAAAAATGTACTTTTAATTAAATCACCTTTGATAGTTTGATTGCCTTTCTCTTTTTCCAACACCTCAAGTACAGCATTAAAATTTTTTATAATTTTATCATCTGAGAAAGATTTTTTTCCTAGACTTAGACCAACATTACCATCTTTATCATTTTTAAGTTCTACTTGACCTGATTTTGCATCAGTTACTGCTTTTTTTAAATCATCAGTAACAGTTCCTAATTTAGGATTTGGCATAAGTCCTTTTGGTCCTAACACTTTACCTAATTTAGATAATTTAATCATCATTGATGGTGTACATATAAGTTTTTCAAAGTTCATTTCTCCAGATTTAATCTTTTCAATAAATTCATCACTACCAACTAAATCTGCACCTGCATCTTTCGCAATTTGAGATTTGGAATCTTCACAAACTACTGCTACTTTAATCTTTTTTCCTGAACCCGCTGGAAGATTAACAATTGTTCTTAGGTTAATCTCACTTTTTTTCTGTTTATTGTTTATTTGGATACTTAAATCTAAAGATTCATCAAATTTTGTAGTACAATTTTTTTTTAATTCTGGTATCAGCTTCTCTATTAAATTTGGAGCTAGTTCTTTAGTTTTTTCTGGTAGTTTTTTATATCTTTTCGAACTCATTATTCTTTAACCTCTATTCCCATTGATCTTGCTGAACCTGCTATAATTTTGGATGCTTCTTCAACATCATGAGCATTTAAATCTGCCATTTTTTTCTTTGCAATTTCTTCCAATTGTTTTTTTGTAATTGAAGCTACAATATTTCTTCCTGGTTCTTGTGATCCACTTTTTAATTTCACTGCTTCTTTTATAAAATGTGATGCAGGTGGAGACTTAATAACGAAATCAAATTTTTTGTCCTTATAAACTGTTATAATTACTGGCACAGGTTTGCCCATAAAGTTTTTTGTTTTTTCATTAAAAGCTTTACAGAATTCCATAATATTTATTCCCCTCTGACCTAAAGCCGGCCCAACAGGAGGAGCAGGATTAGCTTGTCCACCTTTAATTTGTAATTTTACATACCCACTAATTTCTTTTTTTGCCATTAACTTGTTTTCTCCACTTGGTTATATTCTAAGTCGACTGGTGTCGGTCTACCAAATATAGAAACTGAGACCTTAAGTCTAGATTTTTCTTCATCTATATCTTCAACTAAACCACTAAATGAAGCAAAAGGTCCGTCTATAACTTGTACTTTTTCTCCAACAGAATATTCAATTCCTGATTTTGGTTGGGCTACACCATCTTTTATTTGTCCTAATATTTTTTCAATTTCTTTGTCCGAAACTGGTACTGGAATACCTTTTGATCCTAAAAATCCACTAACTTTTTTTATTCCTTTTATCATATGATATAAATCATTATCCATTTCACTTTTAATTAAAACGTATCCGGGAAAATATTTCTTTTTTCTTTGCACTCTTTTTCCTCTTTTTACTTCAGTAATATCATGGGTTGGTACCACTATTTCTTCAATTTTTTCAGATACATTGGCTTTTTCAGCTTCATCTTTGATTAACTGAGCTACTTTGTTCTCAAAACTTGAATGTGACTGAACGATATACCAATTTTTCATATCTTATAAACTTATCTTTAAGACCATT
The DNA here is from genome assembly GCA_902529715.1 of uncultured Pelagibacteraceae bacterium. Taxonomy (GTDB): domain Bacteria; phylum Pseudomonadota; class Alphaproteobacteria; order Pelagibacterales; family Pelagibacteraceae; genus Pelagibacter. The sequence continues at coordinate 6,544 of CABZXL010000006.1, read as the reverse complement.
TCTAAAAAAAACTTTAAAAATTGATCCAAAAGTAAAAAAAATAAAGAAGCAACTATTGCCATTGCAACAACCATTAAAGTACCTTGTAAAGTTTCTTTTCCGGTCGGCCAAGTAACTCTAAAAGCTTCCTGCTTTACCTCTTGAATAAATTTCAAAGGATTTTTCATATATAAACATCTCCTATTTTGGCAGGAGCGGAGGGAATCGAACCCCCAACCTCCGGTTTTGGAGACCGGCGCTCTACCAATTGAGCTACACTCCTATGGGAGCTTACTCTATAATCTTAGTTACTACTCCAGCTCCTACAGTTCTTCCACCTTCTCTAATAGCAAAATTTAATTTCTCACTCATAGCTATCGGTGTAATTAATTTAACAGTAAATTTAGCATCATCACCAGGCATAACCATTTCTGTACCCGATGGTAATTCAACTTCACCTGTAACATCTGTAGTTCTAAAATAAAACTGAGGTCTATACTTAGTAAAGAATGGAGTGTGTCTTCCACCTTCTTCTTTTTTAAGAACATAAGCTTGAGCCTCAAATTTAGTATGTGGTGTAACAGAGCCAGGTTTACATAAAACTTGACCTCTCTCAACGTCAGTTCTCTCTACACCTCTTAAAAGTGCTCCTATGTTATCACCAGCTTCTCCTGAGTCTAAAAGTTTTCTAAACATTTCAACACCAGTACAAACAGATTTTTTTGTATCTCGAATACCAACTATTTCTATTTCTTCACCAGTTTTAATTACTCCAGACTCTACTCTTCCAGTTACAACTGTACCTCTTCCAGAAATTGAAAAAACATCTTCAACAGGCATCAAGAAAGGTTTATCTTTTGGTCTGTCAGGCTGTGGAATAAAGTCATCAACTGCTTTCATAAGTTCAAGAATTGATTTTTTTCCAATTTCCTCATCTTTTCCTTCTACAGCAGCTAACGCAGATCCTTTTATGATTGGTGTTTTGTCACCAGGAAACTTATATGATGTTAGCAATTCTTTAATTTCTTCTTCAACTAAATCAATCAATTCTTTATCCTTAACTTGATCAACTTTATTTAAAAAAACAACAATAGCTGGAACACCAACTTGTCTAGCCAAAAGAATATGCTCTCTTGTTTGAGGCATTGGACCATCAGCAGCATTAACGACTAATATTGCTCCATCCATTTGTGCTGCACCAGTGATCATATTTTTCACATAGTCAGCGTGACCTGGGCAATCCACATGGGCGTAGTGTCTTTTTTCAGTTTCATATTCTACGTGTGCTGTTGATATTGTTATCCCTCTTTCTTTTTCTTCGGGAGCTTTATCTATTTGATCATAAGCAACAAAATTCGCACCACCAGTTTCAGCTAGAACTTTAGTTATAGCGGCCGTTAAAGTTGTTTTACCGTGATCGACGTGACCGATTGTACCAATGTTACAGTGCGGTTTATTTCTTACAAACTTTTCTTTCGACATTATATTTTTACCTTTTTTTCCTTTTTTTTTATTAATAATTTTTGGAGCGGGTAAAGGGAATCGAACCCTTACATCCAGCTTGGAAGGCTAGCGTTCTACCATTGAACTACACCCGCATCACCCAAGTTCACTCCAATGTTATTTAAATCAAAATTGAATGGTGGAGGGGGAAGGATTCGAACCTTCGAAGACCGAAGTCAACGGGTTTACAGCCCGCCCCATTTGACCGCTTTGGTACCCCTCCTTTTCGCAGGGGAAGCGTCCCCTTGTTCAATAATGCTTTAAACAACAAGCGGTTTATATATTTTTATTGCATAAATGCAATACGAGAATTAGTGAGAAAATAAGTAAAAAAACGTATAAAAAACAATAAAATTTATGAATAAAAGATCATTTTTTATAGTTGGAAAACATGCTGTTACAGAAGCCTTAAAAAATACAAGTCGTAAAGTTTTGAGGGTTTTTTTAACTGAAGAAAGTAAAAAAAACATACATAAGGAAAATCAAAACCAAAATCTTCTTAAGGATATTAAAATCTATTATAAAACCAAGAAAGAATTAGACAAATATACAGGTAAAGAAAACATATTGCATCAAGGGTATGTAGCAGAAATAGAGCATACAGAAAATTTGACTATAAAAGATTTTATAAAAAAAAAAAATAATTTAACATTTGTATGTTTAGATCAAGTTACAGATCCAAGAAATATTGGATCAATAATTAGAAGCGCTTCCTCATTTAATTTAAATGGAATTATAGTTAAAGAAAGGCATTTTCCAGATGAGAGTAAATTAATGTATAAATCCGCTAGCGGATGCATGGAGCATATTAATATTTTTAAAGTATCCAATATAAATACTACACTAAAATTTTTGAGAGAAAAAAATTTCTGGGTATATGGATTTAATTCAAAAAGTAAAAAAGATTTTACAAGTGTTGATTGGAAAGGAAACAATGTTCTTCTTTTTGGATCAGAAGGCTTTGGTATTAAAAAGCACACTGAAAAATATACAGACTTTTCAGTTAAAATAGAAATTAATCAAAATATTGAAAGTTTAAATATATCTAATAGTGCATCAATTGTATTTCACCATATAATGAAATGGAAAAAAGATCTTGAATAGTTTATCAAAAATTAATAAATACTCATCAAGCCCTTGTAGCTCAGCTGGTAGAGCAATTGATTTGTAATCAATAGGTCCGCGGTTCGAATCCGTGCGGGGGCACCACAAACTATTTATTAAAATAATCTGTTATTTGTTTTTGAGTATATTTAAAAATTATATTCCTATTTAAAAAATAGTTTTTATACCATTCTATTGTTAGTTTAACTGATTCTTTTAAATTTAATTTTGTTTTATAATTTATTTTTTTAGAAGCTTTTAAGTTTGAAAGACGCAAAATTTTGCTTTCATATTTTAAATTTTTTTTTATTTTAATATTTAAATTTTTAAATCTTCCTGTTTTTTTTATTAATTTTATTAATTTTATTACCGAAACATTAGAATTTAAATTTGGACCAATATTAAAAATTTCTGCATTATCTGAATTTTTATTTAACAAAATTAAAATAAATGCATTTAAAATCTCTAATATATGTTGCCAAGGTCTAACTGCATTTGGATTTCTGATAATAATTTTTTTATTATTTTTTATAGATTTAAAAATATCTGGAACAAGTCTATATAAATTCCAATCTCCTCCACCAATTATATTACCAGCTCTCAAAATTGTTAGGTCAACATTTTTTTTTAAAAAACAAGATTTATATGAATTAGAAATTATATCTTGGCAGGATTTACTTGCACTATAAGGATCAATACCACCAAGGTTTGATTTTTCACTAAGTATTTTTCCTTCCAAATTTCTATAAACTTTATCAGATGTAAAAACAATTACTTTAGATATATTATTAATTTTTTTTATTGTTTCAAAAAAATTTACTGTACCCATAATATTTGTAGCATAAGTTTTTCTTGTATTAATATAAGATTCAAGTACTAGGGGTTGGGATGCTAAATGGATAACTATTTGAGGTTTAAATTTTTTAATTTTATTCAAATTTTTATCAAAATTATTTATGTCAGAATAAATTGTTTTTATTTTTTTTTTAAATTCACTTGTATTTGATAGAAATCGTTTATCTTTTTTTTTAAGTGAATAACCTAATATTTTAGCTCCCATTAAATGCAATAAAACAGAGAGCCATGATCCAACGAAACCTGTATTGCCTGTAATAAGAATTCTTTTTCCGGTGAATTTTTTTTTCAATAATTCTAATTTCATAAAATTTTTTTAAATTATGATGTTTCTCTCCTTAATTGTTCAATCTTTATTTTTTTTTGAAGACTTCTGTTGCCGTCATAAAGTAGATTAAATTTAATTTTATAATTTGTTTTAATTATAATTTTTCTTGCGTTTCTAAATTCATGATTGTCTGCTACTGCACTAATTGGTCTTTTTTTTGGATTTAAGTTTTTAATTATTACAATAGACCTGTGACTAACAATTTTACCTTTCCATCTCCTCGGTCTAAATGCGCTTATTGGCGAAATAGAAAGTTTATTAGAGTTTAAACTTAATATTGGACCATGAACTGATGAATTGTATGCAGTACTTCCAGCTGGTGTAGATACTAAAACTCCATCCGAAATCAATTTTTTAATAATTATTTTTTTTCCATTTTGAATTAATAGTGAAGCTGCTTGTCTACTTTGTCTCAAAATTGAAACTTCATTGATTGCTATGGATCTCTTTGTTAAGCCTTGTTTATTTGTTACTTTCATATCTAAAGGTGAAATAGAAATCATTTTAGCATTAGATAAATTTCTTACTGTGTTTTTCATTGAAAATTTGTTCATTAAAAAACCATAATTTCCTGAATTGATTCCATAAAATAATTTTGACGTGTTCCTATTTTTTTTCAAAGTTTTAAGCATGAAACCATCACCACCTATTACTATAATCAAATTTGGTTTTAGATATTTATTTTTTTTTATATTTTTGAGAAGAAATTTTTTTATCTTTAAAGATCTTATATTTTTATCAGAAATTATTAATGGTTTAATCATACTTGTGGTGCCCTCGGCCAGACTCGAACTGGCACTCCCAAAAGGGCAAGGATTTTAAGTCCTTTGTGTCTACCAATTTCACCACGAGGGCATGAGTTATTTTCATGAGTATTTATGCTAATATTTATAATTGAACAAGTTTAATAAGTAAATTTTTTTTATTTTATCTCCCTATGTCCGAGAATGGTCCGAGAATGGTCCGAGTTATCCCATAAAATCCTATTTAAGAAATCTAGTCTTTACTGGGAAGTTTTTTTTCCAATAAATAACTCTTTTTCTACCAACTAGTATTCCATTAATTTTAAATATTTTTTCGGTAATTGTTTTACCATTATCTAAAATTCCATCTTTCCAAATTCCAACAGCTACCTTTTTACCTTTCAAAATAAAATAACCTTTCCCATGTGGCTGAAAAGTTTCGTTGTGTATATTTCCAATATATTTTCTTGCTTTAGTAGAAGAGGTGATATGAAATGGTTTCCAAAAATCCATTGTAACCTTTCCTTTTAAATCTGTATGTCTGAAAGTTCCTGATATGGAATGTTGCTTTTTAATAGTGATTTTACCTTTACCCCATCGTTTATCATCTTTCCAATTTCCTGTGTAAATACTATTACCTTCTTTATATTTTCCATAACCATGACGATTATTATTTTTCCAGTTACCCTGATATTTCATTTTCTGACTAACCCAAGTGTATGTTCCTTTACCATGTCTTAACCAATCTTTTACCTGACCTACATAAGTATCTGATTTATTTTTATCCTGAAATCCTTGTTTAAAATAAAATTTTCCTTTTCCATTAGGTTTATCTTTTTTCCACTGACCAATATAAATGTCACCATTAGTCCAAGTTAATTTTCCTGTTCCTTCTCTTTTGCCCTTTTTCCATTTCCCGTTATAAATCTGTCCATCTTTATACCTACAAAGTCCTACTCCGTGAGGAAGAAATGTATCATTTGAACCAGTTATAACACTGCCATTATATTTGCCCTCAACTTTAGCTGAACCTACTTCTCTAAAATATTTTATTTTTTTTTTCATTAATATTTATCAATAGCTTTTTTCATCTTTTCTAGTTTCAAAATTCGATATTCAGTTTGGCTTTTTCCAAGAGTGATTTTTTTATCCATCTAGCGCTTAAAAGCCTTTTTTTAAAATAAAAATCCCTAAAAATTTTGACAAAATCTTTAAACAAAAATGCTTCTTTTTTATAAGTACTAATAATTTTTTTATTTTTTATCTTTCTAATCGGTTGAGTTTTGATGTCTTGAAATTGTGATAATTTAATAAACATTTTCTCCATATTTGATTGGTTTACATAATACCAATCATGATCTTGCTTAAGGTAACCAATTATAATTAATCTTTTTAAAGCAAGTTTGATGGTGTTTTTGCTACAAGGAAGTTCTTTTATATTATGTATATAATTTCTTTTAAAAGGGACCTTGCAATAAGCAGCATAGTGATTGGAGCCTTTCATGATGTTAACTCCATTAATCCCTCTTAAAAACTCTTTTACTTTTGATCTTTTTTGTTTCTTTTTTTTCATTTAAATTTCTACAATATCATCAACGATAAGCTTTAATAGTATGAGAAACAGACTCGTCACCAGCATCATTAAATTTAATCCTCAAAAAGTTATTCTCCATAATTAATGTATGTTTATAACATATATTATCTCTCTATGTCCGAGAATGGTCCGAGAATATGAAAATTAATTGTTAAGATTTTCCAATAAAAATAATCCAATGATTTTAAAAGTTATAGGATTATAAGGGATTAAGACTATTTGAGACTATTAGAGACTCTGAAATTCCTCAACTCAAACTATTTTAAGTCCTTTGTGTCTACCAATTTCACCACGAGGGCATATGTTATTTTCATTAGTGATTATGCTAATATTTATAATTGAACAAGAGCAATAAGTAAAATTTTTTTACTTTATCTCTCTATGTCCAAGAATAGTCCGAGAATCTTGATAATTGTTATCTTATGATATATACGTAAA
>CABZXL010000005.1 GCA_902529715.1 uncultured Pelagibacteraceae bacterium | reverse complement strand
TTCATTAATTTCATATTGATTTACGATATTGAATGTTGGACTTGGAACTTCTGTTGGTTTGAGTTCGTTTTTTCTTTGTAAATTGTTAATTAGATGTTTAATAAATGTTGTTTTTCCTACACCTATTTCACCATATAAAAAAACGATATCTCCCTTTTTAATAAAATTTGAAAATTTTTTAGAAATAGATTTTGTATTTTTTTCTAAACTAATATCAATCTTGCTACTTTTAGTAGCGATAGGCATCTGGTTTGTAAGGTCCATCAGGTGTTACACTAATATAGTCTGCCTGGTCTTTAGACATTTTTGTAAGTTTGGCACCTACTTTTTCTAAGTGTAATCTTGCTACTTTTTCATCTAAGTGTTTTGGTAAAACGTAAACTTTTTTTTCATACTTGTCTGAATTGTTCCATAGTTCTATTTGAGCAGTTACCTGATTAGTAAATGAAGCACTCATTACAAAACTTGGATGTCCAGTAGCACAGCCTAAATTAACCAGTCTTCCTTCTGCAAGTAATATTATTCTTTTTTTGCTTGGCAAAGTTATTTCATGAACTTGTGGCTTAATCTCATCCCATTTATAATTTTTTAATGCTTCAACTTGAATTTCATTATCGAAGTGTCCGATATTACAAAGTATAGCTCTATCTTTCATTTCTCTCATATGGTCAGCTGTAACTATGTCCTTATTTCCTGTGGCTGTAACAACTATATCTGCCTCTTTAATCATTTCATCCATGAGCACAACTTCATAACCTTCCATTGCAGCTTGCAGAGCGCATATTGGATCAGTTTCTGTAACCATTACTCTTGCTCCACTTTGTCTCAATGAAGCAGCACTTCCTTTCCCAACATCGCCAAATCCTGCAACAATTGCAACTTTTCCTGACATCATTACATCAGTAGCTCTTTTTATCCCATCAACTAAACTTTCTCTACAACCGTATAAATTGTCAAATTTAGACTTTGTAACCGAGTCATTAACATTAATCGCTGGAACTAATAATGTTCCTTGTGCTTCCATCTTTTTAAGTGCTAATACTCCTGTTGTTGTTTCTTCAGACAATCCCTTGATATCTTTTAATAAATCTTTGTAATCTTTGTGCATAAGCGCAGTTAAGTCGCCGCCATCATCAAGAATCATATTTGGTTTCCAATCCTTCTTTCCCTCGATTGTTTGTTTTACACACCACCAATATTCCTCTTCGGTCTCACCTTTCCATGCAAAAACTGGTATGCCTACCTTTGCAATAGCCGCTGCCGCATGATCTTGTGTTGAAAAAATATTACATGAAGACCATCTTACTTCTGCTCCTAAATCTACAAGAGTTTCGATCAGAACTGCAGTTTGAATTGTCATGTGAAGACATCCTAAAATTTTTGCTCCTTTAAGTGGGCTTTTTCCTTTATACTCTTTTCTTAATGCCATTAGTCCAGGCATTTCAGTCTCTGCTAAGGAGATTTCTTTTCTTCCAAATTCTGCTTGGGATATATCTTTAACTTTATAATCACTCATGAAGAACGCCTTTTAACAACTTTATAAAATTTTAGCAACTAATAATGATTAAACTTTTGGAAAAATTATTTCGATAATTGCGCCTTTTTGACCCACGTTATTCGAGGCAGAAATTTTACCATTGTGCAACTCAACTAGATTTTTAACGATATTTAATCCTAATCCTGAATGTTCTCCAAATTTGTTAGGCCTATTGCTATAAAATCTTTTAAAAATTTTACTTGTATCACTTTCTTTGAAACCTTCTCCTTCATCAACAACACTTAAAATGATATTTTTTTTATTATTATCGATTGAAAGAGCAACTTTGATTGTTTGATTTTCTTTACTAAACGAAATTGAATTATCTAGCAAATTTGCAATTATTTGTTCAATTCTATTTTCAATTCCAAGAATATTATAATCGCTAGATCCATTTGAATTTAATTGAATCTTAATTCCACTTTTTGAATTATAAATACTATTAAAATCATCTACTACAGATGTTGCTATTAATTTTAAATCAATTTTCTTCATTTGTTCATTTGTTATCGCAACCTCATCTTTAAGCATTTGAGAATAATCAGTAATCAATCTTTCAATTCTTTCGACGTCATGTAAAAGTATATTAACCAATTTTTCTCTTTGAGCTTTATCTGTAGTTTCAGAAATTATTTCAGAAGCACTTTTTAAAGAGGCAAGTGGATTTCTGATTTCATGAACTAAGTCTGTTGAAAAGTTCTCAGCAGCATTAATCCTATTATTTAACTCATTAGTCATTTCATCTAAAGAACCAGATAGAATCCCAATTTCGTCATTTCTATTTTTTACGCTCTGAATGTTTGTTTTTTGTTTATTTTTTTCTTTAATCGATTTTGTAAAATTTACTAGAGTTTTAATTGGTTTTAAAAAATATCTATTTAAAACTAATGAAAAAATTAAAATAACAATTGCAACAACTAATGCTGTTCTAAAAACAAATATTTTTCTTTCATTAATAGCATTTCTAATATCATTAGCTTTTTCACTTATTGCCAAGTAACCGATATTATTTTCACCATCATTTACATTTTTAATTGTAATTAATAAAAATTGATCATAATTTTCTTCTGTAAAGCTATATGGCTTTCCAAAATCAGAAGATTTAGAATAATCTATTATTATTTCAGATAAAGGTTTTAGTTTGTTATTTTTTTGTTTAGTAATTTTTTTTTTTTCTGAAATTTGATTTTCTTCTTGGATATTCATTTCAACAATATCTAATCTTTGGCTAAATGATCTAGGATCTAAATCTAAAGTATCTGTATCACCAATCAATTCAAATTTATTATCAAAGATCATTACTCGATCTAAATTCTGAAAAAGAAATCTAGTTGAAAATAGAAATTTTCTTATATCATCTTTGTTGAATTGAATTTTTAATCTTTTTATGTGATCAATAGTATTATTTATGATATTTATATGGTTGGACGTTTTTTTATTAATTAAATTAGGCTGAATTCCTTTTAAATAAATTGCTGTTAGACTACCAAAAATTATAAATACTATAAGATTTATAAATAAAAATTTTTTAAGTATAGATATATTTTTTAGAAAACTGCTTAACATTAACTCACGTTCCAACGGTAACCGCTTCCATACCTTGTCTCTATTGCTGAAAAATCACTATCTACTTTTTTAAATTTTTTTCTTATTCTTTTTACATGGCTATCTATTGTTCTATCTTCAATATCTGTGTCTTCCCTATAAGCAATATCCATTAATTGAGATCTCTCTTTTATTATTCCTGGTCTCTTTGCAAGCTCTTGTACAATTAAAAATTCCGTTGTTGTAAGTTTATCAGGCAACTGTTTTCCATTCCACTCACATTCTAGCTGGGAAGGATCTAATCTTAGTTTTCCATGAGTAATAATATTTTTTGTATCTTCTATATTACTAGGATTTTTTTTTCTTAGTTGGACTCTTATTCTTTCTATAAGAACTTTAATTGAAAATCCTCCAGATTTTTTTATAAAATCATCTGCTCCTAATTTTAATCCTAACAATTCATCAATTTCATCATCCTTTGAAGTCAAAAAAATTACAGGTAAAGAAGTTTTTTTTCTTAGTTTTTTTAATAATTCTTCACCATCCATTTTGGGCATTTTTATATCTATGACTGCTAAGTCTGGAGGAGTTCTTGCAAGTCCTATTAAAGCACTTTCACCATCTAAATATGTTTGAACTTTAAATCCTTCTTTTTCTAAAGCGATACTAAGACTAGTTAAAATATTTCTATCATCATCAATTAGTGCAATTGTTTCTTTCATAAATTTATTAAAAAATACTAAATTGTTCTTATTTGGGCAATATATCAATATTAATGAAGATCACCCCAATTATCACCTACATTAATATCTACTAGCAAAGGTATTGAAAAAGAGTGTAGATCGCTATCTTTTACACTCGACATTTCATCCTGAATAATTTTGGAATATTTTTTTACATCATCTTTTTGAACTTCAAATATTAATTCATCATGTATTTGTAATAGCATTTTACAATTTGATTCTTCTATTTCTTGTAATTTGTTATTTACTCTTATCATCGCCATTCTCATTATCTCTGAAGCTGAACCTTGTATAGGTGCATTAATTGCAGCTCTTTCCTGAAAATTTCTTATATTAAAATTTTTATCATTAATTCCAGTTATATGAGTTCTTCTTCCAAAAATATTACTTACATAACCACTTTTTCTACAAAATTTAATTGTAGAGTCCATATAGTATTTTATTTCTGGAAATTTTAAAAAATATGCATTCAAAAATTCCTCGGCTTCTACATTTGAAACACCAATTTGTTTTGCTAATCCATACTGGGAAATACCATAAATTATTCCAAAATTTATTGCTTTAGCTTTTCTTCTCATATCTGAATCAACTTTTTTAATATTTGTATTGAAAACCTGGCTTGCAGTAAGTGAATGAATATCCTCTTTATTTTTAAACGCTTTTTTTAATTCTTTTACATCGGCTAAATCAGCTAAGATTCGCATTTCAATCTGATTATAATCCGCCGAAATTAATTTATTATTTTTTTCTGCTACAAAAGTTCTTCTAATGTCTTTACCATCTTCAGACTTTATTGGAATATTTTGTAAGTTTGGATCGCTTGAAGCTAATCTTCCTGTTGAGGTTGCTGCTAGTAAAAAAGAAGTATGAACTCTTTTAGTATGGGGATTAATATGTTGTTGCAAAGAATCTGAATAGGTATTCTTTAATTTAGTTACTTGCCTCCAATCTAAAACAAGTTTTGGCAATTTATGTCCTTTGAAAGCAAGATCTTCTAATACCTGTGCACTAGTAGCAAAACTGCCTTTTTTAGTTCTTTTTAACGATGAAATTTTCATTTCATTGTACATAACTTCACCAAGCTGTTTAGTAGAACCGATTTTAAATTCTTTTTTTGTAATCTTATAAATTTCTTTTTCTAAATATTTAGTTTTTTTTTCAAATTTATTTGAAAGAAGTTGAAGAAATTTTTGATTTACTTTAATACCATAAATTTCCATTAATGCTAAAATTTTAACTAATGGTTTTTCAAAAATTTCATACATATTTATCAATTTTTCTAATTTTAGGTTTTTACTAAAAATTTTATATAATCTAAAAGTTATATCGGCATCTTCGGCAGCATAATCTTTAGCAGTATCAATTTTTACTTCACTGAAATTAATCTGTTTTTTTCCAGTTCCAACAAGATCTTTAAAAGCTATTGTTTTGTGATCTAAATGAATTTCTGACAAAGTATCCATATTGTGTCTATTTTTTCCCGCGTCCAAAATATAAGACATAAGCATGGTGTCTTCGATTGCATTCATATTTATTCCTCTATGGTAGAAAATGATATAATCAAATTTAATATTTTGACCGATTTTCTTTATACTTTTGTCCTCTAAAACTGATTTGATTTTTTTAATAACACTTTTTTCTTGAAGATTTTTACCTTCAGTATGTCCGATTGGAATATAACAAGCTTTCCCAATTTTTGTAGAAAAGGAAATGCCTACTAACTTTGCCTGATGAGGATCTAACGAGCTGGTTTCTGTATCAACAGCAATCTCGCCATTTTCTTCAGCTTCATTTAACCATCTGTCTAAATCTTTTTCTTTTTGAATTAATTCATAGTTTTTATTAGAAATTTTATGATTCTTCTCCTCGTTATCAACGACTTTTGTCTTATTAGAAAATTCTAAATCTCCATAAGTTGAAATAACAGAGCTCAATAATCTGTTAAATTCCATTTCTCTCAAGAAATTATATAATTTATTTTTATCTATTTCTTTTATTTTAAATTCTGAAATTTTATCTTTAACTGGTACATCTTTTTTAAGAGTAACTAATTTTTTACTTATAATTGCTTTATCCTTATTTTCTATTAAAGTTTCTCTTCTTTTGTTTTGTTTTATTTTTTTTGCATTTTTTAATAAATTTTCTAAATTTCCATATTGATTTATTAATTCTGCCGCAGTTTTTACTCCTATTCCAGGAACTCCAGGAACATTATCACTACTATCTCCAGCTAAAGACTGTACATCAATTACTTTATCTGGACCAACACCAAATTTATTATTTATATCTTCATTCGTAATAAATTTATTTTTCATTGGATCATAAATACGAATGTTTTTTTTATATAACTGCATCAAATCTTTATCAGATGAAACAATTGTTACCTTAGCTCCTTCTTTTAAAATTTGTTCCACATAAGTAGCAATAAGATCATCTGCCTCATAATTTATTAATTCAACTGATGGAAGGTTGAATGCTTTTACTGACTTTCTTATAAATTCAAATTGAGGCACTAGATCTTCTGGTGCATCCGACCTATTTCCTTTATAATCGGAGTATATTTCATTTCTAAAATTTTTTCTGGCAGAGTCAAAAATTACTGCAAAGTGAGTTGGCTTATGTTTATTTTCATTTGATTTAGAGTCCTCTAATAATTTAAACAACATGTTGCAAAATCCACTTACTGCTCCAGTAGGCATTCCGTCGCTTTTTCTAGATAGAGGAGGTAGAGCATAATAGGCTCTAAATATATATCCAGATCCATCAATAAGATAAAAGTGATCTGTATTTTTTATTTTACTCATAAAATAATGTTATCTTAATTTATGCTAATGTTATAAATGTATAACGATCAATGAACAAAAAAAATGTTTTATATATAAAAGATTTAAATAAAATTTATTCAAAGAATAGTTCAAAATCAGTACATGCTATAAATAATTTAAACTTAGAAGTGAATGAAGGAGAGATATTTGGCTTGTTAGGTCCAAATGGAGCAGGTAAAAGTACATTTATAAATATTTTAGCAGGAACAACAATTAAAACCTCAGGAGAAGTAAATGTTTGGGGTTTTAATTTGGATATAAATCCTAGACAAGTTAGAGCTTCAATTGGAATTGTGCCTCAAGAAGTAAATGTGGACCCATTTTTTACTCCAAAAAATATTTTAGAACTTCAGGCTGGAATGTATGGGATTAAAAAAAAAGATAGAATTACAGATACTATATTAAAGCTCGTTTCTTTAGAACAACAGTCTCAAAGTTATACCAGGGCACTATCTGGTGGTATGAAAAGACGTTTATTAGTCGCAAAAGCTTTGGTACATAAACCTCCAATAATCGTTTTAGATGAACCAACTGCAGGTGTTGACGTCGAATTAAGAAGCAAACTTTGGGACAATATAAAGCAACTTAATAAACAAGGTGTAACAATAATTTTAACTACCCATTATTTAAAAGAAGCTGAAGAAATGTGTGATAGAATTGGAATATTAAATAAAGGTAGTTTAGCAGCTTTAGATACTACGAAAAACTTATTAAAAAGAATTCAGACAAAAATTGTAAAATTTGCAGTTGATAAAAAAGTTAATATTAATAATAATTCTTTAAAATCAATAAATATTTTATCAAACGATATAAATGAACTTGTTGTTTCATATGAAAAGAATGCACTAAATATTAATGAAATAATTAAGTTTATAGGTGATCAAAATATTAAGTTATCTGATATATCTACAGACGATGGTGATTTAGAAGATGTTTTTATAAGATTAACAAAAAACTAGATAATTTAACTTAATAATAGTAGAATAAATTTATGGAATTAGTAAAATCTCAAAACTTAAGAATACTGAAGTACATTTTGGTAATATTTTTAGGTTCAATTCTTTTAACTATATCTTCAAAAATCAAAATTCCCTTTTATCCAGTTCCAATGACAATGCAAACTTTTGTCGTACTTTTTTTGGGAATGTCTTTTGGTTATAAAGTTGGTTTAGCAACAGTTAGTTTATACTTGATAGAGGGAATATTTGGTTTACCAGTTTTTTCTAATTCGCCTGAAAAAGGTGTTGGAATAGTTTATTTCACTGGTCCAACCATGGGATATTTAATTGGTTTTTTATTTGCAACTTTTTTAGCTGGTTACTTTAATTTTAATAAAAATATTTTGAATAATTTTGTTAAATTACTATTATCTGTTTCAACAATTTATATATTAGGAATTTTTTGGTTAGGAAATTTAATAGGCTGGGATAAACCAATAATCCAACTTGGAGCAACTCCTTTTTTACTAGCAGAATTATTTAAAATTTCTATTTTAGCTTTACTGGCTAAAAATATTTTAAAATTAAGAAAATTTATTTAGGAGATCTTTTAGAAAGAATTCTTTGAAGAGTTCTTCTGTGCATTTTTAGTCTTCTTGCAGTTTCTGAAACATTTCTATTGCAAAGCTCAAATACACGATGAATATGTTCCCATTTAACCCTATCGGCTGACATTGGATTTTCAGGTGGAGCTGCATTTTTATTAGGATCTGCTAAAAGCGCTCTTTCAACATCATCTGCATCAGCGGGTTTTGCTAAATAATCTATTGCACCCTGTTTAATAGCTGCAACTGCAGTTGGAATATTTCCATAACCTGTTAACATTACAACTCTGCTATTTGAATTAGTTTTTCTTATCTCTTTTACAACCTCTAGTCCATTTCCATCACCAAGCCTCAGGTCAACAACTGCAAAAGCAAATTTTTGTTTTGACAATGTTTCTACTCCTTTTTTTACACTTTCTGCTTGATAAACCTGAAAACCTTTTTTTTCCATGGCTCTAGACAATCTATCTCTAAATGGATTGTCATCATCAACTATGAGTAGTGATTTGTCCTCAAATTCGGCAATATTTTTAGCATTTTCTTTACTAGTCATGAGCCTTATATGGCAACTAAAAAGTTAATTTCAATAGAATTATTTACTTTACTTTAGTGATCATATCCCATAAATGCTGAATTTATGAAACTTGCATAGCTGTTATGCAGGTTTTTTTTGTTAAATTTTTTTTGGGGAAATTATATGCAAAAATTTAAAACAGTTGAAGAATTAGTAAATCAACTGAAACCAAATGAAGCGGCATATTGTATAAGAAAAAAGTCTATACAATTAGCATCAAAGTTTTTTCTAAATAAATTTCCTGGAGATGTTTTGTACGCTGTAAAAACAAATCCTAATCCATTAGTTTTGAAAACTATAGTTGAAAGCGGTATTGATAATTTTGATGTTGCTTCAATTAATGAAATTAAAACTATAAAAAATATTAGTAAATCAGCCAAGTGCTCTTTTATGCATACAGTAAAAAGTAGAGAAAGCATAAAAGAATCATATTTCAAATATGGTATAAGAGCATATTCACTAGACTCAAAAGACGAGTTAATCAAAATTTTAGAAAGCACAAATAATGCAAAAGATCTTGAATTATTTGTTAGAATTTCAGTTTCCAATGAGCATGCTGAAATTGATTTGTCTAAAAAATTTGGAGCTATCCAATCAGAAGCTACAGGTCTGCTAAGATTAACAAAACAATATGCAAAAAAAATAGGACTAAGTTTTCATGTAGGTTCGCAATGTATGCATCCTATTTCTTATTCAAAAGGTATTTCTGAAATTGGAAATATAATTAAACGTACAAAAATAGTTCCAGACTTCATTAATGTAGGTGGTGGCTTTCCTACGATATATCCAGATTTAATTCCTCAATCTATTCAAAACTATTTTGAAGAAATCAAAAATGCATTGGATAATTTAAAACTAGAAAAATTACCTAAGATAATTTGTGAACCAGGCAGAGCAATTGTTGCGGAGAGTGGATCAACGATAGTTAGAGTAAATCTAAGAAAAAAACAAAAACTTTATATAAATGATGGAACATATGGATCACTATTTGATGCAGGGTTTCCCAATATTGTTTATCCATCAAAATTAATTACTAATGGAAGAATTATTTCAAAAAAATTAACTGCTTTTGATTTTTATGGTCCAACCTGTGATAGTATGGATTATATGAAAGGACCTTTCATTCTACCAAATAATGTTAAAGAAAATGATTATATTGAGCTAGGCCAACTTGGTGCATATGGTTTAACATTTAGAACTGATTTTAATGGACTTTACTCAGATAATATATTTGAAGTAGAAGATAATCCAATAATGACGATGTATAACAAAGAAATTGAAAAACAATTTCTTGTTGCCTAAATGTCAGATAAAAAGAATTTAGGACATAATAGCAAAAAAGATTTTCTTAATTCTCCAGTTGAACACATTGATATCACTTCCTTTGATACAAGAAAAATAATTTCCTCTATGAAAAAGATGTCTTTTGTTTCTAGAGAAACTGCAAATGCAGCCAATATATTTAATGAAATGATTAAAGATAAAGATTGTACAATTTTTTTAACTTTAGCTGGATCTACTTCTGCTGCAGGCTGTATGCACATTTATAGAGACATGATTAAATACAACATGATTGATGCAGTAGTAGCTACTGGAGCATCAATTATTGATATGGATTTCTTCGAGGCTCTTGGATTTAAACATTATCAAGGCTCTCAATTTCAAGACGATACTGAGCTAAGAAAAAATTATATTGATAGAATTTATGATACTTACATCGATGAAGATGAACTTCAAATGTGTGATAAAACAATATGTGAAATAGCGGATAAGTTAGAACCCAGAAGTTATACATCTAGAGAATTTATTAATGAAATTGGAAAATATTTAAAAAATAATGCAAAAAAGAAAGGTTCATTAATTGAAACAGCGTATGATAATAATGTTCCAATTTTTTGCCCAGCTTTTACAGACTCGAGTGCAGGCTTTGGATTGGTAATGCATCAAGAAAAAAACCCAAAAAAACATATAACGATAGATTCAATTAAAGAATTTCGTGAACTGACTGAAATTAAAATTAGGTCAAAGGGATCTGGATTATTTATGATTGGTGGAGGAGTTCCAAAAAATTTTATTCAAGATACAGTTATTTGTGCTGAACTTTTAGGAAAAGAGGTTGATATGCACAAATATGCCGTTCAAATAACTGTTGCCGATTCAAGAGATGGTGCATGCAGTAGTTCTACTCTAAAAGAGGCAAGTTCATGGGGTAAGGTTGATGTTACAAAAGAACAAATGGTTTTTGCTGAGGCAACCAGTGTTCTTCCTTTAATTGCAAGTGATGCTTATCATAATGGTGATTGGAAGAATAGAACGAGAAAAAATTTTTCAAAAATATTTGGATAAAAATTGAATTTCTTATCAAACAAAAAGGGATTTCTTGGAATTGACAATAAGTTTAATATCAAAGAAAAAGCTATAGTTGTTCCATTTGGTCTAGAAAAAACTGTTAGTTATGGTGGTGGAACAAAAAATGGTCCCAGAGAAATTATTAAAGCTTCACATCAAGTTGAATTATATGATGAAGAGTTAAACTGTGAACCTTATAAAAAAATTGGTATCAAAACATTAAAACCATTCAAAATAGATAAAAATATAAATAAGGCATTAAATAAAATGTCAAAAATAAATGAAAATATTTTAAAGAAGAAAATTTTTCCATTAACTCTTGGAGGTGAACATTCAATAACACCTGGTTGTATAGCTCCATTTACAAAAAAATATAAAAAATTATATTTATTACATTTTGATGCGCACGCTGATTTAAGAGAAAGTTATAATGGAGAAAAATTTTCGCATGCATCTGCAATAAGGAGATGTTTGGATTATAAAAATGTTTCAGTGATATCTTTTGGTATTAGAAATATATCACAAAGTGAAATGCCTTATTTAAAAAAAAATTCTTCAAGGATTAATATTTTTTGGGCAAAAGATAAAAAGAAATGGAATTTAAATAAATTTAAAAAAATGATCAAAAATAAAACAGTTTATTTAACTTTTGATGTAGATGGATTTGATTCAAGTATCATGCCCGCAACTGGTACTCCTGAGCCTGGTGGAATTTTTTGGGATGAAACTTTAGAAATAATAAAAATAGCTATGAAAAATTCTAATATTGTTGGTGCAGATATAAATGAACTTGCTCCAATAAAAGGTTTTAATTCATATAACTTTTTAGTGGCTAAATTAGCTTATAAAATCTTATCCTATAAATTTTTATATAAATAATTTTAAACTGTCTTAACTCTTCTTAGTAATAATCTAAATGGAATTAACATTGCCAATGCAACAAAAATTTTTACTGCCAAATCTCCTAGTGATAGAGTAAACCAAGGTATTCCAGTTCCATAAAAGGATATTGAAAAGAATAAAAAAGTATCAACGAAAGAGCCAAATAAAGAAGATGTTAAAGGAGCTACAAACCATTTTTTTCTTCTTAGCTGGTCAAAAATTTGAACATCAAGTAATTGAGCAACTATAAAGGCTGTGCCTGAACCAATTGCAATTCTTATTGAAATCAAATCTGCAAAATTTGTAGAAAATAAAAGCGTAAAACAAATACCTAATGCAAAACCTATATATACAATTTTTTTTGCAGTTGTTTTGCCATAAAATCTATTTGCAATATCAGTTATTAGAAAAGCTATTGGATAACTAAATGCTCCATAAGTTAATATTTCATTTAAACCAAAATAATTAATTGGAAACTGAACTAAATAATTAGATATTAAAACAACCACTCCCATTAAAAATGAAAGTGTTATAAAAGCTCTATTCATTAAGCAGATTTACTAAGTAATGATTTTTTTAATTTTTTTAATCTTGAAGATAAATTTCTAGATTTTGCACTTTTAATAAATTGGTCAAAACTTCCTTTTTTATCTACTGTTCTGACTCCTGCATTAGATACTGTTAATCTTAAACTTTTATTTAAAATTATACTTTTAAATTTTACTTTCTTAAGATTGGGCAAAAATCTTCTTTTAGTCTTATTGTTAGCATGACTAACCTTATGACCTTTAAGGGGAATTTTTCCAGTAAGTTCACATTTTTTAGACATAAAATTTATGATTGTATAGGTGTTCTAAAGTTTCCAGTCAAGATCAATTTTTACTTCCTACTATGTCAGATATATTTTTTATTCTTTCTTTATCTAAAATATTTATTAATTCTTCACTTATTTTTGAAGCAATATCGGGGCCTTGATAAATCATACCGGTATAAAGTTGAACTAAACTAGCTCCATTAATTATTTTTTGGTAAACACTCTGACCAGAATCAACTCCACCTACTCCTATAATTTTTATTTGATTTTTTAAAATTCTATAAAATTTATTAATTAGTTCATTTGATTTTTTTTCTAAAGGTTTTCCTGAAAGACCCCCCTTTTCTAATTTATTAATATTAAATAAATTTTCTCTATTACCATCAGTTGTGTTTGAAATTATTACTGCTTTAACATTATATTTTAAAAGCAAGTCTGAAATTGTATTTATATTTTCGTCTTGAATATCTGGTGATATTTTTACTGCTATAGGTACTGAAGTTTTTAATAATTTTTTTTCTTTTTCAATTAAACTCAAAAGTTCATTTAGCTCTTCTTCATTATGAAAACTTCTTAGATTTTCTGTATTAGGAGAAGATATATTAATGGTCAAATAATCAGCAAGATTATAAAATTTACGAAGACCAATTAAATAATCTTCTAGTCTATTATTTGTATCTTTATTTGGTCCAATATTTATTCCAAATAGGCCTTTGGGCGAATTTGAAATGATTCTTGATCTTACTTTTTCTGAGCCTGAATTATTAAACCCAAGTCTATTTATTAATGCCCCATCTTCTTCAAGGCGAAATATTCTTGGTTTAGGATTTCCATATTGATTAATTGGAGTTACAGTTCCAACTTCTACAAATCCAAATCCTAATTTAAACAAAGGATTATAAACTTCTGCATCTTTATCAAAACCAGCTGCTATACCTATTGGATTTGGAATTGTTTTTCCAAAAATTTCTGTTTGAATTGATTTGTTGTTTTTAATTTTATTTTTAAAAACAAGATTAAATTTGAGAGCCTTAATAGCTAAATCATGTGCTGTTTCGGGATCTAATTTAAATATTAATGATCTTATTTTTGAAAACATCAGTTAATTTTATCTTTTATTAATTGTTGTGTCTCTTTAACGCCAAAAAAACTAATAAAAAAACCCATTCTTGGACCATTTTCATCTCCAAAAACTACCTCGTAAATCAATTTAAACCAGTCTCTTAGATTATCTTTATAACCATTTTCTTTTCCCACTGTATAAATTTTAGTTTGAATTTCTTCTGGTTGCATTCCATCATCACATTTTTCTAATTCAAGGACTAATGAACCAAGAGCTTTTTTTTCTTCTGCGTTAGGTTTTTTATATTTTTTATTTTTTTTAATTACGTCATCAAAATATTTAATTGCATAGTCAATTAAATTGTTAAATATTGGATGTTCTTTTTCTAAAATATTTGGTTTATATTTTTTAACAAACTTCCATAAAAGTTCTTTTGAATTAGCATTGCTAGCTTCAACTAAGTTAAGAAGCATTGAAAATGTCATAATAGTATTTTCTTTTGGGATCGTTCCATTGTGAACGTGCCAAACAGGATTTAATAACATTTGTAATTCATTTTGATTTTTTCCCTTCTCAATAAAGTCTAAGTATTCATCAACAGCTTTAGGAACAATTTCTTTATATAATTTTTTTGCTCTTTTTGGGTTTTGATACATAAATAAAGATAAACTTTCAGGAGAGGCATATTTTAACCATTCATCAATTGTTATTCCATTACCTTTTGATTTTGATATTTTTTCACCCTTTTCATCTAAGAATAGCTCATAAGCAAATCCGGAAGGATTAGTTTTTCCTAATATTTTTATAATTTTTGTAGATAAGATAGCACTTTCAATTAAATCCTTGCCGTACATTTCAAAATCAATATCTAAAGCATACCATCTCATTGCCCAATCTACTTTCCATTGAAGCTTGCAATTCCCATCTAAAATACTCTTTTCTAATTTTTTTCCAAAATTATCAAAAATAATTTTTGAATTTTTATCATCTATTTCTAAAACAGGAATTTCTAAAACAATACCAGTATCAGGGCAAATTGGCAAAAATGGTGAATATGTTTTTTGCCTTTCTTTACCTAATGTGGGAATAATTATATCCATAATATCTTTATATTTTTCTAATATAAGTTTTAGTGTTTCATTAAAAAATCCAGATTTGTAAAGATCAGTTGAACTTTTAAAAGTATATTTAAAATTAAAATTATTTAAAAAATCTTTTAACATTTCATTATTATGTTCTCCAAAACTATTAAATTTATTAAAAGGATCAGGAACAACTGTTAAAGGTTTATGTAAATTATCTTTTAAAAGATCTTTATTAGGAATGTTTTCTGGAATTTTTCTTAATCCATCCATATCATCTGAAAATGTGATAATTTCTTTAGGCAGATCTGTTAATTGATTTAAAGCATTAACAAGCATTGAGGTTCTGGCAACTTCTCCAAATGTCCCAATATGAGGAAGTCCACTAGGTCCATATCCAGTTTGTAAAATTATTCTACCTTTTTGATCTATATATTTTTTTCTTTCTCGAAGAATTTTTTTAGCCTCAACAAAAGGCCATGCATTAGTTTTTTCTATGTTTAGTTTATCGATCACTGTTTAAATACAAAAATAACTCATAAAATTCATGATTTTAATAATTCTTATAGAGTTGAAATTTATTTACCATAAAATAATGTCCATTCAAAATGTCGAATTATAAAACTGTGTTTTTCACACTTGGTGTATTACAAGTAATTTTGGGATTAGCCATGATTATCCCAGTAATTATTCAATTTATATATAATGATTTAGATTCATCATTTATTAGTTCAGGAATCATTACAATTGTATTTGGTGTTCTATTTTTTTTGTCAAATTTAGATCATGATAAAAAGTTAAATTTACCTCAAGCTTTTCTGCTGACTGCACTTTCGTGGATAAGTATAGCTGTATTTGGATCCTTACCATTTGTATTCTCCGACCTAAATCTAAATATAACCGATGCTTTTTTTGAAAGTATGTCTGGAATTACGACAACTGGTTCAACTGTAATAATTAATTTAGATAATGCACCAAAAAGTATATTATTTTGGCGAGCTATACTTCAATGGTTAGGAGGAATTGGAATAATTGTAATGGCAATTACACTTATGCCAATAATGAATGTTGGAGGTATGCAGCTATTTAAAATATCTAGTAATGATAATGCTGAAAAAATATTACCAAAATCTAAAGAAATTAGTTTAAGACTAATTGTAATCTACACAGTCTTAACTTTTTCGTGTGCTTTATTTTATAAAATTTTTGGAATGAATTTTTTTGATAGTCTAACTCATTCAATGACAACTATAGCCACAGGAGGTTTTTCTAATTACAATGAATCTATAGGACATTTTGATAGTATTTTAATAGAAACAACTTCAATGATATTTATATTGCTAGGAAGCATTCCTTTTATTGCTTATATAAAGTTCCTTAATGGAGATAAAAAAATATTTTTTTCAGATACACAAATCAAAACATTTTTTAAGGTAATAATATTTTCTATAATAATATTATTTATTTACTTGGCAATTTTAAAACAAAATTTACTCGAAATAAGTATAAGATCGGTTGCATTTAATGTAATTTCAATTTTAACTGGAACTGGCTATGTTACTAAAGATTTTGATCAATGGGGAAATTTTCCTCTAATATTTTTTTTAATATTAATGTTTATTGGTGGATGTGCAGGATCAACAGCTTGCGGAATTAAAATTTTTAGAATTCAACTACTTTATCATTTCTTAGTAAATCAGTTAAAAAAAATTATTTATCCAAGGGGTATATTTATAATTAAGTATGACAAAAATAATATCGATGATAAATTTATGTCGTCAGTTATTTCATTTATCTTTCTCTATATTATTATTTTCTTCTGTTTAACAGCAATATTGTCCTTAACCGGTCTAGATTTTATTACTTCAATATCAGGAGCGGCAACCTCTATATCCAATGTTGGCCCCGGACTAGGCGAAACTATTGGGCCAAATGGAAATTTTTCGTCATTATCTAATCCTTCTAAATGGGCTTTAAGTTTAGGAATGATTTTAGGTAGACTTGAGTTATTTGCTATATTAGTGTTATTTATTCCATCTTTTTGGAGAAAGTATTAATGATAGAAAAAAAACAAAGTTGGGTTCAGTCTCTTTTAGTTTACAAAGATATAAGAATGCTGAGGATATTGCTTCTTGGAGCAATAAGTGGATTTCCATGGGTATTAATTGCGAGTAGTTTAAGTCTTTGGCTAAAAGAAGAAGGACTTAGTAGATCAACAATAGGATGGGCAGGTTTAATTTTTGGAGTATATGCATTCAATTATTTATGGGCACCCATAATAGACAGAATTCAAATACCTCTATTAACAAAAAAGCTAGGCCACAGAAGAGGGTGGATAGTTTTAATGCAAATTGCAATTTTGATAAGTTTATTAGTTTGGAGTTTTATAAACCCAACACAAAACTTAGCTCTACTTATTACTGTTGGATTAATTATTGCCATAGCATCTGCTACCCAAGACATTACTGTTGACGCTTTAAGAATTGAACAAATCAATGAAAATGAAGGAAAAGCTATGGCAGCAGGTGCTGCAATGGCAGTGGTTGGTTGGTGGACTGGTTATAAACTAGGAGGAGTTGTCGCTTTATTTACAGCAGAATATTTTCAAAACATAGGTATTGCTGACTATTGGCAAGCTACTTTTTTAGTTTTAGGAGTTGTAATAATTTTAATGAATATTGGTTTGATGTTTGTTCATGAGCCAATTGAAACTGATAGACAAAGAAAACAAGAAGAGACTGATAGAATAATTGGAAAAAAACTAGGATCTAGCAATATTATAACTAATTTTATTGCTTATATAACAGGAACTATTGGTGGACCTATCATTAGTTTCTTTAAAAAAAATGGCTTTGCTATCGCTGCAGGAATTTTAGGGTTTGTGTTTTTATTTAAAATTGGAGAAGCATTCCTTGGACGTATGTCTATTGTTTTTTATAAAGAAATTGGATTTTCAAAAGGACAGATTGCAATTTACTCTAAAGGACTTGGTTGGATTACAACTGTTGTTTTCACGTTACTAGGCGGGGTGATGGCAATGAGGGCAGGAACAATAAAAACAATGTTTTTTGCTGGAGGACTAATGGCTCTAACAAACCTTTTATTCGCTATTTTAGCATGGACAGGTAAATCTGAATTATTATTTGCAATTGCAGTAATAGCTGATGATATTACAGCTGCTTTTGCAACGGTAGCTTTTGTAGCATTTATTTCTTTATTAGTTGATAGAACTTATACTGCTACTCAATATGCTTTACTTGCTTCAATAGGAACAGCTGGTAGAACAACTCTCGCTTCATCTTCAGGAGCTCTAGTTGATTGGCTCAATGGTGACTGGGGAACTTTTTTTGTTTTAACCACAATAATGGTAATTCCTTCTCTGATTTGTTTATGGTTTATAAGGAATAAGATAAAAATTGGTGCAAAGTAATTATTACTCAATATATCCCTGTATAAATATATACGAACAACCTTCCACTAATTCCAAAATTAGCTCACAAATTATTTATGGAGAAAAATTTAAAGTTTTAAGAAAAATAAAAAATTTTCTTAAAATAAAAACATCTTACGACAGATATATTGGTTATATAAAAAATAAAAATTTTATTAAAAAATTTAAACCTACTCACAAAGTAAAAGTTTTAAAGACAAGGGTTTATAAATCAAAAAATTTTTTACCATTTTCAAGTGAAATTGAAATTATAAATAAAAAAAAAAATTATGTTATGTTTGGAAAAAATAAATGGATAAAACAAAAAGATATAACCCTTATAAATAAAAAAGAAAAAAATTTTTCTAAAATCTTTAAGTCATATTTAAATTGTAAATATAAATGGGGAGGTAAGACTCACCAGGGTATTGATTGTTCAGCCCTAATTCAACTTTTTTACAAATTTAACAAAAGCTTTTTTCCTAGAGATACAATTGATCAAATAAGATACAAAAAAGGAAATAGAACAAAAAAAAAATTTAAACTTGGGGATATCATTTATTGGAAAGGACATGTCGCAGTATGTATTAATTCAAAAGAATTAATTCATGCTTATGGTCCAGAAAAAAAAGTTGTTATAATGCCAATCAACGAAACAATAAAAAGAATAGAAAAAACTGCAAATTTAAAAGTCAAAAAAATTTGTAAAATATAAATTACTCTCTTCCAAAGTCTGGTTTTGCTACGTCTTGTTTTAATTGTACAATTTGTGTTCTGACTTTTTTTGAATTAGATAATCTAGATAAAAGTTTTTTATTATTTTTATTTTGAATTATTTTTTTAAATGAGTTTAAATTGTGAGTAAATAAATTTATTGCTTTAATTATATTATCATTATTAAAAAATATATCTCTCCACATAATCTCATTTGATGCAGCAATTCTTGAAAAATCTCTCAATCCTCCTGCACTATATTGAATTAGATTTTTTTTTTGAACTTTCTGTGAATCTTGCGCAGTTTTAATTAAGTTGTATGCAATTAGATGGGGTAAATGACTTGTGATAGAAAAAATTTTATCATGGTTAACAGGATTCATGAAAACTACTTTAGATCCAATTTTTCTCCAAAATTTATTTAATAATTTAATTTTTTTTGAATTTTGCTTTTTTTCCTTAATAATTACACACCATTTATCTAAAAACAAATTTTTATTTCCATGTTCTGGACCACTAACCTCAGATCCAGCTATAGGATGACTAGATATCCAACTTAATTTTTTGTTAAGAATTTTATTTTTTAATTTAATTATATTTTGTTTTGTAGAGCCAACATCTGTAATCAAACAACTTACTTTTAAAACTTTATTTAATTTTTCAATTATTTTTTTGTACTGACTCATGGGTGTACATAAAATAACTAAATCAATATCAGAAATTTCAGTATTTATACTTTTAATAAATTTACAATTTGATCTAATTTTTTTTATTTTAGAAATATTTTTTTTTGATTTTTCTAATACAAAAATTTTTTTAGACAATTTTTTGGTATATATAGCTCTTAGAATTGATGAACCTATTAACCCGCATCCTATTATTAATACTTTTTTAAACATTTTTAAATATCCCGTTTATACTTTTTAAAAATAACTTGTTTTCTGAATTGTTTCCAATTGTTAGTCTTAAACAATTTTTTATTCCATAAGTTTTAGTATCTCTTAATATTAAACCTTTATTTAATAATTTTTTTTCAACATTATTTGCATTGAATTTACATTTATCAAAATTAAGCAAAAGAAAATTTGCACTTACTTTATTACAAAAAATATTAAATTGTTCTAAGTTATTTTTAATTTTTTTACTCCAAAATAAGTTATGCTTAACTGATTTATTGATAAATTTACTATCCTTTAAAGATTCTATTGCACATAACTGAGCAATTTTATTTACATTAAAAGGTGGTTTAATCATATTTAGTGCATCAATTATTTTTCTATCACCATATCCCCAGCCAACTCTTAAAGAAGCAAGCCCATATATTTTAGAAAAAGTTCTTAAAATAAATACGTTTTTTTTATTCTTAAACATACTTAATCCTGAAGAATAATTTTTATCTTTCATGTATTCATCATATGCATCATCTACGACCAATAAAATTTTTTTATTTAATTTTTTTCTTAAATTAATTAGTTCTTTTTTTTCTAAATATGTGCCAGTTGGATTGTTTGGATTTGCTATAAAAACAATTTTAGTTTTTTTGTTAACCTTTTTAATTATATTTTCAACTGAAACTCTAAATTGCTTCTCTTTAGAAAAAACCACTTTTGCACCAACAATTGATGCGTATATTCTGTACATCAAAAAACTATATTGTGGAACAATTACTTCATCTCCTGATTTAAGAAAAAGTTGGCATATCATTTGAATTACTTCATCTGATCCAGAACCACAAATAATTTTATTAAATTCACATTTAAATTTTGAAGAAATTGTTTTTCTTAAATCTATTGCTTTACTATCTGGATATTTAGAAATTTTATGGTTTTTTCTTTGTAATATTTTGAGCACTTTAGGGCTCATTCCTAGTGCCGATTCATTGGCCGATAGTTTTATTACATTTTTCTTTTTTTTTAATACAGATCTTCCTGGCTTATAAGCTTCTATATTTATTTTTCTAAAGTTAAGCGAAGTCATAATTTTCAATATTTTGTATCTTTATAGATAAAAAATTACGTATTTACATAAAATATTTAATATTTTTATAAAATTGACATATTTAAATGTATCCTGTAAATAATTTATGCGCTGATTTAACTGAATTGCGAGCGCTATAAAAAAACCGCTAAATAAGTTTTTTTTACCTCACAATTCAAAAAAAAGAAAAAATGAACAATATTGAAAAGGTAAAAAAATTAATTATTGATAAACCATTGAAGCTTGACTGTGGGCAAACTATATCTAATTTCCCTTTAGCATACGAAACCTATGGAAAACTCAATGATAAAAAAGATAATGCAATTTTAGCATTTCATGCTCTTTCAGGAGACCAGTTTGCTTCAGGTATAAATCCTATAACTAATAAAGAAGGTTGGTGGAATTATCTTATAGGACCTGGAAAAGCTATAGATACACAAAAATATTTTGTAATTTGTGCAAATGTAATTGGGGGATGTATGGGCTCTTATGGTCCAAGCAATATTAATCCTAAAACTAAAAAAAATTTTGGAACAGATTTTCCAGTTATAACTATAAATGATATGGTTAATGCTCAATATCATTTATTAGAATTTTTCAAAATTAATAAATTGTTTTCAGTTTTAGGTGGGTCAATGGGGGGAATGCAAGTACTTCAATTTGTATCTAACTTTCCAAATAAAACACAAACTGCTATCCCTATCGCCTGTACCGCAAGTCATTCAGCACAAAACATCGCACTAAATGAACTTGGAAGACAATCAATTATGGCAGATCATAACTGGTCAAATGGATTTTATGAAGAAAATGAAAAATCTCCTGATAAAGGATTGGCTGTTGCAAGAATGGCAGCACATATTACTTATTTGTCAAAAAAAGGTTTAGAGGAAAAGTTTGGAAGAAAACTTCAAGAAAGAGATGACTTAAAGTTTAGTTTTGATGCAGATTTTCAAATTGAAAGTTACCTTAGGTACCAAGGCTCAGCTTTCGTAGATAGATTTGATGCAAATAGTTATCTTTATATAACAAGAGCAATGGATTATTTTGATCTTACAAAACAATTTAATGGAAACCTTTCAAAAGCATTTGAAAAATCTGATACAAAGTTCTTCATCGTATCTTTTACTTCTGATTGGCTATACCCAACATCTGAAAATAGAGAAATTGTGATTGCACTGAATTCTATTGGAAAAAATGTTGGATTTGCTGAAATAACATCAGATAAAGGCCACGATTCATTTCTATTAGATATTCCTGATTTTCTTAATACAATTAAAAATTTTTTAAATACATCATATAACAAATTAAATGAAAAAAGAATTTAACGTAATAGCAAATTTAGTAGAAAAAAATGCAAAAGTTTTAGATGTTGGTTGTGGTGATGGTGAGTTAATGAAATATATTAATGAAAATATTACAAATGATATAAGAGGTTTAGAAATATTAAAAAGTAATGTACAAAAATGTATAGAAAAAGGTCTAACTGTTATTGAAGGAGATGCAGAAAAAGATTTAAAACAATTTCCTAAATCATCCTTTGATTATGTTATTTTAAGTCAAACACTTCAAGCATTTCTAGATCCAGAAAATGTAATTAATGAGTTATTAAGAGTTGGTAAAAAGGCAATTGTTACAATACCAAATTTTGGATATTGGAAAGTTAGATTACATTTGCTTTTTAGAGGAACAATGCCAATAACAAAAGATTTACCTAATGAATGGTATAATACTCCAAATCTTCATATGTGTACTATAAAAGATTTTGTAAATTATTGTAATAAAAAAAATATAAAAATTAATAGTTCAAATTTAAATTATAAAAATTTATTTTCTCAATTAGGAATTTTTGTAATAGAAAGATAGTATGAAAGTTGAAATAATTAAATGTTTGAAAGATAACTATTCATATTTATTAATAAATGAAAAAAACAAAAAATGCCTGTGTAATTGATCCAAGTGAATCTAAACCAATTATTGAAATTGTTGAAAAAAAAAATATCAATTTAAAATTTATATTAAATACACATCATCATTATGATCATGTTGGTGGAAATAATGAGTTAAAAAAAAAGTATGGATTGAAAATTGTTGGATTTAAAAATGATAAAGATAGAATACCAGAGATAGATATATTTGTTGAAAATAATCAAACCTGGATGAATGAAGATTTTCAAGCGAAAATTATTCATATCCCAGGACATACATCTGGACATATTTGTTTTTATTTTTCAAAAGATAAAATAGCTTTTACTGGAGATACACTTTTTTCACTTGGTTGTGGTAAAATATTTGAGGGCACATATGAACAAATGTTTTCTTCATTAAACAAACTGAAAAAGCTTCCAAGCGATACTAAAATTTATTGTGGACATGAATATACTCTTAAAAATTCGATGTTCTGTGCACAGTACGAAAAAAATAATAAAAATTTAGAAAAAAAAATTTTTGAAATTCAAGATAAAATAAAAAATAATTTACCTACAATTCCTTCAACAATTGGTGAAGAATTGGCATGTAATATTTTTTTAAGAGCAAAAAATCTAGAAGACTTTTCAAAACTAAGAGATTTAAAGGATAATTTTTAATTTATTCAACTTGACTAACAGAAGTCTAGAACTATATTGCCCTTTATAAAAATAAGGATTTATAATGTCATTTGCAGTAATACAAACAGGTGGAAAACAGTATAAAGTTAAAGCTAGCGATATATTAAAAATTGAAAAGCTTAAAAATAGCAAGCCAGAAAGTAAAATAGAGTTTAATGAAGTGCTTGCATATGGAGATGATAAAACTTTAGAAGTTGGCTCTCCGTTAGTTAAAGGTGCAAAGGTAGAGGCAGAATTAGTAAAAAATAGTAAAAATAGAACTATTTTAATTTTTAAAAAAAGAAGAAGACAAAATTCAAGAAGAAAAAATGGACATAGACAACAATATTCTCTAATAAAGATAAAAAAAATTTTTGCTAAAGATGGTGCTGTACTTTCTGAAGTAAAAAAAGTAGAAAAAAAAAGAGACAAAAAAAATAAAAGAAGAAAAAAAATAAGATTTAATTATGGCAACAAAAAAAGCAGGTGGATCATCTCGAAATGGACGTGATAGTGCCGGTCGTAGACTTGGTGTAAAAAAATACGGCGGTCAATATGTCATACCAGGTAATATAATTGTAAGACAAAGAGGAACAAAAATATTTCCTGGAGAACACGTTGGTATGGGTAAAGATCATTCTATATTCGCAAAAATAGAGGGTAAAGTAGAATTTAAAAAAACTAAGTCTGATAGAACATTTGTTTCTGTAAAACCCAATTAATAAATACAACTTAAAAAATCAAAAGGAGTTGTATTATGAAATTTTTAGATCAAGTTAAAATTTATATCAAAGCAGGTGATGGCGGGTCTGGATCACCCAGTTTTAGAAGAGAAAAATTTATTGAGTTTGGAGGACCAGATGGAGGAGATGGAGGTAAAGGAGGTTCTGTAATTTTAAAATCAGAAAGAAATTTAAACACATTAATTGATTTTAGATACCAACAACATTTTAAAGCAAAAAGAGGTAGTGATGGAAAAGGGAAAAATCAAACTGGAAGAGGGGGAGAAAATTTATATCTTAAAGTTCCAGTTGGAACACAAGTATTTGAAGAAGATAACAAAACTTTAATTTTTGATTTTAAGGAAGAAAGTGAAGAATTTGTAGTAGCGGCTGGGGGAAGAGGAGGATTTGGTAATACTAGATTTAAATCTTCAACAAATAGAGCTCCAAAAAAATTTACCAAGGGAACTATAGGCGAGGATTTTTGGATATGGCTTCAATTAAAAACAATTGCAGATATAGGCATTATTGGTTTACCAAATGCTGGCAAATCTAGTTTATTAGCTGCCTTAACAAGTGCTGCGCCAAAAATTGCTAACTATAAATTTACAACTTTAAATCCAAATCTTGGTGTTGCAGTTTATGATGATAAAGAAATTACTTTAGCTGACATTCCTGGCTTAATTGAAGGTGCACATAAAGGTGTGGGTTTAGGTATAAAATTTCTTAAACATATTGAAAGATGTAAATCTTTAATACATATGATCGATATTACAGAAGAAGATTTAAAAAAATCCTATAGCCAAGTTAGAAAAGAATTAAAAAATTATAGTAAGGATTTATTAAAAAAAGATGAGATAGTTATTTTGAATAAAATAGATCTTTTGGAAGATAAAGAAGTAAAAAAAATTAAAAATGATTTTTTAAAAAAATATAAAGGAAATTTAATAACTCTTTCAACTTTGGATAAAAAATCAATATCAAATATAAAATCAAAAATAATTAAATATGTATCTTAAAAAATCTAAAACAATTGTAATAAAAATAGGATCATCAATAATAATTGATGAAAATAGAAAAATCAGAAAAAAATGGTTAACTGAGTTTGCAAAAGATATTAAAGATTTATTAAATCAAAAAAAAAATGTAATTCTGGTTAGCTCAGGTGCAATAGCTCTGGGGTGCAAAAAATTGAATTTAAGTAAACAAAATATCAAACTTGATAAAAGTCAAGCTGTTGCCTCTATAGGACAAATAGAATTAATGAATCTTTTTAATAAAATTTTTAGTTTAAAAAAAATTAATCTTTCACAAATTTTGCTTACCCTAGAAGATACTGAACAAAGAAGAAGGGCAATAAATGCAAAAAGAACCTTTGAAAATTTATTTGAATTAGGATTTGTTCCAGTTGTCAATGAAAATGACAGTATTGCTACAACTGAAATAAAATATGGGGATAATGATAGATTGGCATCTCGAGTTGCTCAAATATCAAGCGCTGATTGTTTAGTTCTTCTTTCAGATGTTGATGGATTGTATACAAAAAATCCAAAATTATTTAAAAATTCTAAACTAATTAAAGAAATTAAAAATATAAACTTAGATATAGAAAAGATAGCTACTAAAAGTATAAGTGAACACGGAACCGGTGGAATGAAAACTAAAATTGAAGCTGCAAAAATTTGCCAACTATCTGGTTGTATGATGGCTATAGCAAATGGTCTTTCTGAGAGACCTATTAAAAAAATTATAGAAAAAAATAAATGTACATGGTTTTTACCAAAAGTTTCAAAGTTAGATGCTAGAAAAAAATGGATTATTGGTTCAGTATCACCAAAGGGAGAACTCGTAGTAGATGATGGTGCTATCAATGCACTAAAAAAAGGTAAAAGTCTTTTAGCAGCAGGTATTAAAAAAGTTAATGGAAAATTTAATAAAGGTGATCATATAAAAATATTAGATAAAAATTTAAAAGAATATGCTCGAGGTTTGAGTTCTTTTTCATCAGAAGAAACTATTAAAATTCAAGGGCAGCATTCAAATAAAATTAATGAACTTTTAGGATATATTTCTAAATCGGAAGTAGTTCATAAAGATGATATGGTTGAAGTATAAATGAAACAAAATTTAATAAATATTGGAATAAATGCAAAAAAAGCTTCTAAAATTAAAATTGATACTAAAAGTAAAAATAAAGTTTTATTGAAATTTTTAAAATTAATTAAAAAAAATAAAAAAATTATTCTTAAGGAAAATAATAAAGACATTAAATTTGCTATCAAAAATAACCTTCCGGAAAACTTAATTGATAGACTAACCTTAAATCCAAAAAAAATAGAAGGAATGCAAGATTCTATAAATAAAATTATTAAATTAAACGATCCAGTAAACAAAGTGCTTGATAGATGGAAAAGACCTAATGGATTAATCATAAAAAAAGTTTCAACCCCAATTGGTGTAATAGGCTTAATTTATGAAAGTAGACCTAATGTTACATCGGATGTTTCAAGTTTATGTTTTAAATCGGGCAACGTAGTAATTTTAAGAGGTGGCTCAGAAGCATACAACTCTAATAGAATCCTTGCTAATTTATTTAGAAATGCACTAAAAATAAATAATATTGACCAGAACTACGTTCAAATATTAAAAAATAAAAATAGAAAATCTGTAGATTATTTACTATCTAAAATGGAAAAATTTATTGATGTTATTATTCCGAGAGGTGGCAAAAACTTAGTTAAAAAAGTAAAAGATTTATCGTCAGTTCCAATAATTGGACATCTAGAAGGAATTTGTCATACTTATATTGATAAAGATGCAGATTTAAATATGGCAATAAAAGTTGTTCATAATGCAAAATTAAGAAATGCCAGTATATGTGGTGCAACAGAAACAATATTGATGCATAATAAAATTATAAAAAAATTTTGCAATCCAGTGCTAGAAAAATTAACAAAAAATAATTGTAAAATATTTGCTGATAGAACTGTTAGAAAAAACTTTAATGGTAAATCTAATCTTGCAAAAGAAAAAAATTGGTCAACTGAATATTTGTCTGCAAAAGTATCGGTCAAATCAGTAAATAATATTTTAGAAGCTGTTAACCATATTAATAAATACGGTACAATGCACACGGATAGTATAATTACAAAAAATAAAAAAAATGCAGATTTCTTTTTAAAAAATATTAAAAGTTCAATAGTAATGCATAATACTTCAACACAATTTGCTGATGGTGGAGAGTTTGGATTCGGAGGAGAAGTAGGAATTTCAACTAATAAACTTCCACCTAGAGGACCAGTGGGTTTAAATCAATTAATTTCATATAAATATGAAGTTTTGGGAAAAGGACAAATAAGAAATTAAATTGAAAAAAAATTATAAAAAAATTGGAATCCTTGGAGGGTCATTTGATCCTGCACACAAAGGCCATCTTAAAATTTCTATAGAAGCAAAAAAAAAAGTAAAAATTAGTAAAATAATTTGGGCAATAACAAAAAAAAATCCTTTTAAATCAAAAAACCATTTTTCTCTTATGAAAAGAATTGCTCTTTCAAAAAAAATTACTAAAAATTATAATTTTATTTCAATTAAATTTTATGAAGAAAAAATTAAATCAAATAAAACTATAGATTTAGTAAATTATATTAAGAAAAAATATAATAAGTCTGAAATATTTTTTTTAATGGGAGCTGATAATCTAATTTCTTTTCATAAATGGCATAAATGGAAGGAAATTTCGTCAAAATGTAAAATTATAGTTTTTGATAGAACTAATTATAAATCAAAATCATTAAAATCTATGGCTTTTAGGAAACTAAATAATAAAGGTTTAAAATTTATAAAATTTAAAAAAGTAAATATTTCATCTTCTAAATTAAGAAAAATTTGATAAAATTTATTTAATTAATGGATAAAATCTCGAATCTAAAAAACGTAATAATTGAAACATTGGATTCGAATAAAGCTTTAGATATAATATCAATAGATCTTAAAAATAAATCTTCAATGGCAGATTATATGATTATTGCTAGCGGAACTTCATCTAGACATATTCAAGCGCTATCTGAACAGGTTTTAGAAAAGTTAAAAAATAATGGTGTTGCTAACTGTAAAATTGAAGGTAAGGATAGTAACGATTGGAAGTTAATCGACGGAATAGATTTAATAGTTCACATATTTAATCCAGAAAAAAGAAAATTTTATGAAATTGAAAAAATATGGTCCGAATTAATTCCCAAAGAAAAGCTAATTATATGAAAAAAAAATTTATACTAATTTTTTTAACTATAGTTTTTTTTATTTGTTCAAAAATAAGTTTTGCTGCAAATGATGAAGGTATTTATAACAAAATTGATTTGTTTGGTGAAGTTTTAGATAAAATAAATAAAGAATATGTCGAAGAGATAAATCAAAGCGATGCAATGGATGCAGCTATTAATGGTGTTTTGCAATCACTAGATCCTTACTCTGCTTATATGTCTCCAGAAACTTTTAAAGAAATGGAAACTGAAACTAGCGGTAAATTTGGTGGTTTAGGAATAGAAGTTGGAATGGAATATGGTGTTGTAAAAGTAGTAACACCAATGGACGGTTCACCTGCAGAAAGAGAAGGGGTAAAAGCTGGTGACTATATTGTAAAAATAAATGGAATTCAGGTTCAAGGAAAAACTTTAACCGAAGCTGTAGAGCTTATGAGGGGACCGGTTGGGTCAAAACTGGAAATAACTATTAGAAGAAAAGGAATAAAGAAAGCATTAGTTTTTCAAATTACAAGAGAAATTATTGAAGTAAAATCAGTAAAATCAAAAGTAATTGATGATAGCGTTGGATATATAAGACTTACTGCATTTAATGATAATAGCGCTAAACAAATAAAAAATAAAATTAATGAATTTAAAAAAAATAAAATCAATAAATACGTACTAGATTTAAGAAACAACCCTGGAGGATTGTTGTCTCAAGCTGTTAAAATATCAGATTTTTTTTTAGATAATGGAGAAATTGTTTCTACAAAAAGTAGAAAATCTTCTGAGAATAGAAAATACTTTGCAAAAAAAGGAGATATAATTAATGGGGAAACTTTATTAGTTTTAATTAATTATGGATCTGCATCTGCATCAGAAATTGTAGCTGGTGCGCTTAAGGATCATAAAAGAGCAATTGTAATTGGAGAAAATTCCTATGGCAAAGGATCGGTTCAATCAATCCTGCCATTAAAAAATAATGGAGCTATAAGGTTAACAATTTCTAAATATTATCTACCTTCAGGAAAATCAATTTCTGGAACTGGTATAACACCAGACATAGAAGTTGAAGAAAACTCAGATGAATTTAGAATTGGCACAGAAACTGATAACCAGCTAGATTTTGCAATTACATTGCTTAACGGCTGATAAATAAATGAAAAAAAATTACTCTAAATTACCCTTAAGAAAAGGGGTGGGAATAGTTTTGCTGAATGACAAAAATAAAGTTTTTGTAGCGAAAAGGATTGATAATCCAAAGAATTTTTGGCAGATGCCTCAAGGAGGTGTTGATGGTCCTGAAGATTATTACGAAGCTGCTTTAAGAGAATTAAAAGAAGAAACCAGCGTAGTCAGCGTAGAACTTATTCAAGAAATTGATAAAAAATTAACTTACATATTACCAAATCATTTAATAGGAATAATTTGGAAAGGTAGATTTAAAGGCCAAATACAAAAATGGTTTGTTATGAGATTTATTGGAAATGAATCAGAAATTAATATAAAAACTAAAAAACCTGAATTCTTAGATTGGAAATGGATTGATCTAGAAGATTTAACAAAAATAGCTGTAAATTTTAAACTTGATGTTTACACAAAACTTAAACAGGAAGTATCAAAAATATTAAACTAATTTAAGCTTAAATTTTTTAAAACTTCGATTTTCTGATCAATTAAATACCTTTTTTGATCATCAATATTATCTTTACTGGACTCTATTTCGGCTTCTTTAACTATTTGATCTATTTTATTTCTATCCAAATCAGACATATTGTAAATTGAGCTAGTTAAAATAGACAAACTATTGTCTTTAAATTCTACTATTCCATCTTCAACAAAATATTTATTTTCTTCTGATTTTGAATAAACTTTTATTATTCCTGGCTTTAAAAAAGAAATAATTGAAATATGATCCTTTAAAATTCCCATTTCTCCTTCAAAAGCAGGAACTACAACCTCTGTTACATTTTCTTTTGAAAGAAAAGATTTTTCTGGATTTACTATTTCAACTTTAAATTCTTCACTCATTAGGCTACGTCTTTTGCCATCTTCTCAGCTTTTTCAATTGCTTCTTCAATTGTACCAACCATATAAAAAGCTGCTTCTGGTAAGTGATCATATTCACCCTTACTGATTGCATCAAATCCTTTAATTGTTGACTCTAAATCAACTAGTTTTCCAGGAGAACCTGTAAAAACTTCCGCTACAAAAAACGGTTGTGATAAAAATCTTTGAATTTTTCTTGCCCTTGCTACAATTAATTTATCTTCTTCAGATAATTCATCCATACCCAATATTGCAATAATATCTTGTAAAGATTTATATGTTTGAAGAATTTTTTGAACTTCTCTTGCAACTCTATAATGTTCATCACCAACAATTCTAGGATCCAAAATTCTAGAAGTTGAGTCTAAAGGATCAACCGCTGGATAAATTCCAAGTTCCGCAATCTGTCTTGATAATACAGTTGTCGCATCAAGGTGAGCAAAAGATGTTGCAGGCGCTGGGTCAGTTAAGTCATCAGCAGGAACATAAATCGCTTGTACAGATGTAATAGAGCCTTTGTTTGTTGTGGTAATTCTTTCTTGTAAATTTCCCATATCAGTTGCTAATGTTGGTTGATAACCTACTGCTGATGGAATTCTTCCTAGTAAAGCTGACACTTCAGAGCCTGCCTGAGTAAACCTAAAAATATTATCTACGAAAAAAAGCACATCTTGACCTTCTTGATCTCTGAAATATTCTGCAACTGTTAATCCTGTTAGCGCAACTCTTGATCTTGCTCCAGGAGGTTCATTCATTTGACCATAAACTAATGCAGCTTTTGATCCTGGCCCTTCAGGTTTAATTACCCCTGACTCTATCATTTCATGATAAAGATCATTTCCTTCTCTAGTTCTTTCTCCTACACCTGCAAATACTGAAAATCCTCCATGTGCCTTTGCAATGTTGTTAATTAATTCCATAATAATTACTGTTTTTCCAACACCTGCTCCTCCAAATAAACCTATTTTACCACCCTTTGCATAAGGTGCTAACAAGTCTACTACTTTAATTCCTGTAACTAAAATTTCTGTTTCTGTTGATTGATCATTAAATTCAGGGGCCGCTCTATGGATAGGCCAGCTTTCTTTGGTTTTAACTTCACCTTTTTCATCAATAGGTTCACCAATAACATTTACAATTCTTCCCAGTGTTTCAGGTCCTACAGGAACTTTAATTGGTGAACCAGTATCTGTAACTTCATCTCCTCTTTTTAATCCCTCTGTGGCATCCATAGCAATTGTTCGTACACTTGACTCACCTAAATGCTGAGCAACTTCCAAGACGAGTCTGTTACCCGAATTATTACATTCTAATGCAGTTAAAATTTCAGGTAATTCACCATCAAATTTAACATCTACTACAGCTCCAATAACTTGTGTAATTTTTCCTTTTTTCATAATTATAAACTTTCTGCTCCTGATATTATTTCAATTAGTTCTTTAGTAATTGCAGCTTGACGACTTCTGTTATACTGAATTGTAAGTTTGTCAACCATTTCACCTGCATTTCTTGTTGCGTTATCCATAGCACTCATTCTCGAACCTTGTTCGCTTGCTGAATTTTCTAACATCGCTTTAAAAATCTGTGTAGAAATATTTTTAGGCAATAAGTTGTTTAAAATTTCGTCTTCTTCCGGTTCAAATTCGTAGTTGGTGTCTGAACTAGTTTCTTTTTCTTCATTAGATTTTAAAGGTATAATTTGTTGTTCTTGCGGTATTTGAGTAATAACATTTTTAAATTGGTTATAAAAAATCGCGCATACATCAAATTCTTTTTTTTCAAATCTATCAATTATAATTTTTCCTACTTTATCTGCATCAAAATAATTAATATTTTTAGAATCTTTAAATGAAATTTTTTCAATTATATTATCTTTATATTGTCTTTTTAATTGATCGTAGCCTTTTGATCCAACAGTTATAATTTTTAATATTTTATTTTCTTTTAATATTTTTTGAAAATATTGTTTTGCTTTTTTAATAATATTTGTATTAAAACCTCCACATAGACCTCTGTCTGATGTCATAACAACACAAAGGTGGGTTTTCTCTTCCCCTGTTCCAACAAGAAGTTTTGGTGCATTTTCTTTATCAGATATCCCGCTTGATAGATTAAGGATAATATTATTCATTTTTTCAGAGTAAGGTCTTCCTTTCTCTGCATTTTCTTGCGCTCTTCTTAACTTTGCAGCTGCAACCATTTTCATTGCTTTAGTAATTTTCTGTGTAGATTTAACACTTGAAATTCTTTTTTTTAAATCATCTAAACTAGCCATATTCTTAAGAGTTAAAGTTTTGTTTTAATTCTTTAATAGTTTTCACTAATAAATCTTCAGTGTCTTCTTCTAATTTTCCAGATTTTGAAATTGCTTCCAAGATTTCTGGTTTT
The DNA here is from genome assembly GCA_902529715.1 of uncultured Pelagibacteraceae bacterium. Taxonomy (GTDB): domain Bacteria; phylum Pseudomonadota; class Alphaproteobacteria; order Pelagibacterales; family Pelagibacteraceae; genus Pelagibacter. Next base: position 16,857 of record CABZXL010000005.1, on the reverse strand, counting down.
TCAGATTTACATTTTTCAATAATTTTTGTTTCAAATGATGAGATATCTTTGAGATCTAAGTCATCCAAATATCCTTTAACACCACAAAAAACTGAAATAACTTGTTCTGCAACAGTCATTGGTGAATATTGCTTTTGTTTTAAAAGTTCGGTTAGCTTAGAACCTCTATTTAACAACTTTTGAGTTGAAGCATCTAAATCTGATCCAAATTGAGCAAATGCAGCCATTTCTCTATATTGTGCTAACTCTAATTTCATTGAACCAGAAACTTTTTTCATGGCCTTTGTTTGAGCCGAAGAACCAACTCTAGATACAGATAAGCCAACGTTAATTGCTGGTCTTATTCCTTGATTAAACAAATTTGTTTCAAGAAATATTTGTCCATCTGTAATTGAAATAACATTGGTTGGAATAAATGCTGATACGTCACCACCTTGGGTTTCAATAATTGGCAGTGCTGTTAAAGATCCTCCTCCATGTTCATCGCTAAGTTTAGCTGCTCTTTCTAAAAGTCTACTATGTAAATAAAAAACATCTCCTGGATAAGCTTCTCTTCCTGGTGGTCTTCTTAACAATAATGACATTTGTCTATACGCAACCGCTTGCTTAGATAAATCGTCATAAATAATTAAAGCATGCATTCCATTGTCTCTAAAATATTCACCCATTGCACATCCAGTATAAGGAGCTAAAAACTGAAGCGGGGCAGCATCTGATGCTGTTGCAGCAACTATTGTTGTATATTCCATAGCTCCAGCCTCTTCTAAAGATTTTTCTATTTGTCTGACAGTTGATCTTTTTTGGCCAATTGCTACATAAATACAATATAATTTTTGTTTTTCATCATTCGATTCATTAATTTTTTTCTGATTAATTATTGTGTCAATTGCAACTGCAGTTTTTCCTGTCTGTCTGTCACCTATAATTAATTCTCTTTGTCCTCTTCCAATGGGAACTAAACTATCAACTGACTTAAGTCCTGATTGCATTGGTTCACTTACAGATTTTCTTGGAATTATGCCGGGCGCTTTAACTTCAACTCTGCTTCTTTTTATACCTTTGTCTAACGCACCTTTACCATCTATTGGGTTTCCTAATCCATCAACAACTCTTCCAAGCAATTCTTTTCCAACAGGAGTATCTACAATTGCCCCTGTTCTTTTTACTGTATCACCTTCTTTTACAGCTCTGTCGTCACCAAAAATTACAACACCAACATTGTCACTTTCTAAATTCAAAGCCATGCCTTTTGAGCCATCAGAAAATTCAACCATTTCTCCTGCTTGAACATTGTCTAGACCATATATTCTAGCTATACCATCTCCTACAGATAAGACCTGTCCAACTTCAGTTACTTCTGCTTTGTCTCCAAATTTTTTAATTTGTTCTTTTAATATCTTTGTTACTTCTGAAGGATTTATTTCCATTTATGCCTCTATCATTTTGTTTTCTATTTGCTGTAATTTATTTTTGATTGATGTATCAATCATAATACTTTCTACTTGCATAATTAACCCACCTATTAAGTCAGGATCATAATTATAGTTTAATTTAATATCTGATCCAAAAGTTTGTGATAAGTCATTTTTTATTTTACTTATTTCATTTTCGTTAAGTTCTTTAGCTACAGTTAATTTTGCAGAAATTTCACCACGGTTCTTTGAACAAGTCATTACGAAATCTTTTAAAATTTTTTCAACATAAAAAAATCTTCTTTTCATTACTAAAAAATTTAAAAATTTTTTTAATAGAGTATTTAAATTAAATTTTTCAAAAATTATATTTATAATATTTAATTGGTCTTTTTGTTTGTTAGTTGGGTCTTTAATTAATAAATTAAAATCCTCGCTTTGAGAAATAAGTTTAATAATTGAAATTGTATGTTCTTCAACTTCGTTTAATTTTTTTTCTTCGGATGCAAGTTCATAAAGTGCTTGAGAATAGCTTTTTGCAGATGAGTCTGAAAATCTATTTTTATCGCTCAATTTTTGTCCTTATTAGTTATGAGGTTTTTTAAAAAGTTGGATTTAATTAGCATATGAAATTAATCTCTTCAAGCGACACGTTCACCAAAAAGCTTAATTTAAGGGCCTTAATTAAAGCTTATTGGGTCAACATCAACTGCTAGTTTTATTTCCTTCTGATTTTTGAAATTCTTTAAAATACTAGAGAGGTTTTTTTGTATTTTTTGTGTTTTTTTTGACCTAACTAAGATTCTATACCTAAAATTTTTATTTATTTTAAATATTGGAGCAATCACTGGTCCTAATATTTTTGCATTTAAATTATTATCTAATTTTTCTTTTAGTTTGTAAGCAAATGATTCAATTGTTTTTTGATTTTTTCCACTTAATATAATAGATATAAATCTTTCAAAAGGAGGTAGATTATTCCTTTTTCTAAGTACTAATTCTTTTTCTAAAAATATATCAGGATTAACATTTGTAATTTGAGATATTATATCCGATTTAGTATTATAGGTTTGAAAATATACTGTAGCTGGTTTTCCAGTTCTTCCTGCTCTTCCCGATAACTGGTGATACAATTGTAAATTCTTTTCAGCAGCTCTTAAGTCATAACCATTTAAAGTTACATCTATATCTACAACAACTATACAATTTAAATTTGGAAAATGGAATCCCTTAGAAATAAGCTGAGTACCAATTAAAATTGAAATTTTATTATTTTTAATTTTTTCTAAAGTTTCTGAAGATGATTTTTTATTCATTGTATCACTTGAAAAAATAGTAATTTCTTTATCTGAAAATATTTTTTTTACTTCATCATAAATTCTCTCAACACCAGGTCCGCTAAATACATATTCGCAATTTTTATTATCATTACATTTTCTATTTAATTTTGTACTGAAGCCACAGTAATGACAAATTAAATTTTCTTTTTTTTTATGATAGACTAAATTAATCGAACAGTTTGGACATGCATGAACTTTTAAGCACTTTTTACAAAGAACATATGGAGCAAATCCTCTCCTATTAACAAAAAAAAGTACTTGGTCATTTTTATTTAAGTGATCCCTTACTTTTTCAATTGTTTTATCTGATATCCATGAATTTTTTTTTGAATTATTTTTATTTAGATTAATAATTTCATGATTTGGAAGGTTTGCATCTAAATATCTTTTATATAATCGTGAATGTGAATATTTCCCTTTTTTAATATTTTCAAAGGTTTCTATGGAAGGCACAGCTGTTACTAAATTTATTGGTATATTAATAAATGACGCTCTGGAAATAGCCATATCTCTAGCATTGTAAATTACCCCCTCATCTTGCTTATATGATTGATCGTGTTCTTCATCTACAATAATAACTCCAAGATTAAGAAATGGTAAAAACAAAGAAGACCTTGCTCCAATTAATACTTTAATTTTTCCTGTTGCAACACCATTCCATATAATTTTTTTATTTTTTTTAGTTACTGATGAATGCCAGATAGCAGCATCAAAACCAAAAAATTCTTTAAATTTTTTTTGAAATTCTCCAGTCAAACCTATTTCTGGTAATAAAATTAGCCCTTGAAAACCTTCATTTATTTTTTTTTTTAAACTATTAAAATATACAATTGTTTTGCCGGATCCTGTGGTCCCTTGAATCACGTGCACCCTAAATTTATTATCATTTTTTGTTATCTCTTTTACAGAGGTCAATTGTTCTTTGGAAAGCCTTAATTTATTGACTTTTTTGCGAATATTATATTTTTGTAATTCCTCATTATTTTGTATTTCAATAGCTTCATCACTTAATAAATGTAATTTAAGTGACATTCCAATTGGAACCATATTGTAATCTGAAAACCATTTTAAAAAATTAATTGTTTCTAAATTAAGTGATGGAATTTCTAATTTTCTAATTATATTTTTTATTAAATATTTTTTGTTTTTATTTTTTTCAAATTCATCCCAAACAATTCCAATTTTTTTATTTTTTCCAAATGGTACTTCAACATAATCTCCTAACTTTAAATTTAAATTTGAAGACTTATAAGTAAATGGGTGATTAAATATATTTGGTAATAAAATTGGAATTTTCATATTTTCATATGAAAATATACTACGAATGAATTTGCCTTTTTTCCACTGATAAAGCTGCTTCTTTCACAGCTTCTGAAAAAGTAGGATGAGCATGACAAGTTCTTGCTATATCTTCAGAACTAGCTCCAAATTCCATTGCTATCGCCATTTCTGCAATTAATTCTCCTGCATGGGGACCTATCAGATGAACGCCTAAAACTTTATCTGTAGTTGCATCGGCTAAAATTTTTACAAAACCATCTGGTTCATCAATTGCTTTTGCTCTTGAATTAGCCATAAAAGGAAATTTTCCTATTTTATACTTTTGATTTTTTTCTTTAAGTTGTTCTTCAGTTTTGCCAACTGAAGCTACTTCAGGTGTTGTATAAATAACACCAGGTATAACTTCATAATTAACATGACCAGATTGACCTGAAATTAATTCTGCAACAGCTATACCTTCTTCTTCAGCTTTGTGAGCTAACATTGGACCTTCAATAACGTCACCAATAGCATAAATATTTTTTATATTTGTTTGATAATTCTTACTAACTTTTATTCTTTTTTTTTTATCTAACTCTATTCCTATTTTTTCTAAATTTAAATTTTTTGTATTAGGCTTTCTGCCTACTGAAATCAAAACTACATCACTTTCAAATTTTATTTTTTTCCCTTCTGTATTTGAGGTTTCAATTACAACTCCATTTTTAGATTTTGATACTTTTTCTACTTTAGTTTCTAAATGAAAATTTAAACCTTGTTTTTTTAAAATTTTCATAAATTCACTTGAAATTTCTTTATCCATACCTGGCGTGATATGATTTAAAAATTCTACAACATGCACCTCTGAGCCTAATCTAGACCAAACAGATCCCATTTCTAAACCGATATAACCACCACCAACAACTACCATTTTTTTTGGTACAGATTTTAATGATAATGCACCAGTAGAAGATATTATTTTTTCTTCATCGAATTCTATTCCTGGAAGAGAAACAGGTTCTGAACCAGTGCTTATAATTATATTTTCTGATTGGATATTTGTTTCTTTTTTTTCTTTATCAATAACTGTTATTTCAGATGGAGATTTTAATATACCAGTTCCTTTGAAATAAGTTACTTTGTTTTTTTTGAATAAAAACTCTACTCCCTTTGTTAAAGTCGTTACTGCTTTATCCTTGTTTTGCATCATCTTGTGAAGATTTAACTTTACTTCACCTACTTCAATTCCAATTTTTGAGAAATTTTTTGCTTTATGAAAATTTTCTGAGAGATTAAGTAAACTTTTTGAAGGTATGCATCCAATATTTAAACAAGTTCCCCCTAAAGTTCCCCTAGATTCAATACATGCAGTTTTAATACCAAGCTGAGCTAACCTTATTGCACAAACATAACCTCCTGGGCCACCTCCAATTATTGTTGCTTGAAATTTTTCTGCCATTTTAAAGGTCTAAAAATAATTTTCTTGGATCTTCAAGATTTTCTTTTAATAATTTTAAAAAAGAAACTGAGTCTTTCCCATCTATGATTCTGTGGTCATATGATAAAGCCAAGTACATCACTGGTCTTGCTTCAACTTCTCCATTTATAGCAACGGGTCTTTCAACTATATTATGCATTCCGAGAACTCCTGATTGTGGTGGATTAAGAATTGGAGTTGAAAGCATAGAACCATATACACCTCCATTGCTTATTGTAAATGTTCCACCTTGTAAGTCATCAATAGTTAATTTTCCCCCTCTAGCTTTTTCAGAAATAGTTTTTATATTTTTTTCTATTTCTGCAAATGATAATTCATCTGCATTTCTTAATACTGGTACAACTAAACCTTTTTCAGTTCCAACTGCAAAACTTACATTATAATAATTTTTATATATAATTTCTTGACCTTCTATCTCAGCATTAATTGCTGGAAATGATTTTAGTCCAAGCACACAGGCTTTAACAAAAAAAGACATAAAACCAAGTTTTATTCCAAATCTTTTTTGAAAATCTTCTTGGTTATTTTTTCTCATTTCAATAATATTTGTCATATCAACTTCATTAAATGTGGTTAACATAGCTGCATTTTCTTGAGCTTCTTTTAATCTTTTTGCTATGGTTTGTCTTAGCCTACTCATTTTAATTCTTTCTTCCTGTCCATATTTTAATTTTCTTTCAGATGGTTGTGGGGTTAATCCCATTAAACTAATTAAATCACCTTTTAAAATTTGACCAGACTTTCCTGTTCCCTTAATTGATTGAACATCAATCTTGTTTTCTTCTACAATTTTTCTTACTGCAGGAGATAATACTTTTTCACTAATTATTTTTTGTTTGCTTGGTAACTCTTTTGTTAATACTAATGGTTCTTCCTTATTTGGGTTCAATGGTTTTTCTTCAGTAAGAATTAAAGGTTCTCCCTTTTCCTCATTTTCAAAAATTTTTGGATTTTGTTTTTTTTCTTTATCAAAATTAATTACATTATCAGATTCCTTCTTTTTAGGTGTATCAACATTTTTATTATCTTCTTGTTTTTGATCTCCAGGTCCTTCGGATATTTCTCCTAAAACAGAACCAACTTCAACATTGTCTCCATCTTTAAAATTAATTGCAGTTAGTGTTCCATTGATAGGAGATGGAACTTCTAAATTAACCTTATCTGTTTCTAGTTCCACAATAGGTTCGTCAGCATTAATATTATCACCCTTATTTTTCAACCATTTAGAAACAGTTGCCTCGGTAATACTCTCTCCTAGAACGGGTACTAAAATTTTTTCTGTCATTTTTTAATTAAAAACTATATCAATTATTTCTTTTTGTTGGGCTAAATGCCTTTTTGCATAACCTGTAGCTGGTGTTGCATCAGGATTTCTCCCAATATAAGAAATTTGTCTATTTTTAGCTTTTATATAATCTAATGTCCATTGTATATAATCTCTCACCAAAAGCCACGCACCCATGTTTTTTGGCTCTTCCTGACACCAATAAAATTTGGCATTTTTTGCAAAGGGTTTAATTTCTTTTACTAAGCTTTTTGCTGGAAAAGGATAAAGTTGCTCAATTCTAAATAAAATAACATCATCTTTTTTTAATTTTTCTCTAGCCGATAAAAGATCAAAATATATTTTTCCTGAACATAATATTACTTTTTTTATTTCATTATTTTCTTTTAATTTAATAAATCCCTTTGTTTTTGGATCCATTGAATGGTCCCATAAGACTCTATGAAAAGAATTTTTTTTACTAAAATCATCAATTTGTGAAACACAGTATTTATTTCTTAGTAAAGATTTTGGCGTCATCATAATCAAAGGTTTTCTAAAATCTCTATGCATTTGTCTTCTTAGGGCATGAAAGTAATTTGCTGGAGTAGTGCAATTCATAACTTGCATATTGTCATTTGAACATAGCTGCAAAAATCTTTCTAATCTTGCAGAAGAGTGTTCTGGACCTTGACCTTCAAAACCATGTGGCAGTAATAATACTAAACCCGAAGCTCTTAACCATTTTCTTTCTCCTGAAGAAATAAATTGATCAATAATAACTTGAGCTCCATTTGCAAAATCACCAAATTGAGCTTCCCAAATAGTTAATGTATTAGGTTCAACTAAACTATAACCATATTCAAAACCTAAAACTGCTAATTCAGATAAAAAGCTATCAACTATTTCAAAATTCTTTTGATTTTCTGAAATATTATTTAATGGGATATATCTTGAATTATCAATTTGATTTCTTAATACCGAATGTCTCTGACTAAAAGTTCCTCTTCCTGAATCTTGTCCAACGAGTCTTACAGGATATCCTTCTTCTAATAACGAACCAAATGCAAGAGCCTCAGCAGTGGACCAATCAATTCCGGTACCTTTTTGTATAGAATTTTTTCTAGCTTCAAAAATTTTTACTATAGTCTTGTGGATATTTAGTTCAGATGGGAGTGAGTGTATTTTATCTGAAATTTCTAAAAGTTTTGAAGTTGAATAACCTGTATCGCCTCTTTTATCTTGACCTCTTCTTGGCTTATATCTAGACCATGTTCCTTCAAACCACTCAATTTTGGGTTTATAATTTTTTGCATTTTTGTATTGATCATCTAGAAGATCTTTAAATTTTTTAATTTGATTGTTTAAATCTTCAGATGAAATGGTTTTTTCATTAACTAATTTATTTCCATATATTTTTACTGTGGATAGATGAGATTTTATTTTTTTATACATTAAGGGTTGAGTAAATGAAGGTTCATCTCCTTCGTTGTGACCAAATCTTCTGTAACAAACTAAATCAACTACTACATCTCTATTAAATTTAAGCCTAAACTCAGCTGCTATTCTAGCTGCATATACAACTGATTCTGGATCATCTCCGTTAGCGTGTATGATTGGTGAGTCTACCATTTTAGCTACATCGGAAGGATGTGGAGATGAACGGGCAAATCTTGGACTTGTTGTAAATCCTATTTGATTATTAATTATAAAATGTATCGTCCCGCCAGTATTATGACCTGGCAAACCAGACATCGCAAAGCACTCAGCAACAATACCCTGGCCAGCAAATGAAGCATCACCGTGAATTAATATAGGAATTACTTTTTTTCTCTCTTTGTCGTTATGAAAAAATTGCTTTGCTCTCGTTTGCCCTAAAACTACAGGGTTTACAGCTTCTAAATGAGATGGGTTGTCTGTAAGACTTACATGAACTGAATTACCATCAAACACTCTATCTGATGACGCTCCTAAATGGTATTTTACATCACCAGCACTGTCATCATCCGAAGAGGAATCTATTTCACCAGCGAATTCGTTAAATATTCTTTTATATGATTTTTGTAATACATTTGCCAAAACATTTAACCTTCCTCTATGAGACATTCCAATTTTGACTTCTTTTACTTTATTTTGACCTCCAATTTTTATTACTTGCTCTAGTGCAGGAATTAAGCTTTCAGCTCCATCTAAACCAAATCTTTTTGTTCCAACATATTTTGTATTAAGAAATTTTTCAAAGCCTTCTGCTTGAATAATTTTATTCAAAATAGCTTCCTTACCATTCTTAGTGAATTGTAAAGTATTTTCATCTTTTTCAACTCTATCTCTAAACCATTTTCTTTCAGTTGGATTGGAAATATGCATATATTCATATCCAATTTTTCCACAATAAGTTTTTCTTAAGAAAGATAAAATTTCCTTTATAGTTGAGTAATTTCTATTTGCTATTCCATCTAAATAAATTTTTTTATTATAGTCTTCTTTATTAAATCCATAACTTTCTGGATGTAATTCATCTAAATAATCAATTTTTCTTAATTCTAAAGGATCAAGATTTGCAATTAAATGTCCTCTCTGTCTATAAGATCTTATTAGTGATACTGCTCTAATTGACCTTCTATTCTCCTCAGAAAGTTCTTTTTTGTTAATTGTACTTGTTATATTGCCTTTTGATAAATTATTTTGTTCTTTATCAAGATTTGTTTGAATTATGTCTATATCAATTTTTTTCTTTATGGGACTCCATGAAGGTCCATTTATTTCTTTCGCAATTACATCAACTTCTTCTCCAATTTCTAAAAAATATTTTTTCCAACTTTCTGGCAAATCAGAATCTTTATTAATAAATTTAAGATACATCTCCTCAATAAAAGCATTATTACTTTTAGATAAAAAGGAGGTTTTTTGGTAATCTAAGTTTTTTGATGATGGCATCTAATAATTTAGTATAATACTTAAAGAGTATTTTTCAATTAGACAATTTGTTTAATAGAGTTTTTCCAATTTCTGCTGGCGATTTTGCAATTGTTATACCACAATCTTCCATTTTTTTTATTTTATCTTCTGCTCCGCCTTTTCCTCCGGAAATTATTGCTCCTGCATGACCCATTCTTCTTCCTGGTGGAGCTGTAATACCTGCTACAAATCCAACCATAGGTTTTTTTATTTTATGATTTTTATAAAATTCTGCCGCTTCTTCTTCAGCTGTTCCTCCTATTTCACCTATAATTAATATAGATTTTGTTTCTTCATCTTTTAAAAATAAATCTAAACAATCTGTAAAGTTTGTTCCATTAATAGGATCGCCACCAATTCCTATACAGGTCGACTGTCCTAATCCATTATCAGTAGTTTGTGCCACGGCTTCATAAGTTAAAGTTCCAGACCTAGATACAATTCCAACAGAGCCTTTCTTATGAATATTTCCTGGCATTATTCCAATTTTGCATTCTTCTGGAGTAATAATTCCAGGACAATTTGGGCCAATTAATCTTGAGCTAGAATTGGCTAATTTTTTCTTAACTCTTAGCATATCTAAAACTGGTATACCCTCTGTAATACATGCTATTAATTCAATAGAAGCTTCAACAGCTTCTATAATAGCAGAAGCAGCAAACTTAGCAGGAACATAAATCATAGAAGCATTTGCATCAGTTTTTTCTTTTGCTTCTTTAACAGAATTAAAAACTGGTTTTGATAAATGCATTTGACCACCTTTTTTTGGTGTTACGCCTCCAACTAGATTAGTTCCATACTTAATTGCTTGTTCAGAGTGAAACGTGCCATGTTTTCCGGTAAAACCCTGACATATTACTTTTGTATTTTTATTAACTAAAATTGACATTTTATTTTATAGACTCAACTACTTTTTTTGCTGCATCAGACAAATCTGAAGCAGATATAATTTCTAAACCTGAATTGTCTAATATTTTTTTTCCTTCTTTGAACTTTGTTCCTGCTAATCTTACAACTAGCGGAACTTCAATTTTAATTTCTTTTGCTGCGTCTACAACTCCTTGAGCAAGAACATCACATCTCATGATACCGCCAAAAATATTTATCAAAATTCCTTTTACATTTTTGTCAGATAAAATTATTTTAAATGCAGCTGAAACTTTTTCTTTTGATGCTCCTCCACCAACATCTAAAAAGTTTGCTGGCTCCTCTCCATGTAATTTAATTATGTCCATTGTTGCCATTGCTAAGCCTGCACCATTAACCATACATCCTATGCTGCCTTCTAGTTTTATATAGGATAAACCGTGTTTGCTTGCTTCAATCTCAATCTCTTCTTCCTCATTTAAGTCTCTTAAATTTAAAATTTCTGGATTTCGAAACAATGCATTGTCATCAAAGCTCATTTTTGCATCTAGACAAATAACTTTATTTTCTTTAGTTAAAATCAAGGGATTTATTTCAACAAGATTAGCATCTAAATCAATAAAAACTTTATATATTGATTTAATTAAATTTGTTGCTTGTTTTTTTGCATCTGGACCTAAATTAAATATTTTTATAATTTTTTCACAATCCTGATCTGATATTTGATCATCTAAATTAATTTTTGTAGTTACTATCTTTTTTGGATTATTTTTTGCAACATCTTCAATGTCCATTCCCCCTTGATCACTTGAAATAAATGCAATCTTAGAACTTGCTCTATCAACTAAACATGAAAGATAAAATTCTTTACTAATTTCTGAAGAAGACTCAACATAAAGTCTTTTAACTTCTTTTCCTTCGGCTCCTGTTTGATGAGTTATCAATTTTTTTCCCATCATTTCCTTGGCTGCTAAACTTAGCTCTTCAATTGTGTTTACAATTTTTATTCCTCCAGCTTTACCTCTTCCACCAGCATGAATCTGGGCTTTTAAAACAAATTTTTCTGTTTTTAATGATTTTGACTTTTCTAACAATTCTTCAACTGAATCTGAAAAAACACCATCTGGTACCGATGCTCCATATTTTTTTAAAATTTTTTTAGCTTGGTGCTCGTGAATATTCATTACTATTTAGAAAGATCTTTATCTATTTTAGAAGCTGTATCCCATAACTTTTTAACTGCATCTATCGAATGCATAAATTGATTTTTTTCCTTTTCATCTAAATTGATTTCTTCGATTTTTTCCACACCATCCTTTCCAATTATAACTGGTACGCCGGCAAAAATATTTTTAACTCCATATTCTCCATTAAGTTGGACAGCACAAGGTAATAATTTCTTTTCATCTTTTAAGTAAGCTTCAGCCATTTGAACTCCTGCTGCTGCTGGAGCATAAAATGCTGAACCTTTTTCTAAATATTTAACAATTTCAGCACCACCATCTCTGGTTCTTTGATTGATTTCCTCTAATCTTTCTACTGATAATTTTTCCTCTTTAACTAAATCTAATAAAGGTTTACCTGAAACTTTTGTAAATCTTGGCAATGGTACCATTGTATCTCCATGTCCACCCATAACCATTGCTTCTATTTCTTTTACAGGAATTTTAAGTTCAAGTGATAAAAACAATTTGAATCTTGAACTGTCCAATATTCCTGCCATACCAACGACTTTATTTGCTGGAAGCCCTGAGTATTTTTGAAAAGCCATCACCATAACATCTAATGGATTAGTAATACATATTACAAATGCATTGGGTGCATTTTTTTTTATACCTTCTGCTACCTGTTTTATAATTTTTAAATTTATTCCTAACAGATCATCTCTACTCATGCCTGGTTTTCTTGGAACTCCTGCAGTTATAATAATTACATTGGAATCTTTAATATCTTCGTAATTATCTGTTCCAGATAGTTTAACATTGAAACCATCGACTGATGATGATTGGGCTATATCTAATGCTTTCCCTTTAGCAATGCCACTTACAACATCAAACATTACAACTTCATCTACCAGTTCCTTTAAACCAATTAAGTGTGCGAGTGTTCCACCAATTTGTCCAGCACCTATTAATGATATTTTTTTTGACATATTCTTACTTCATTGTTGGCATAACAAATTCAGGATCTGATCTTAATCCAGATGGCCATCTTGAAGTTATTGTTTTAAGCTTTGTGTAAAATCTCACACCTTCTACTCCATGCATATGCTGATCTCCAAATAAAGATCTTTTCCAACCACCAAAACTATGGAATGCCACAGGCACAGGTATAGGTATATTTATACCAACCATTCCAATTTTAATATTGCTAGCAAACGTTCTTCCAACATCTCCATCTCTTGTATAAATACTCGTTCCGTTACCAAACTCATGATCGTTAATTAGCTGAGTAGCTTCATCAAAATCTTTTACCCTAACTACAGAAAGTACAGGGCCGAAAATTTCTTCTTTATAAATTCTCATATTTTTTTTAACATGATCAAACAAACATCCGCCTATATAGTAACCGTTTTCGTAGCCTTGCAGTTTTAAGTTTCTTCCATCAACTACTAATTTTGCTCCTTCTTTAACTCCTAGGTCAACGTAACCCTTAACTTTTTCTAAGTGTTCTTTTGTAACTAAGGGTCCCATTTCAGATTTTTTATCCATGCCTGGTCCAACTTTTAATGCTTCAACTTTTTTTGATAACTCGTTAACTAAATTATCTCCAATATTTCCAACCGCGACTGCAACTGACTGTGCCATACATCTTTCACCAGCAGATCCATAAGCTGCACCCATTAAACCATTAACAGCCTGATCTAAATCACAATCAGGCATCACAACGCAGTGATTTTTTTGCACCTCCCAGAGCTTGAACTCTTTTTTCATTTTTAGCTGCATTCTCATAAATGTATTTTGCAATTGGTGTTGATCCTACAAAACTTACAGCTTTAATGTCTTTGTTAGTTAAAATTGCATCAACTACTTCTTTGTCACCATTTATTACATTAAATACTCCATCTGGTAGCCCAGCTTCTTTAAATAGCTCAGCTAATCTAATTGAAATAGAAGGATCTTTTTCTGATGGTTTCAATACAAAAGTATTTCCGCAAGCAATAGCCATTGGAAACATCCACATTGGAACCATTGCTGGAAAATTAAATGGAGTTATACCTGCACAAACACCAAGTGGTTGCCTAATTGACCAACTATCAATATCTGTTCCAACGTTTTCTGTAAATTCTCCTTTTAAAACTTGGGGAATTCCGCAAGTAAATTCTACTACTTCGAGTCCTCTTATTAAAGAACCTTTTGCATCTTCATATACCTTACCATGTTCAGAAACTATCATTTTGGTTAGTTCATCAGAGTTTTTTTCAATTAATTCTTTGAATTTAAACATAATTCTTGCCCTTTGAATTGGTGGTTTCAAAGACCATGTCTCAAATGCTTTTTTTGCTATTTCTACCGCACCATCTAAATCTGATTTTAAACCTAATATTACTTCTGACTCTTGTTCTCCAATTGCTGGGTTAAATACTTTTCCTCTTCTATCAGATTTACCTGGAATTATTTTTCCATTTACGAAATGTTGAATTAAATTCATGGTTAAAATTATTTAATTAAGTAATTAACCTGTTGCAAGCATTTTTTTTATAGACGCTATTGCTTTTGCAGGATTTAAGCCTTTTGGGCAAGCATTAGTACAATTCATAATAGTATGGCACCTATAAAGCTTTAGTTCGTCAGCAACTTTCTTTAATCTCTCTTTCCTATCTTCATCTCTACTGTCTATAATCCATCTGTATGCTTGCAATAAAACTGCTGGACCTAAATATTTATCTCCATTCCACCAATAACTTGGACAAGAAGTTGAGCAGCATGCACACATTATACATTCATAAAGACCATCTAATTTTGATCTATCTTCTATAGATTGTAAGTTTTCTTTCTCTTCATTTTTTTTTGAAACTTTTAACCATGGTTCAACTGACTCATATTGTTTATATAATGTACTTAAATCTCCAATTAAATCTTTTTGAACTTTTAAATGGGGTAAAGGATAAATATTAATATCACCTTTAATTTCTTTATGAGGTTTTGTGCAAGCTAAACCATTTTTTCCATCCATATTCATTGCACAAGAACCGCAAACACCATGAGCACAAGATCTTCTATAAGCAATCGATGGATCTATTTCGTTTTTAATTTTATTTAAAAGATCTAATACTTTGGATGGACAATTATCCATATCAACTTCATATGTATCTATACGAGGATTTTCGCCACTAGAAGGATCCCATCTATAAATATTTACCTTTCTAATATTTTTTGAACCTGTTTTATCTCTATAAAATTTGCCTTTTTGAACTTTAGAATTTTTAGGTAAATTTATTTGCACCATTAGTAAACTCTTTCTTGGGGTGGAAAGTATTGTACATCATTTGTTAACGTTGATCTATGCACATCTCTATAAGAAATTTTTGTTTCACTTCCTTTACACCAAGATAATGTGTGTTTCATGAAATTATTATCATCTCTTTTGGGGTGATCTTCCCGTGCATGAGCTCCCCTGCTTTCTTTTCTTTCATATGCAGAATCTAATGTAACTATAGCTTGCCTTATTAAGTTATCAAATTCTAAGGTTTCAACTAAATCAGTATTAAAAACTAAAGACTTATCTTTTACTGATATTGAATCCATTCCTTCAAATGGTTTTCTTATTTCTTCTACTCCTTCTTTTAAAGTTTTTTCAGTTCTAAATACTGCACACTTTGACTGCATAGTTTTTTGCATAGCCAATCTTAAATCAGCAGTTCTATTAGTTCCATTTCCATTTCTTAACTTTTCAAACCTTTCTAGGCATTTATCAGTCTCTGAATTTGAGATTTCCTCATGTGGAGTTCCAGGTTTTACAAGTTCTGCAGCTCTTTTTGCTGCAGCTCTTCCGAAAACAACTAAATCAATTAATGAATTTGATCCTAATCTGTTTGCTCCATGAACTGAAACACATGCTGCTTCACCAATTGCCATAAGCCCAGGTACAATTTTTTCTGAACCGTTTACTGTTAAAACTTCAGCTTTATAATTTGTTGGAATACCTCCCATATTATAATGTACTGTAGGAACAACTGGTATTGGCTCTTTTGTAACATCAACGTCGGCAAATAATCTTGAAGATTCTGAAATTCCCGGAAGTCTTTTCTCAATTACTTTTGGATCTAAATGATCTAAATGAAGATGTACATGATCTTTTTCTTTTCCAACTCCTCTTCCCTCATTAATTTCAACTGCTATCGATCTACTTACAACATCTCTAGACGCAAGATCTTTAGCTTTCGGAGCATATCTCTCCATAAATCTTTCACCTTTGGAATTCAATAAATATCCTCCTTCACCTCGAACTCCTTCAGATATTAAAGTTCCATGTCCATAGATTCCTGTGGGGTGAAATTGTACAAATTCCATATCTTGCAAAGGTAAACCAGCTCTTAAAACCATAGCATTCCCATCACCTGTACAAGTATGAGCAGATGTAGATGAATAGTATGTTTTTCCATATCCACCAGTTGCTATAATTGTTATATGAGATCTAAATCTATGAATAGTTCCGTCATTTAAATTCCAAGCTATTAAACCTTTGCACTCACCGTCTTTCATTAATAAATCTAAAGCAAAGTATTCAATAAAAAATTCTGTATTATGTTTTAATGCTTGGCCATACATGGTGTGTAAAATAGCATGACCAGTTCTATCTGCTGCTGCACAAGTTCTCTGAACAGTTTCATTTCCATAGTTTTTAGTCATTCCACCAAAAGGTCTTTGATATATTTTTCCATCCTCAGTACGGCTAAATGGAACTCCATACTTTTCTAATTCTAAGACTGCTCGTGGAGCTTCTTTACACAAATACTCTATGCTATCTTGATCACCCAACCAATCAGATCCTTTTACAGTATCATACATGTGCCATCTCCAATCGTCTTCTCCCATATTACCAAGGGCAGCCGAAATACCTCCTTGTGCAGCTGAGGTATGGCTTCTAGTAGGAAAAACTTTTGATATACACGCAGTTTTTAATCCAGCCTCACTAAGGCCAACTGCAGCTCTCAAACCCGCACCTCCAGCTCCAAGAACAACTACATCATATTCATGTTCTATAATTTTATATGAACTCATAAACTCAATCTAAATAATATAAATAATGTTGATA
>CABZXL010000004.1 GCA_902529715.1 uncultured Pelagibacteraceae bacterium | reverse complement strand
GTTGCTGTGTAAGGCATCTCCATAGATCCTTCACCCCAAATTAATAATGCTGATGCTGTTGCAACAAATCCAATGGCTCCAAAAACTCTTTGTCCGGTAAACATCATCACTAACATTGTGATGAACATGAACAAAGCTATAAATTCATAACTTAAATATTGTGCTAACATAATTAAATTTTCTTCTCCTTCATCTTAGCAATATCTTTAAATAAAGTTGAAAATGCCTGAAGCAACATCAATAAAATTCCAATTAACATCAAAGTTTTAATTGGCCACACATAAGGTGCCCACGCAGTGAAAAGTTTCTGCTTGGTCTCAATAGTATAAATTAGACTAGTGATTGATCCCATAAATAATATAAACAAATAAAAAATAAGAAAAGCACTAGTAAAAATATCCATTTTTGCTTTTCCTTTTTTTGAAAGTTTTCCATAAAATAAATCCATTCTAACATGATCATCTGTGAGCATTGAATAGCCTCCACCAAGAAGATAGTAGGCAGTGATTGTAAATTGAGCCATTTCTATAATCCACATTAAAGGAAAATTTATTATATTTCGTGTCACAAAAGATAAAATCAAAAGGAACATCATAAAGAAAACAAAATACATTACGACCCTTCCAACTTTTTCGCAAATAAGGTCAATAAACTTTACATAGCTAGATATTAATTTTGGCATAGAGTTATTTTTTAGGACAATTAAAATTAAAATTAGAATTATTGCAAGAATTAAAATCATTGAATTAATATTTAGATAAGATAAATTTAAAAAAATATTTTAGGATTAAAAATACTATGACAAAAGTAGCTATTATTGGAACAGGCCCGTGTGGCCTTTCAATGCTAAGGGCTTTTGAACAAGCCGAAAAAAAAGGTGAGAAAATACCAGAAATAGTTTGTTTTGAAAAACAAGAAGACTGGGGAGGATTATGGAATTATAGCTGGAGAACTGGATCTGACCAATATGGTGATCCTGTTCCTAATAGTATGTACAGGTATCTATGGTCAAATGGTCCAAAAGAATGTTTGGAATTTGCCGACTATTCGTTTGATGAACATTTTGGAAAACCTATTCCATCATTTCCACCAAGAGAAGTTTTATATGATTATATAACTGGCAGAGTAAAAAAAGGTAATTTAAAAAGTAAAGTAAGATTTAGCACAAGTGTTTCTAAAGTTGTTTTCGATGGGAATAGCTTTGAGATTACTTCTCATGATAAAAAAAATGATAAATTTTCAAAAGATATTTTTGATTACGTAGTTGTATCAACCGGACATTTTTCAGTTCCATTCATTCCAGAATATCCTGGCATGAAATCTTTTCCAGGTAGAATTATGCATTCACATGATTTTAGAGATGCAGAGGAGTTTAGAGGAAAAAATGTTATTGTTTTAGGAAGCAGTTATTCAGCAGAAGATGTTGCTCTTCAATGTCATAAGTATGGAGCTAAAAGTGTAACTATAGGTTATAGAAATAACCCAATGGGATTTAAATGGCCTAAGGGAGTAAAAGAAGTGCATTATTTAGATAAACTGGTTGGAAATAAAGCAATCTTTAAAGATGGGCATGAACAAGAAGCTGATGCGATAATTTTATGCTCTGGTTATCTTCATCATTTCCCATTTTTAACTGAGGACCTTAAGCTAAAAACTAGAAATAGATTATATCCACCAAAATTATATAAAGGTGTCGTATGGCAAGATAATCACAAATTACTTTATTTAGGTATGCAAGATCAATTTCATACTTTTAATATGTTTGATTGTCAGGCGTGGTATGCAAGGGATGTAATAATGGGTAAAAGTAAAATTCCAAATAGCTCAGAAATAGAAAAAGATATAAATAAATGGGTTGCTTTAGAAGAAAAATTAGAAAATCCAGATCAAATGATAGACTTTCAAACTGAATATACTAAAGAGCTTCACGGGCTATCTGATTATCCAAAAATTGATTTTGAGTTAATTAGAAAACATTTTAAAGAATGGGAACACCATAAAGTAGAAGATATTATGACATATAGAAATAAATCTTTTTCTTCACCTGTTACAGGATCTATTGCCCCAGTACACCATACACCTTGGGCAACAGCAATGGATGACTCTTCAAAAGTTTTTTTAAATCAACCAAAAAAATAGAATAATTACCAATCGATCTGTAATTTTTTGTTTTCACAAATACATTCCAGAATGCTAAATAAAAGTGGAAATTTACGTTTGTCAAATTTTGCCATAAGTTTTGGTCCAATATCAAAAGCCAATTGTGCACCTTCGACTGTTGTATTTTTCATAAATTTTTCTTTTGCCTCTTTATATAAATAACCTTGTCCTAAATATTTTCCCATTTGGCTATTTC
This sequence comes from uncultured Pelagibacteraceae bacterium, assembly GCA_902529715.1. GTDB lineage: Bacteria > Pseudomonadota > Alphaproteobacteria > Pelagibacterales > Pelagibacteraceae > Pelagibacter. Next base: position 50,252 of record CABZXL010000004.1, on the reverse strand, counting down.
TTCCGCCAGATACACTTACATATATATCTCCTAAACCAGCTAAACCATAAACAGATTCTGTTTTACCTGAATAACTATTAACAATTTCTACCATCTCAGAAATTGATCTATGAATTAAACTAGCAGCGGTATTTAAAAAATATTTTTCTTGGATTTCTTTTGAAGCAGCTGGGTTACTTAACCCTTGTGAACCACCAATTAACATTGAATAAAGATTTTTTATTGCTGAAGAAATTTCTATACCTTCTATATCATCTGATATTTCACATTTATAATATTCTGTTTGAATAATATTCTTAATTTTTTGAGCCTCCTTAATATTTTTATTTGCTATTATAGTTCCTGTTCTTATTTTATTTGCAAGACCTGAAGCCAAACATGGTCCTTTAACTGAAGAAATATTAACATTTTTATGACCATTTTTTTTCAAAATCATTTCCAGTTTTTCAGTTAAAGTTGTTAGTTGATCATTAATTATTGAAAGACCTTTTGTTAGTAAAATTATAGGTGTGTTAGATTTATAAAATTTTGAAATCTCATCACCTACCCAATCAATTCCAGCCGAGCTAACTGCAACTACAATTATATCTAAATCTGTATCAGTAATTGCACTAAATTTTTCAATTTTAATACTTTTTGGTAAAATTACATTTAAACTTGGGTGCAAATTTTTATTGGATTTTATTGAGGAAATAAAATCGTCTTCTAATATTGAGCCCATTATATTGACATCATTATTATTTTCTGTACACGGAATCGAGAAAGCAGATCCCATTGCTCCAGCGCCAATTATTAATATTTTTTTCATAGCTAAAATTATGCTAAAGTTTTTCTAATTGCTTGTTTCCATCCTTGCAATAAATTATTTCTCAATGATTTATTAAGTTTTGGAGAAAAAACTCTATCTTTTTTCCAATTAACTTGAATTTCATTCAAAGATTTAAATTCTCCAATCTGATATCCGGCTAAAAGTGCAGCTCCTAATGCAGTTGTTTCTAGAGTTTTTGGTCTAGTTACATTTAAATTTATTATATCTGATAAAAATTGAGCAAACCAATTGTTCGCTACCATTCCTCCATCAACTTTAATCAATTTAGGTTTAAGTCCATCTTTTTTCATTGCTTCAAATAAATCATAACTTTGATAAGCAACAGATTCTACAACAGCTCTTACTAAACTTTTCCAATCACTGTTTCTTGTTAAACCGGTAATGACTCCTCTTGCATCTGGTCTCCAATAGGGAGCACCTATTCCACTAAATGCTGGAACTACATATACACCTTCATTATTTTTTTTTGATTTTGCAATATTTTCTGTTTCATATGCATTATCGATTAGTTTTATTTTATCTCTAAGCCATTGTATTCCTGCTCCAGCAATAAAAATTGAACCTTCTAATGCATAAGTATTTTTTCCATTTATTCGATAACAAATTGTGGTCAATAACTTATTTTTTGAAAAAATTTTCTTTGAACCGGTATTCATTATTACAAATGCACCAGTACCATAAGTACTTTTGATTGAACCTTTTTGAAAACAAGATTGACCAATTGCTGCTGCCTGCTGATCTCCTAAAACTGCAGATATAGGGATTTCTTGTCCGATAATTTTTTTATCTAAAGTCCCAAAACTATCAGCTGAATTTTTTACTTCTGGAAGAATTTTGTGTGATATCTTTAATTTTTTCAATATATTTTTATCCCATTGATTTGTATTTATATTGTACAACATTGTTCTGGATGCATTAGTTGCTTCAGTTAAATGTCTTTTTCCTTTAGTGAGCTTCCAAATTAAAAAAGTATCAATGGTTCCAAATAGTAAATTATTTAATTTTAATAATCTTTTTGATTCTTTTACATTATCTAATATCCATCTTATTTTCGTTGCTGAAAAATATGGATCGATAAATAAGCCAGTTTTTTTTCTAATAATATTTTCATAATTATTTTTTTTCAAATTTTGGCAAAATTGTTGTGTACGTCTATCCTGCCAAACAATAGCATTGTAAATTGGTTTGCCATTTTTTTTATTCCAGAGGATGGTTGTTTCTCTCTGATTGGTAATTCCAATACTTAATATTTTTCCTTTTAACTTCTTAGCTTTTTGTATAACTTTTTTTAATGATTTAAGTGTAGTCTTCCAAATCTCATTTGGATTATGTTCTACCCAACCATTTTTTGGAAAATATTGTTTAAACTCAAACTGTGATATAAATTTTGTGTTACCTTTTGTATCAAACAAAATTACTCTTGTTGATGTAGTGCCTTGGTCAATAGCAACAAGAAATTTTTTCACAATCTTAGTTTATGCCAAGGTGTTTTTTTCTTTTTTCTACCCAGGTTCTAATTAAATTATCAAAAATTAAACCTATAAAAGCAACACAAATACCAAGAGTAAATCCTATGCCTGCTCCTTTTTTATCAGATAATGCTTTTAAAATATATTGTCCTAAATCTTCGGTTCCAATAAATGCTCCTATGATCACCATAAACAAAGCAAATACGATTGTTTGATTTAAACCAAGCATCATATGAGGAAAAGCCAAAGGGAATTCTATTTTTGTCAATCTTTGGAATTTATTTACACCCGACATTGTTGCGGCATCATGTAAACCAATTGGAACACTTCTAAGACCTTCAATGGTATACCTTGTTGCAGGTATTGTGGCATAGACTATAACAGCAATTAAAACTGATGTGTCTGTTATACCAAAAAGCATCATCACAGGAATTAAGTACACAAAAGAAGGAAAAGTTTGAAATATATCGCAAACTCCTAGCATAAAACTTGCAGAGTGTTTATTTTGAAAACATAAAGTTCCTACTGTAAATCCAATTATACAAGATACAATAACTCCAAAAGTTGCCATATATGCTGTCACCAATGCTCTATCCCACCATGGACTAAAGGCTATAAATAATGTTAATCCGCAAACAACTAATGCTGAACGAATACCACCAATTAAATATCCAGCTCCAACAACTAAAACTATTGTGGCAACCGCAGGCATTCTTAAATATAAAGCTCTCATTGGTTGAAGCACGTCTTGAATCAACCATGTATTAAATGCTTTTATATACACAAAGAACGTATCGAAAATCCAATCAACACCTTTATTCCAAAAATCTGCTGTTGATATTCCTTTATTATGTGGAACTTCAAATAAATAATTGTAACTACCTTTGAACAAAAAAGTTCCAACATAAGCAAGTATAATTCCTATAATTACTGTAGCAGCAAAAAATAAAATATTTTTATTTCTTTGAAAAAATGTCAGATTACCAAAATAATCTGTTTGCTTGTTTGCCCAAGCCAAAGACATTTTATCTAAAAGAATTGCAATTAAACTAATACACAAACCAGCTTCTAAGGCTAAACCGATATTGAGTTGGTTTAAGGCTAACAATAAATTAAACCCTAAACCTTTTGCACCTATAAATGCAGAAATAACAGCCATAGAAAAACACACCATAATCACCTGGTTTACTCCAATTAAGATATCTCTTCTTGCTGTTGGAATTAATACTTTAAACATTAGTTGCCAATTGTTACACCCGCTCATTCTACCAGCCTCAATAACTTCTGGTGGTATTGCTCTTAAACCTAATATTGTTAATAATATCATTGGTGGAACAGCAACAACCATGGTTATAATTACTGCAGCATGATCACCAACTCCAAAAAGAACAAGCGCAGGAACCAATACCGCGTATTGTGGCATTGTTTGCATAACTAAAAGTATTGGATACAAAGCTTTCTCAACACGCTTACTTTTAAATGCCGCTATACCTAAACCTAAGCCAAAAATAAATGATAGTGGTGCTGCAACCAATATAAAAGAAAGAGTTTGCATCGAAGGTTTCCATTGTCCAAATATAGAAATGTAAACCATAACTAAACCGGCAAACAAAGCTAAACCTTTGCCGCTTAGCTTATAAGCAAGTATTGCTGAACCCGCAGCTACAATAGTCCATGGTAGACCTGGTAGCTCTGCCCAAGGGTTTTTGTCTATCCAATCCCAACTGGTAAATGCAACAATAGTTTCAAGTCCACCTAATAAAATCTCTCTAATGAGTTCTATTAGAAACGTCATAAAAGCAGTTAAATTTCTACTTATTTGTAAAACTAAAGGACGAGTTCTGAATTCTTGAGTATCTTCGTTCCAAAATTCAATTGGCATCCATTCATTCATTAAGAAAAATAATGAATCATTTATCCAAATAGGTAACCATCCAAGTAATGGGGGCAATCTCCAAAAGACATCAAAAGCATAATATCTTACTTCTTTACCGAGAAAAACGAAGGAGCTTTGATTTGGATCTTTAACAAATTCTGCTTGGCCTCGTATAAATTTATATGTTTCAGGAACATCAATCGCAAAACATAAAGCAAAAAATACAATCAATAAAAATAACCATTGAAATAACTTTGGATATTTTTTTATTAATTCCATGATTTAATTATTATTTTTTCTTCCTCCAAAAACTGTATTAATTATTTTTGTTGGATTAATAGAGCCTACAATTTTGTTGTTATTATCTATAACTGCTACTGATTTTTCTTGAGTTAAAATTTTTTCAGCAACATTTTCAATAATTTCATCTTTTAAAACCTTCAAATCACCCAAATTATCATTGGTGGATGGGTCCATTACATCTCCAATTAATAGAACTTTTTCTCTAGGTACTTCTTCAGTAAATTTCCTTACATATTCAGTTGCTGGATTTAAAACAATATTTGCAGGTGTATCTAACTGTTCAATTATTCCATCTTTCATAATGGCAATACGATCAGCAAGTTTTAGAGCCTCGTCAAAATCATGTGTAATAAACATAATTGTTTTTTGTAATTTATCTTGAAGTCTTAAAAATTCATCCTGCATTTCTTTTCTAATTAATGGATCTAATGCAGAAAAAGGTTCATCCAAAAACCAAATATCTGGCTCTACTGCTAATGATCTCGCAATACCTACTCTTTGTTGTTGACCTCCAGAAAGTTCTCTTGGAAAATAGTTTTCTCTTCCATCAAGACCAACAAGTTTAACCATATCCATTGCTTTACTAATGCTATCTTCAGTTTTAATTCCCTTAATTTGGAGTGGGAAAGCAATATTTTCTACAACTGTTTTATGAGGAAGTAGAGCAAAACTCTGAAAAACCATTCCCATTTTATTTCTTCTAAGCTCTATTAGTTCTTTATTATTTAATTGAAGTAAATCTTGACCTTCTATAAAAATTTTTCCACCTGTCGCATCAGTTAATCTAGAAATACATCTTAGCAAAGTTGATTTACCTGATCCAGACAACCCCATTACAACTAACATTTCTCCCTTTGAAACTTCAAATGAAGCATTGTTAACGCCCACTATGCATCCATTTTCTTGAAAAGTTTTTGCGTCTACATTACCATTTGAATCTTGAAGCATTTTTTTAGCATTTTCTCCAAAAATTTTATAAACAGCTTCACATTTAATTACTGGTTCAGACATAAATTTATAATCAAGTTATACGAAATTAAGATAAAATAAAATCTATATAATTTATTCCCTTTCTTCCTTAAAAATTTTTAATAAAATAAACCCTTGTATCGATACCGGTGCTTAAAAAACTTAAAACCTCTCCATTTACATTTGCTGTTCTATTTACTCCTACATTCGCGCCACTTACAGTGTAACCAGCAAAGCATTTTTTTTTCTCTTTATCCCATTTAACATACGTTTCATCAATTTTATTACCATTGATAGTATATAGTTCGTAAGCTTCATAATTTAAAAAATGAGCTGCCATTATAGCACGTTGAGGAAGAAGTTTTGTTGCATTACAAACTGCTTCATATAGTTCATCATTCAATCTAAAATTATCTGTTCCATCAAATGTTACCAGAATACCTGATGGAAGTTGGGATATAAGTGCATTAAGTTTTTTTTCTTCTGCGATTCTTTCTTCTTCTAATTTCATTTTTTTAATTAATTCGTCTCCTCCTCCCCAATAAATGTTCAAAATACCAAAAGATAAAATTATAATAAGTGTTAAGATAAGAAGACCACCAAATTGCTTTGTTGTTTCAGGTAACTCTTTCAATCTATTTATATAATTATTTTTTATCATTATTTTAATTATTCTTGTAATTTTCCATTAACCCAGGTGCCTGTTTTTTCTTTACCATCAGACCAGGTAAAAGTTCCTTTTCCATTCATAAATCCATTGGCCCATTCTCCAACATAAGTTGCACCATTTGGAAAAGTTAAAGTACCTTGCCCGCTCCACTCACTATTTTTAAATTCGCCTTTATAAATATATCCATTAGGCCAAGTTTCTGTTCCTTGACCATGTTTTTTTGTATTTACCCATTCACCTTCATAAGTTGTTTTATCTGTATAAACCCACTTACCATAACCATTTTCACAATTTCCCTCCTTACATCCGGTGCTACGAGCCAGAACTTCAGATGTAATAAAAAAGCTAAAAATTATGCTGATAATAAATTTTTTCATAACAATATTTTACACAAAATTAATTAAAAAAAAATCAGACATTTTCTATTGTTTTATGCATGTATAAAAAGAAATATCTTTTTCAGAATTTTCACTCTTAATATTCCTGGTAATTTCATGCATTAATTCACCTGATTTTCTATCAATAATAGCTGACTCAGAGTAATTTCTAGCTTCGTCAATTGATTTAAATAAAACTATATCCTTACTGACCACCTTAACATTTAATTTTTCAGATTTTGACAGAAATAAAGATAATCCATTAATAGAAAGAGTATCTGGTTTTAAAGATTCAATTTTTAATTTATCCAAACCTTTTATATTTAAATCCTTAGCTAAAAAAGTTTGATAATTATATTCAGAATTCTTAAGTATTTTTTTTTCTAAATCACATACAAAACTAAGATTAATATCTTCTTGAATATCTATATCTTTTGCTAATGTTGAATTAAAAAATAATAAACTAAGAAATATATAAAAAAGATATTTTATCATTAGATTAATTTAAACTTTATATTAACCATCGTTCTGAAGTTAAAATAAAAAAATCCCCCCCAACATTGTTGGGAGAGACTTTATAATTTATTAGCTTTAACTTTTATTTAGTAAAAGCTTTCCAAACAGACTCGTTATCAGCTAACCATTTTTTAGCTGCATCTTCGTGAGTCATTTTGTCAACGTCAACTAAAGCTGCCATTGCACCAATTTGACTTGTAGAGAATGACATTTTTTTGAACATTGCAGCTGCTGCTGGATGAGTTTTTGGAAAATCAGCGTTAACTGCTTTTTTCAAATAACCATCTGGCGAACCACATTTACCATCTCCACCATCTTCTGGTCTACAACCAGCTGTGTATGGAGGGAAATCTATAAATGTAAAACCAGCACCATCTGTAAAGTTTGGTGTCCAGTTAAAGATGATAGTTCCTCTTCCTTCTTTTTTAGCTGCTGCTAACTCTGCCCAAAGCGCATCTGCACTTCCAGCAAATTTAACCCACCAAAGATCTCCTAGACCTAGTGCATCAACTCTTTGAGGTATTAAATCACCATGCCAAGTTTGTGGACCTTCCAACATTCTTCCTTTTCCATCTGGTGAATCAGGTGTTGTAAAGTTTTTTGCACAGTCCGGACTTTTTAAAGCAGTCCAATCTGGTAAACCTGGACATAATCCTTTTTCAGCAACCCAATTTGGATATCCCATATCCTCAAGAGTTCTTGCTTCATGATCACCCCAGTCAAGCAAACCACCTTTGTCTAAAGCTGTAGTAAATGATTTACCAAAAGCAGATTCCCAAACTTCATGTGATAGAGTTACATCACCAATTCGAATTGATTCATAAACTGCTTGAGAGTCAGCGTTTACATATTTAACGTTATTTCCCATACTTTCCATAATTCCACCAATTACGTAAGCCATTACAATTTGACTTGACCAATTGTGTGTCGGGATAACGATAGGTTTCTTACTATCCGCAGAATTTGCTATTCCAGCAAATGAAACAACTGAAATAACTAAAGCAGATAAAAGTGATATTATTTTTCTCATTTTTTCCCCTTTCCTTAATATTAAGTAGAGTTAGTATCTGCTTAATTAAATGTATAGTCAACAAGAGTTAGATATATTATGTTCGTTGTAGGCTTTTAAAAATGTTAAATACTAGCGCAAATATTAAAGAACCTGGGTTAAATGTATTACCACCTGGAGTTGAAAGATTTATAGTAAATGGTGGTGGTATTACAGGTATTCAAATTCTTCCTGATGACGAAATAGAAATTATAAACAATGAAGGCAATCAGATATGTGAGATTTCAGTTTTTAACAAAGAAGGAAAATCAGAGCCAGCTATTTTAAATTTGAAAGAAAATAATAATGCTTCTGAAATTAAAAAAATACTTTCAAAAAAAGATGAGAGTTCTCTTATAGCGTTTCACCAATTAAAAAAAAGAAATTTAGATATTTCAAAGTCTAAAGCTTCAATTATTTTTGATAAAGATACAAACTGGGGTGAAAAAGTAAAAATAAAATCAAAAGATAAATGTTATTGTATTTTCGCAGCACCAGGTGCTGAAATGTTAGTACACGAACAAAATCCCCCAACTGATTTAACTATTTTTGTTAAAAGAGCTAAAATTACTAAAGATAAAGAACATCATGTAATTCCTGATCCAATGTTTGATCCACTAAGTGAGACAAATATCGATAGAGCAACAGCAATTTCTTTTCAAGTAAAAGAAGGAGATTATATTCAAGTTATTTCACCTACTGGAAGGCAATGTTCGGACTTTGTAGCGTTCGATACAGCAAAGTTAGATAAAAGAATTGAAAAAGGTTTAGATTGGCAAACAACAAGAACTTTTATGGCAAGTACTTTTCCTGGACCAGGATTATTTTCAAAATTTTATGATACTGACCATGAACCTTTGGTTGAGGTAATTAGAGATACAGTAGGAAAACACGATACCTTTAATTTAGCTTGTACATCTAAATATTATGAAGATGCTGGATATTTTGGACATCCAAATTGCTCTGATAATTTAAATGCCTCTATGGAAAAGTTTGGAGTTCAAAAAAAAAGAGGCTGGCACGCAATAAATCTTTTTTTTAATACATCGGCAGGAGGCTTGAATTCAGTATTATCAGATGAATCTTTTGCTAGACCTGGCGACTATGTAACATTTAGAGCACTAAAAGATTTAACCTGTGGAACAACAGCATGTCCGAGTGATATTGATGCTTGTAATTCATGGAATCCAACTGATATTTTTGTTAGAACTTATGATAAAAAAAAGGAGTTTACAAAATCTTTTGCATTTAGAATGAAAACAGACTCAGAAACAAAATTGACCAGGAATACTGGCTTCTACGAAAAAACTTCTAAACTTACAAGAAACTTTGTTGACGCTAGAGGTTTTTGGTTACCAAATGATTATACAAAGCATGGTGTGATTAATGAATACACAGCTTGTCGAGAAAAATCTGTTTTAATTGATTTATCCTCTCTAAGAAAGTTTGAAATATTAGGACCTGATGCTGAAGAGTTAATGAATTATACTTTAACAAGAAATGTAAAAAAACTTTCAGTTGGTCAAGTGGTTTATTCTTCGATGTGCTACGAAAATGGGTTCATGTTTGATGATGGAACTTTGTTAAAGTTGAGCGATCATGGTTATAGATGGGTATGTGGAGATGAATATGCTGGAGAATGGCTAAAAGAGCAGGCAAAAAAGAAAAATTTTAAAGTTTTAATAAAAAACTCAACAGACCAAATAAATAATCTATCCTTACAAGGACCAAATAGTAGAAAAATTCTTGAAAAGTTTATTTTTACACCACCAACTCAACCAACTATTTCTGAATTACAATGGTTTAGATTTACCATCTGTAGAATTGAAGATCTGAATGGCATTCCTCTAATTGTTTCAAGAACAGGTTATACCGGTGAGCTAGGTTATGAGATTTGGTGTCATCCATCTGATGCTCCTAAAGTATGGGACAAAGTTATGGAAGCCGGAAAAGATGAAGGAATTATACCCGCTGGATTTGGTGCTTTAGATTTATTAAGAATTGAAGCAGGATTAATATTATTTGGAAATGAGTTTGATGGGCAAGTTGATCCTTTTGAAGCAGGTGTTGGTTTTACAGTTCCATTAAAAACTAAAACAGATGATTTTATAGGAAAAGAAAATTTAATAAAAAGAAAAGAAAATCCTCAAAAAAAACTAGTAGGTCTAGAACTTACCGGAAAAGAAAAAGCAAATCATGGAGATTGTGTTCACATTGGTAGATCTCAGGTTGGGGTAATAACTAGCGGATGTATCTCTCCGACTTTAAATAAAAATATTGCACTATGTAGAATAGATATTGGTCATTCAGAATTAGAAACTGAAGTCGAGGTTGGAAAAATAGATGGTCATCAAAAAAGAATACCTGCGAAAATAGTACCTTTTCCACATTACGATCCTACTAAATCAAGGGTGAGATCTTAATGAAAAGTACAAAAAATTTATTAGAGTTTTGGGAAGAGCAGATGAGGCATTCACATCGTTCAAGTAATTATTTTTTTAGAAAATCTCCTTCTCACTATCATATGATGCTTTTAATTATGGCAAGCCACAAACAAAAAATACCTATAACAGTTGAAGAATTAAAAACAAAACTGTTCAAAACTTCTAGACCAAAATCTGCATTGATAATAAATGAAGCATGTGAAAAAGGTTTTTTTTATTTAGAAAAAACTGAACATGATCAAAGAAAAAAAAATATAAAACCGACTGAAAGTTTTGTAGAAGAATTCGAAAATTACCTTAAAAAGCTAAGAGAAATATCCCTTTAACCAGTATTTTTCATGGCTGCAGAAATGCCTGCTATTGATGTCATCATTGCATCATTAAGATATTTTTTATCATTAGATTTGAATTTTTTCTTTGATATTTTATTCATAACTACAGCTTGTAATATGTTTAAAACCTCAGAATAAATGTTTCTAACTAGGACTGTTGTTCTAAATTTTTTTCTTTGATTAATTATTTCTTTCGGCGTTATGTATCTATTTAATTTTTTAATTATAGTGAACTCAGATCTAAGTTTATCACCCACATCTCTTAATTTTTTGTCTGCAAGACTATTTTCATAAACCTCTGATATCTCTGGGTCAACTTTTGAAATAACCATATCTAAAATATCCATTGTAGAATTAAAAAATGGCCAATTTTTTTCCATATCTGTAAGAATAGTTTTGTAATTTTTAACTGAAGAATATTTTAAAGCATCACCAGTTCCCAACCAAGCAGGCAGCATTAATCTTATTTGAGTCCATGCAAATACCCAAGGTATTGCTCTCAAGCTTTGGATATTATCTATATTTTTTCTTTTAGAAGGTCGTGATCCTATCGATAATTTTCCAAGAGCTAAGTGAGGTGTAACAGTTTTAAAATATCTTATAAAATCTGAGTTCTCATTTATGTTTTTTCTATAAGCTGAAGTAGAAATTTTTGTCATTTTTTCTATTAATTTTCTCCAACTTTCTTTGGGATGTGGAGGTGGATTTAGAGTGGCCTGCATTACAGATCCTATGTAACTACATAAATTATATTTCGCTAAAGGTTCATAACCATATTTTTGTTGAATCATTTCTCCTTGGTCAGTAATTCTAATACGACCATATACAGAATTTGGAGGTTGTGATCTCATCGTTGCTTGAATTGGTCCGCCACCCCTTCCAGCTGAGCCACCTCTACCATGAAAAAAAGTAAGGTCAATTTTATATTTTTTTGCGATAATTAGAACTTCTTCTTGAAGTTTGTATTGATGCCAGCTAGCAGATAGTTTTCCAGCATCTTTACTAGAATCAGAATAACCAATCATAATTTCTTGTTTGTTTTTGATTAATTTTCTATACCAACTTAATGAAAAAAGTTTTTCCATAATGGATTTTGCATTTTTTAAATCTTGCAAAGTTTCAAAAAGAGGAACTACTCTTAATTTACTTTTAATATTTGCCTGCATTTGCATTAGATAGACTTCTAATACATCTGAAGCTGCTGAAGTCATTGAAATTACGTAAGCACCTAAACATTCTGATGGCTCATCAGCTAAAACTTTAAAAGTTGACCAAACTTCATAATTTTCTTTATTTTTAAAATTAAAATTTTTAAAGTTTTTTCTATTTTTCTTCATTTCACTTATCAAATATTTAATTTTTTTATTTTCATCCCAATTTAAATAATTAGATTTATTTTTTTTCTTTATATATTCTGCTAACAGCTGTGAATGTCTTGAAGACTCTTGTCTTATGTCTAATTTTGCTAGATTTATACCAAAACATTTAGCTCGTCTCATTAAATCTAGCAAATCACCGCTCGCAATATTTTCACTTTGATTTTGTTCTAATGACTCTCGCACAACTCTTAAAGGTTTTAGAATTTCCTCTTTAGAAGATAAAAGTTTTTTTTGGTTCAATGGTTTTTTTGCAACCAAATGTCTTTCTATTAATCTATGTGTTTTTCTCATTTCATCTCTTAATGGTCTTAAATAAACTCTATAGGGTTCAAAAGTTTTTCCAGTGGTTTTTATAATTTTTTTTGAACATTTTTCCATTGAAAGTCCTCTAATTAATTTTGTTAACTCCTTCTCGTATAGTTTTGCAGCTTCCCATCTTGATAAAAGTATTACTTCCTTAGTGATAGTTGCTGTTACATTGGGATTGCCATCTCTATCTCCTCCCATCCAAGATCCAAATTGAATTGGATTAAAATTTTTAGGCAAACCTTTGCCCATGTGTTTTACAAAAATAGCATTTAATCTTCTATAAACTTTTGGAATTGTTTCCCAAAGGCTGTCTTCGATTACTGCTAATCCCCACCTTGCTTCTTCAGCAGGAGTCGGTTTGAATCTTTTTAAATCGTCAGTATTCCAAATAATAGTAAACTCATCATAAAGTTTTTTATCTAAGATTTTTAACCGTGATGGTTTGTCCTTCAAAAGATTTCTTTGATCCATTATCTCAGTTATTTTATTGTATTTTTGTATTAAAGTTCTTCTTTTAACTTCAGTTGGATGAGCAGTAAGAACTATTCCAATATCAAGATTTTTTGCAATATTATAAATTTTTTGAGGTTTAATTTTTTTATTTTTAAAAAGATTTTCAAAAATTTCCTCAATAAAAATATTCTTATGTTTATCTTTCAACCCTGAATTTTCAAATTCATCCAGTTTTCTAGAGGCATCTATTGATTCAGCAAGATTAATAAAATTCATAAAATGAGTAAATGCTCTTGCTAATTTAAATATTTTAATTGGTTTAAGTCTTTGAATTTCTGAAGTAATTTTATTAAATCTATTTTTATTATTTTTATTATTAATGTTTGCTTTTGAAAGCAATCTTATTCTCTCTACTAAATTAAAAAAATTTTCTCCCTCTTGTTTTTTTATTACTTTCCCTAAAATATTTCCCAAGTATCTAACATCATCCCTCAAAGATTTTGTCGGTATACGTTCGTAATAGAGATCTCTTTTTATCATTTAGTATAAACTATTCGTTTATATTTTAAGTTTTACTATTTAAAGCTGACTTTACAGTTTCACCCATAACTGATGGGTTTTTAGAAATAATAACTCCACATTCTTTTAATAGCTCAACTTTCTCAACTGCACTTTCTCCATAAGCAGATACTATTGCACCAGCATGTCCCATTACTCTTCCTTTTGGTGCTGTCAATCCCGCTATATAAGCAATAACTGGTTTTTTCATATTCTCTTTTGCAAATTTTCCTGCAGCTACTTCTTGTGGTCCTCCTATTTCACCAATCATTAAAATTGCTTCTGTTTCATCGTCTTGCTCAAATTTTTCTAAAATATCTTTAAATGAGCTTCCGTTAATTGGATCACCTCCAATACCAACACTCGTTGAAACACCAATATTTAAATTTTTTAATTGTTGTGCTGCTTCATAACCTAATGTTCCTGACCTTCCAATGATTCCAATTTTTCCTTCCTTGTATATATGACCTGGCATAATACCTAGCATTGCTTTACCAGGACTAATCACTCCTGCGCAATTAGGTCCTACCAAAGTCATTTTTTCAGTTCTTGAATATCTTCTCATATAACGTTTAATTTTGATCATATCGTGAGAAGGTATTCCATCCACTATTGCAACACATGTTTTAATTCCAGCATCAGCCGCTTCCATTGCAGAATCTGCTGCAAAAGCTGGTGGAACAAACAATATTGATGCTGATGCACCTGTATTATTGACAGCTTCTTTAACTGTATTAAATACAGGAAGATTAAGATGTTTCATTCCACCTTTTCCAGGTGTAACTCCTCCTACTATATTAGAGCCATACTTAATCATTTCTTCTGCATGAAAACTTCCCATTTTTCCAGTAAAACCTTGTACTATTATTTTTGTTTTTTTATCTATTAATACTGACATTTTTAATTACCTAGTGCTTTAACAGCCTTATTTGCAGCATCCTCTAGCGTGTTTGCTTCGATGTATTTTATTTTACTTTCTTTTAAAATTTTGTTTCCTTTTTCAACATTTGTTCCAGCTAATCTTATTACAATTGGAACTTTAATTTCTATTTTTTCTAATGCTTGAACTATACCTTCCGCAACCCAATCGCATCTATTTATACCTGCAAAAATGTTAACAAGTATAACTTTAACTTTCTCATCCATTGAAATTAATTTAAAAGCTTTGACTATTTTTTCAGGCGTAGCACCTCCACCAACATCTAAGAAATTTGCTGGTTCTCCTCCTGCTAATTTAATCATATCCATTGAAGCCATGGCTAAACCCGCGCCATTAATTATATTGCCAATATTTCCGTCAAGGCTAACATAATTGAGGCCTCGATCAGATGCATACACTTCGTTAGGGTTTTCTTGTGATTTATCTCTTAATTCAGAAACTTGGTTTCTTCTAAACAAAGCATTGTTATCAAAGCTCATTTTACAATCTAAAGCTAATATTTGATCTTGATTTGATATTACTAATGGATTTACTTCAACCATAGTTGCATCTAACTCGCTAAATGCTCTGTAACATCCAATAATTGTATCTGCAGCTCTTGCTATTAAATTAGGTTCAATTTTTAATCCAAATGCTATTTCTCTTGCTTGAAATTTTTGCATTCCGACGGCTACTTCAATTTTAGATCTAATTATAGTTTCAGGTTTCTTTTTAGAAATTTCTTCAACACTCATTCCTCCCTCGGTAGATGCAACAACCATTATACTTTCTGAGCTTCGATCAAAAACTAAACCCAAATATAATTCTTTTTTAATATCTGTTGCTTCTTCAATGTAAACTCTATTAGTTATTTTCCCTTCCGGACCAGTTTGGTTTGTAACCAGTTTTTTTCCAAGAAGCTTGTCAGCTGCTTGAGCAACTTCTAAAGAACTATTACAAATAATTATACCGCCTGCTTTTCCTCTAGCTCCAGAATGAACTTGCGCTTTTACTACCCACTTAGATCCACCTAGCTCTCTAGCTTTATTCTCGGCATTTTCAGGACTGTAAGCAATTCCACCTCTAGGTATTGTAACACCAAAGCCTGAAAGTATTTTTTTTGCCTGATACTCGTGTATATCCATATTACTTTCCTTGAATAAGTTTATTTATATTTACAATATTTTCAGCCATACGTGCTGATGCAGCATCGATCATTCTCCCGTCTAGTTGTGCTGCACCTTTACCTTCTTTTGCAGCTTTTTCTAATTCTTCAAGAATTCTTTTTGCTTTTGTAACTTCAGTTTCAGGAGGAGAAAAAACTTTATTAGCTAAATCAATCTGAGAAGGATGTATTGCCCACTTACCTTCAATACCTATTGCAGCTGCTCTTTTAGCTGAAGCAATATAAGCATCAGGATCATTAAAATCTCCAAATGGTCCATCAATTGCTCTAAGTCCGTACGCTCTACATGTCATAACCAATTGTGACAATCCATGATGCCATTGATCTCCAGGATAATCAGGATTTAAGCCTCCTATAACTACAGTCCTTGCTCTTAAGCTTGCCGCATAGTCAGCAACTCCAAAATGAAGGGCTTCTAATCTTTCACTAGATTTTGCAATTTCTTTTATATTAGACATTCCTAATGCTGTTTCAATTAAGCACTCTATACCAATTTTATGTTTAATTTTTTTATTAGTTTCAATTTGCGTTAACAAACAGTCAACCATATATACGTCGCTTGCTGTTCCTGCTTTTGGAACAAGTATGGTATCAACCTTATCTCC
Source organism: uncultured Pelagibacteraceae bacterium (assembly GCA_902529715.1). Taxonomy (GTDB): domain Bacteria; phylum Pseudomonadota; class Alphaproteobacteria; order Pelagibacterales; family Pelagibacteraceae; genus Pelagibacter. Next base: position 34,010 of record CABZXL010000004.1, on the reverse strand, counting down.
TGCCTGTTCCACTATTTCAACTAAATCGCTATACATATAATGGGTATCTAAACTATTTATTCTTACTGAAATTGTTTTTCCTCTTTCTCTCCAATTAATTTCATTAAGCGCTTTTATAATATTAGCTCTTGCTTGAATTTTATCATTTGGAGAAACAGCATCTTCAAGATCTAAAAAAATATAATCGGCATTTGAATTTAATGCTTTTTCAAACATTTTAGGCGATGATCCAGGAACAGCTAATTCACTTCTGTGTAACCTAGATTTTGCGGGCTTATAGTATTGATGGCTCATATAAATATTATAGTTTTTAAGATACCTCTAAAAATACTAAAATTAAGGTATTCTTTTTATATATAGTTTTTATTAGTAAAAAATAGGCTTAAAAAGGATTACTGGTTTTGCTAGTGATTCATTTTAGTAGAAAAATATGTCAAATTTACCGACAAAAGCAAAAGTTGTAATAATTGGCGGCGGTATTCATGGTTTAAGCACTGCCTGGAAACTTTCTGAAAAATATAAAAATCCAAACGATGTTATAGTTTTAGAAAAAAAAGATACAGCAGCTGGTGCAAGCGGAATAGCGTGTGGAGTTGTTAGAAATAATTATTTCCAACCTGCAATGAGAGAATTGATGGCCCATTCAGTTTCAGTTTGGGAAAGTGATCCAAAAGCATTTAAATATAACCCTGTAGGCTATATGCAAATATCTCCTGAAGTTATGCACAAAGATGTTGCGAGTATATATGATCAACAAAAAGCTATTGGTTATGATTCAGTTTTTATCGAAGGTGAAAAAGATTGTATGAAATACATGAAAGGAATGTTTGATGATTGGCAAGCACAAGGAATAACTTCTGTTCTTCATGAAAAAAAAGGTGGCTACGCATTTAATAAAGATTCAATTAAGGCAATAGAAAGTAAAGCTAACGCTAATGGCGTTAATGTGCATAAAGGAGTTAAAGTTACAGGATTTAAAAGAGGAAGTAACAGTAATGCTATAACGGGAGTAGAAACTGACCAAGGTAACATTGACTGTGAACAAGTAGTTATTGGAGCTGGTCCGTGGGTGAGAGACTTTTGGAATATGCTAGATTTACCAAAAACAACTGAAGTAAAAAGTAAAGATGGAAAAATGCATACTGTGGATATGTGGACATACTGGTTTTTACAAGAAGGTGTTTTGGGTGTTGATGCTGACTACTTAAGAACTAATGATGGAAAACAACCACCAGTAATTCATGTTGACACAGACGCACCACTACATTCAGACAAAGATGGAAAACTAATTACAGATAAATTATGGGGAATATATTACAAGCCAGATATTGAAGGTTTAGGAGTTCAGGGTGGAACTTCACCTTATATAGTTCAAAAACATTTTGATAAAGTTAATGTAGATCCTTACGGAATAGAGTCGCCCGAGTTCCAGACGACTGATGAATTTTCAGATATGTGGACTTCAGCACTAGCACATTGTCAAAAACGTTTTGTTGGTAAATCAAATTTATACAGAAAAGGTCCATCAGGTGGATTGGGTTGCTTAACACCAGACTCTTTTCCTATCTTCGATAGATTTTGTGAAAATGTTTATATGATAGCAGATGCAAACCATGGATATAAAATGTTAGGGGTTGGTCATTTAGTTGCTCAAGAAATTTTAGGTCAAGAAAGTGAATTGTTGAAACCATTTAGATTCAACCGATACGCGAAGGGAGAACTTCACCCCACTTCGAACAGCCCTTTTCCTTGGAGCTAAACTTACTGTGTGGACACATATTAAAATATCAGCTAACTTTTATTTTATAAAAAATTCATTGGAGGGAAAAAATGACTGATCTAGAAAAACATGTAAATCAACCTGGTAGAGCAAAATTAGTAAAAAGAGTTAGAGAAAAAATTAATGAATTGGGTATTACATATATTTATTATCAATTTATATCTGTAACAGGACGTGTAGTTGGTAAAGGAATTCCTGCAGACCATTGGGAAAGAACTGCAGAAAAAGGTTTTCAATTGGTTTATGGATCTACTGCCAACTTATTTGTAGACAGACACAAAAATTATATCGGTTACGGCCCTGAAGCTATGGAACTTGTTGGTATACCTGACCCTGAGACTTTCTGTCAATTACCTTGGGATAAGAGAATTGGAAGAGTTTTTGTTACATGTTTTAGAAATAGAGAAGAAAGAAAAAATCCAGGTGGTCATTTAACTTCTGATTGCAGGGGTAATTTGAAAATTTTTATGGATGAATTTCAGAAAAAACATGGTCTAGAACTAAGAGTAGGAACAGAACCTGAAATGATGTGGTTGACAAAAAATCCTGATGGAACTCCTACTGGAGAAGGTTTTTCTAAACCATACTGTTATCACATTGATCAATTTGAGTCATTAAGACCTGTGTTTATGAAGGTAATTGAATACGCTTCAGCCATGGGTTTAGATATGATCCAAGGAGACCATGAAGATGCTCCAGGACAATTAGAGTTAAACTGGACATACGATAATGTTTTAAGAAACGCTGATAGACTTTCTACTTATAGACAAATTTGTGCACAAGTAGCAAGAGAACATAATTTAATAGCATGCTTTATGACAAAACCATTTATGGGTGTTTCTGCTAGTGGTTGTCATACCAATATGTCTTTGTGGAAAGGTGGAAAAGTTGTAACAAACAAACTAGGTAATAAAAGATTACCTGGAGTAGAGGAAGTGTTTGGTTATGTGCAGGGAGGCACAAATACTTTTATGCCTGATACAAAAGATATGCAACTACCAGGTAAAATTGGCTTACAGTCCATTGCTGGAATAATGGAACACTTACCAGCTTTAACAGCTTTAGGATCTTCAACAGTTAATTCTTACAGAAGACTTTGGGACCAAGGTTTCTGGGCTCCAGTTTACGCTGATTGGGGATATCAAAATAGGACTTGCGGATTAAGAGTTTCTGCTCCAGGAAGATTTGAATATAGATCTGTGGACTCTATGCATAATCCTTATCTGTTGGGTGCAGCTTTATTAAAAGCTTGTGACCACGGTATTACAAAAAAACTTGTACCATCTAAGCCCGAGTCTAGAAGTATGTATGAAGCTCAAAAAGAAGGTAAAGATGTTAAGAAACTTCCATTAAGCTTAGGTGAAGCCTTGGATAGACTAGCTGATGATGAAGTAATTAAATCAGCTATGCCTGATGAAATGTATAAAGTATTCCATTGGTATAAAAATGATGAATGGGAAAAATTTTTAGGTGCGACAACGCAATGGGATCTGGATACATATTTAGATTGTCTTCCATAAGCAAAAAAGTAAAAGAAAGAAAATTATGTGCGGAATAGCTGGATTAATTCATAGAGGTAAATCTTCAAACGTTGGTGAAGAGTTACAACATATGCTTCAGGCTTTAAAACATAGAGGGCCCGATTCAACTGGGTACGCACTTTATGCTAATAATGACGGTCAAAACTTTATACTGAGATTTAAAGTAGGAGAAAACGTAGGAGAAGGTAGTACATCGGTAAATGAAGATGAAAGTGTATATAATGAGAGAAAAAAAATTGTAGACAAAAAACTTTCAGAACTAGGAGCTCTAGTTGTTAAAGAAGAAAAATTAACTCCTTATTCATACAGATATGAAATCAAGTTTGATAAAGATCTTATGGATTTTTCAAAATCAGTTGAAAGTATTCCAAGTGTTGAAATACTATCTATAGGAAAGTCTTTAGAACTTATAAAAGATTTAGGAGATGCAACTGTTGTATCTGAGAGATATGGATTAAATAAAGTTCAAGGAACACATGGCATAGGTCACGCTAGAATGGCAACAGAATCTGGTGTTGATATTAAATCAGCTCACCCTTTTTGGGGTTATCCTTTTGCAGACGTATCTGTAGTTCACAACGGACAACTAACAAACTATTGGAACAATAGAAGAGTTCTTGAAAACAAAGGTATGCGTTTTATGTCTGAGTGTGACTCTGAATTGATAGCAGTTTTTCTCGCTGAAAAAATGAGAAATGGAGCAACTTTAGAAGAAGGAATGAAGGAATCTCTTACAGGTCTTGATGGTGTTTTTACATATTTTGTAGCTACAAAAGATTCTTTAGGAATGGCTAAAGATACTATGGCTGCAAAACCGTTAGTTTTATATGAATCAGATGACTTGGTGGCTATGGGATCAGAAGAGATCGCAATTAGATCTATTCTTCCACAAGAAATAGATACTTACGATCCTTTTGATGGAGAGGTAAAAGTATGGCAAACTTAAAAACAGCAGAAAAAAAAACAAAAGCCCAGTCAATGGGTATGCATACCGAAACCCTTACAGGAAAAACTCAACAAAAATTTTTTAACCCTGATGAAGCTGAAAACTTTTTCTATTGGGGTACTTTCGATGTAGATTTTAATAAAAGAACTAATTTAGATGTTAAAGATTTAGATTGCAAACAAGCAAATGGAAAAATTGATGAATTAATGAGTCAAGGATATGGAACGATAGTCATTAAAAATCCACAAGGAAAACATAGTCTGGGTGTTGGAATACTAAATAAACTTAATTTAATTTTTGAAGGAAGTTTAGGTTATTTTGGAGTCGGATCAATAGATGGACCAATAGTTAGAGTGAATGGTCGTGTTGGTTGGTCATGTGCTGAAAATATGATGGCAGGAAAAGTGGTAATTGAAAAAAATGCTGGTTCTTGTTTTGGTGCGGCTATTAGAGGTGGTGATTTAATTTGTAAAGGAAGTGTTGGTGCAAGAACTGGGATTGACCAAAAAGGTGGAACTATAATCATAGGAGGAGACGCTGGTGCTTTTACAGGATTTATGATGCAAAGAGGAAGAATTGTTATTTTAGGAGATGTGGGTATTAACCTAGGAGACTCTATGTATGACGGAACGATATATGTTGGTGGAAAAATAGGTTCATTTGGTAGTGATGCGGTAGAATCACCTATGACAAAAGATGATATAGATTGGTTAAAAAGAAAACTTAAAGTTGCTGAAATTGGTGAGAACTTTGATGTGTCTAAAATGACTAAAGTTGTAGCCGGCAAAAAACTCTGGAACTACGATGCTCTAGAGCCTACTGAGAAAAAAGGAGCTATATAATGGCAAAAAATAAAAATGGAAAAGCTAATGGTCACCCGAATGGAAAAAGTGAGTTCGCTAAAAGAAATAAAAGTTTATTAGGATATAACTCAATTTTTACTCCTGAAGTAATTGACGATATACATATTAAGGCTCAGTTAGGAAGATATAGAATGCGTGGAATGGCATTAATGAAAAAAATTCCAACGTTTGATGATTTAGTTTTTTTACCAGGTACATTAACAAGATTTGTTATTGAAGGTTATAGAGAAAAATGTGAAACGAAAACTATAATTGGCCCAAGATGTGAGAATCCAATTGAATTAGATATCCCAGTTTATATCACTGGAATGAGTTTTGGAGCACTCTCCTATGAAGCAAAAACAGCTTTAGCAAGAGGAGCAACAATGGCTGGAAGTGCTACATGTTCAGGGGAAGGTGGAATGATACCTGATGAAAGAAGATATTCTGAAAAATGGTATTATCAATGTATTCAATCAAGATATGGATTTAATCCTCACCACGCACAATTAGCTGATGGAATAGAAGTATTTATTGGTCAAGGTCAAAAAGTTGGAATGGGTGGACACTTGATGGGTCAAAAAGTTACTGACCAAGTTGCTGAAATGAGATCTTTGCCAGCAGGAATTGACCAAAGATCACCTGCAAGACACCCTGATTGGTTAGGTCCAGATGATTTAGCTTTAAAAGTTCAAGAACTTAGAGAATTAACTAAAAATAAAGTGCCAATACAATTAAAATTAGGAGCAGCTAAAGTTTATGATGATGTTCGTATGGCTGCAAAATGTGATCCAGATTCAATTTATTTAGATGGAATGGAAGGATCAACTGGAGCTGGTCCCCATATTGCAGCAGCAAATACTGGTATTCCAGGAATTGCTGCCATTAGAGAAGCTAGAAGAGCAATAGATGATGTTGGTAAAACTGGAAAAGTTACTTTAATTTATGCAGGAGGAGTTAGAGATGGTGCTGATATGGCTAAAGCATTAGCTTTAGGTGCAGATGCTATTGCAATTGGAACTGGAGCAATGATTGCTCTTAATTGTAACAAAGAAATTCCTGAGTCTAATTTTGAAAAAGAAATGGGAGTTCCAGCGGGTCATTGTTACCACTGTCATACAGGTCGTTGTCCTGTTGGGGTTGCAACACAAGATCCAAAATTAAGAAAAAGATTAAATCCTGATGATGCAGCGCTAAGAGTTTACAACTATCTTCATACAATGACTTTAGAAGCACAACTATTAGCAAGAGCTTGTGGTAAAACTAATATTCATTCATTAGAGCCAGAAGATATGGCTGCATTAACTATGGAAGCCTCTGCGTTAGCAAAGGTTCCACTATCAGGCACAAATCATACAGTTGGAGTTGACGACTTTCATAAAATTTAAGGTTAATTATGGCTAAAAAGAAAAACAAAAAGAAAAAAGTAAAAGTTAGTGCTAAAGAAGTTAAAGGTCAACTAGGTAAGAAGAAAGAGTCTGCTAGAGAAAAAATGATCGGACAAACTATTGGTTATCGATATGATGTAAACCTACTTCCAGATTATAAAAGACTTACACCCTTCCTAAAAAAATATATTGAACATATGGGTTGGGATGATCTTAACTGGCTTGAAGATGTTCATATGGGTTACGAAGAAGATAGACCTGCTGTTTTTGATAGAAATGCTAACGGATGGGTTACAATTCCTAAAAAAATTAAATTACCGAATAATCAACAAGATAGAGACATGATAGCTAGAGAACTTTTGGTTAAATTTCAAATGTCACCAAACCATCCCCTTGTTGATCTTAAAAAAGCTTATAGAAAATTTTAGAATCATAAAGATAAAATCTACCTTAGGTTGTTTTGTCCATATTGGGTGAAAAAAAAATCAAATCAGTCAGTAAATTCGTACTTTTTTTTATATAGTTTTTTGTTGTTATAACTATTCTAATATCTAGAATCCTTATTAGTTAGTTTAAATTAACAAAGTATACTTGTTAGAAAATATTTTTGTTTATTCTAACAGTGTAAATATAAAAGGAGGAAGGCAATGACTGATCAACTTACAGCATTGACTACCATATTTACAGAGTTCTATTACTGGATAACAGTGGTACTTATGTTCCTGATCCACGTAGGTTTCTGTATGTATGAGGTTGGAGCCTCTAGATATAAACATCACCAGCACACATTAATGAAAAACACGATGCTAATACCTTTGGTAACAGTTACGTGGTTTTTATTTGGTTGGTGGATTTATTGGGCGTTTCCAACTGGACCAGGTTTAGCACCTTCTATAATGAATGAAAGTGCGGCATTGATTACAGATGAATCTGCATTTAGTGCGGCTTGGTATGTACCAACTAGTGATTTAATGGGGACAAACTTGAATGACCGTATAAGCGGTGTATTTTGGGCTGCGTTCTTATTATTCTCATGGACTGCTGCCTCTATCGTTTCAGGTGCGGTAATTGAAAGAATTACAACATTTGCATTCGGTATCTTAGCAATAGCAATTGGTTCAGTTTTCTGGACTATTGATGCTGCTTGGGGATGGCATTTCGATGGTTGGATGTTAAAAATATTGGGATATCATGATGCTTATGCGTCAGGAGTTATTCACGCAGTAGCAGGAGGATTTGCTCTTGGAGTTCTAGCGGTATTAGGACCAAGAATAGGAAAATTCTCATCTAGCGGTGAGCCTAGAAATATAGGACCGAGAAATCCATGGTTAGTGACTATTGGGTTATTCTTAATTTATACTGGTTTCTGGGGATTCTATGCAGCGTGTAATATACCAATTTTTGATCTAGGACCTGAATATGGAATGGAAGGAGTAACATTCTGGACAGCAACTAACATTTACGTAACACCAACAACGTTAGGTGCAATCACAATGAACTTCTTGATGTCGTTATCTGGAGGTTTGATGGCTGGATATCTAATATCAAAAGGAGATCCTTTCTGGACATACTCAAGTGGACTAGCTGGAATAATATGTGCTTCTGCAGGAAATGATTTATATCATCCAATTCAATCATTCATAATTGCTATGATTGGAGTATGGGTAGCATACAGATTGCATTACTGGGTTGAACGTAAGTTCAAAATTGATGATGCGGTTGGTGCTGTTGCAGTTCACGGTTATGCCGGTGTCGCTGGACTTATAATTTGTGGTTTTGTTCTAAACGGATATCCTTCATCAGGTTATAGTGTGGGAGCTATGTGGGTAGGAACAGACTACGCTCCAATAAATCCTTTGGGAATGTTTATTGGTGCAATAATTATGTTCGGTGTACTTGGTTTCTTACCAGGATGGATATTGGCTAAAATACTTTCAGGAATGGGTAAACTTAGAATTCCAAGAGAAGTAGAATTAGCTGGTCTAGACTATACAATAATGGAAGATGCAAAGGGCGATGAAAAAGCTGTTGCGTCATCCTCAAGGTAAAGGAGGAAACATATGGCAACAGTTACAAATTGGATAGATCACCTTAGCGCTGCTGAAGTGCAAGGGCCAGTTTACCCAGGCGTAGGAACTGAAGGAATTTTAGTTCTTATTCTAGTGGTACTTTGGATAGGTTGGCATTTCATTTCGAACATGAATGAGAAAAGCAAGTCGGATGCAATTGTTAGAAGAAGACCTGGTTCAAATGACTGGAAGAGCAATGTTACCGATGGGTAATTAAAATTAAAATATTGGGCGCATTTAATTATGCGCCCTTATTTATTCATGGAAGAAAAAAAATCAGAAAATATTAATAAAACACCCGAAAAAATGTCAAGGATAGCTTGGCCAAAAGCAAAGTATGGGCTTATCGTAGCAATAATAATAATTGTGGTAGTTAATCTAATATATTACAAAGATAAAATTATAAATTTATTTAACTAAAATTTTTTATGGCAAAAGATCTTTCTAAATTAGCAAAACAAAAAAAAATTAGATATTTCTTAATAAGCTTTGTGGATCTGTTTGGGGTATTAAGATCTAAACTAGTTCCAGCTCAAGCAATTAGAGAAATGCAAAAAAATGGTGCTGGTTTTGCTGGATTTGCTACTTGGTTGGATATGACACCAGCTGATACTGATATGTTTGCAATTCCAGATCCTGATAGTTTAATTCAATTACCCTGGAATAAGGAAGTCGGTTGGCTAGCTTCAGATTTATGGATGGATGGTAAACAAGTCAAAGCATCACCTAGAGTTATGCTAAAAAATCAAATTAAAAAATTAGATAAAATGAATATGCAAATGAAATCAGGTGTTGAATGTGAATATTTCTTAATTTCTCAAGATGGTTCAAGTATTGCAGATAGCAGAGATATTCAATCTAAACCTTGTTACGATCAATCTGCTCTAATGAGAAGATATGAATTAATTAAGGAAATATGTGACAGTATGATTGAACTGGGCTGGAATCCTTATCAAAATGACCACGAAGACGCGAATGGTCAATTTGAAATGAATTGGGATTACGATGATTGTTTAGTTACAGCCGATAGACATGTTTTTTTTAAATTTATGGTAAAAAGTCTAGCTGAAAAACATGGATTAAGAGCAACATTTATGCCTAAACCTTTTGAAAATCTAACCGGGAATGGTTGTCATGCTCACATATCACTTTGGAATGGAAATAAAAATAAATTTTTGGACGAAGGTGACAGATATGGTTTAAGTAAAACCGCATATCATTTTGTTGGAGGTTTATTAAAAAATGCAAGATCCTTGTCATCTTTATTTAATCCTACAATAAATAGTTATAGAAGAATAAATGCACCAGCAACTAAGTCTGGAGCTTCGTGGTCTCCAAGTAGCATTTCTTATACTGGTAATAACCGAACTCATATGATTAGAATTCCTGATCCAGGAAGATTTGAACTTAGGTTAATGGATGGATCTGCAAATCCATATTTATTACAAGCTGGAGTTATGGCAGCAGGATTATTTGGATTAAATAATAAAACTGATCCAGGTGAACCATTATCCTGCAACATGTATACTGATTATAAAAATTATCCTAATTTAGAAAAATTGCCAAATGACATAGAAGAGTCTTTAAATGAATTAGATGAAAATAAGGTCTTAAGAGAAGCTTTTGGTGACGATGTAATTAATAGTTATTTAAAATTAAAAAGAAATGAAATAGAAGATTTTGATCAAAATGATACCTTTGATAAAAAAAGTCCTGTCACAAATTGGGAAAAAAATAATACTTTAGATTGTTAAAAAATGTCAACAGAGTCTGAAGTTTCACAATGGAAATACTCAAATTTTTTAGTCAATAAAAATAATAATTTTAATAAAGATGAAATTTTAAAAATACTTCCCTCTGAAGATATTGATGAGGCATTTAAAACAATATCAAGTTGGGATGGATATTCTTCTACATCTCTAATTTCATTAAATAAATTAAATGAAAAACTAAAACTTAATAAAATTTACTATAAAGATGAGTCAAAAAGATTTCATTTAAAATCATTTAAAGCATTAGGTGGTGCCTATGCAGTTGAAAAAATAATTAAAGGAAATAAAAAAAAAGTTATATCAACAGCTACAGCAGGAAATCATGGAAGATCTGTTGCTTGGGGTTCAAAAAAAAATGATTTAAAGTGTAAAATTTTTATTAGTGAATTTGTAAGCGAGTCCAGAGCTGAAGTTATGAGAAGCTTTGGTGCAGAAGTAATCAGAGTCAAAGGAAATTACGAAGACTCTTTAAATGAATGCATTAAACAATCAAATAAAAATAATTGGCAAATAGTCCAAGATGTTGCTTGGGAAGGCTATAAATTGGTGCCAAAATTAACTATGGCAGGATATTCTGTAATGATGAAAGAAATTTCCGAACAAATCAAGGAAGAAAAAATTTCACATGTTATATTGCAGGCTGGGGTTGGTGGTATGGCAGCTGCTATGGTTGCGGGTATTGCTAGATATTTAGATTATATTCCCCAAATTATAATAGTAGAACCTGACTCTGCAGCATGTGTTTTGGAAAGTATAAAAACAGGTAAGATTGAAAAAATTTCTATTGAAAAAGAAAGTATAATGGGTGGAATGTCTTGTGGAGAAGTATCTTTGGTGCCATGGGAAATATTAAAAAATTCAGTTCATTTCTGTGTAACTGTTTCGGATGATTACATATCAAAAACAGTAAAATATCTTGCTAATAAAGAATTTAGTGATGAAAAAATTGTAGGTGGAGAATGTTCTACTCCAGGAATAGCTAGTCTAGTTGGATTAAGTAATGATCTCGAAATAAGAAAAAAAATTAATCTAAATAAAAACTCAAACGTACTTTTATTTGGTTGTGAAGGGGATGCGGATGAAAAATTATACCAAAAGTTACTAACAGAATAAAATTCTCAAAAATAAATGAAAAAAATTTATAAAAAAAAATCAATAAATATAGATTTCTATAAAATTTTTAAACCAGAATTAACACCTAAAAAAATGCTAGAACTAGGAGTTTTTGGAGGTTCTTATTTTGGATCTAAAATAAAAGAATTCCCATCGTCATGGTTTAAAAATGCTAAACTGAGTAAAAATTTTGATGTAAGTATAAATCGATTTAAAGTTAAATCAGGATTATCAAGAGAGCATTGGATTGAAAAAGGATGGATTTTTAAGGAAGATCCATTAGGATGGTTTCAATGGTATTGTAGATTTTGCAATGGAAGAAAAATTCCACATATAGATGAAATACAAATAAAAAGATGGAAAAATTTTAGAAGACATGTTTTGGCGATAAAAAAAAATTGTGAAAAAAACGATCTTGGATGTAGAAGAAGACAAAGACAAGCTATATTACAATGGGCTTATAATCCTTTTATTTAATTTTCGTTTTAAAATCAATTCCATATTCTGATCTAGCACCTTTTCTTAACCCAAAAGGTCCAGGAATAAATATGGTAAAAGGTTTTGTACCTGGTTTTAAATCAACTCTATGAAAATTATTAGCAGATCTAAAACCAATATAACCAGGTGCCCTCCAATGTTTTCCTGTTTTTGTTGTCTCCCAGTATCCACCTCTAATTATTATAGTAATGTATGGACAAAGATGATTGTGGACACCTTCACCATGATCATCATCGAGCATTTCATGAATTATTATATTAAAAGGAAACCATCTGGGTCGATGTCTAAATAAAAGATAATATCTGTTTAACCATGGTTTTGCTTCATTAAATTTTGGATGTGAAGGGCCTCGATCAAGCACTATTTTTTTTCTTCCTAGCTTTTCAAGAAGTTTTAGAAACATTATTTAATTTAACTTTAAAATTGCATTATCTCTAACAATAAACATATTATTGTTTAAGACATATGGTCTAGATATTTTTTCATTATCAATTTTTATTATATCTACTGTTTTTCCATTCAAAATTTCTATAATAATTATTCTTCCATTATTTAAACTTAAGAAAATTTTATCTTTTGTTACAATAAAACCTTCAGGTTTAATATTTTTTTTCTTAAAATTTTTTATTTGACCCAATATATTAGTCATTCTTAAGATATTGCCATTTCTTGAATCCATAACAACCAAATAACCTTCCAATGTAACTGTAAAAATCAAACCATCGGCAAAAGTAGGCCTTAAATTCGAGTTTAAAGTTTGCTTCCATTTTATAACACCATTTCTTTCATCAATTGCAAAAAACTCATTTTGATTATTTGAGAAATAAATACTATTATTTTCAGCAATCAAATCAGAATTTTTCAGTGAAAAATAATTTTCATAAATAGCGCTACTTTGAGTAGGTGTTTGCCAGACTAAGTTACCAGTTTCAATATCAATTGAACTCAAATCTCCTAGGGTATTGATAAAAACCAATTTATTATTATTGATTATAAAAGAAAGTTTTTGTTGTGATTTAATGAAGGATTTTTCTGTTTTAACATTCCAAATTTCTTTGCCATCTTTTAAGGAAAAGCATCTAAGTACATTTTCAAAATCTATAACAAAAAATTTATCCTTAAATATTTTTACCTGAGAATTAAAAGGAGATGAACTATTTTTAGACCAAATTAATTTACCAGTATTTAGGTTTATTGCATAGTATTTTGCTACAGTATCTGCAACTACCAAAGTTTTTTGGTTAGAAGCAAAATACAATACTGGATTTTGTTTTTTTTCATTTTTTGAATAAATATTATTTTTCCAAATTAATTTATCATTATTTGAAAAATTTAAAATTGCTCCTTTATCATCAAAAAATATTAATGTATTTTTTTCAGTTATTAATAATTCGGGTTGATAATAATCAAATTGACTAACTTTAGAAAATTTATATTTAGAAACTTTTTTTAATTCACCATTAAATTCAACGACACCATTGTTGTTTAAAAGATTATTTACAAAACTATTTTTTTTAAAATTTTTTTTTAGTCTAATTTTAAGTTTTGGATTAAATTCTTTTTCATAAATTTCTGCATCGGAAAATAGTTTTTCTTCTAAAGGTTTGTTTTCAGATTCTAATTTTTCTGACTGTGACCAAAAACCAGTTTTTGTATCTAATGAACAATTTAGAATAAACAAAAATAATATTAATAAACAATATGCTTTATTCACTAAAATCTCTTCTTAATCTTTTTTGTGTTTCTTGAACTATTTTATTATTACTTTTTTTATAACTTAAAATTTGATTATAAAATTCTTTTGCTTTCTGTTTTTGATTTTTATCAAATAAATATTCTGCTATTAGATATAATGCATGGGATTTCCACACACTATCTGAATTAATTACTGGTTTTAAAATTGCTATTAAATTATTTTCAGTTTCAAAGTCAGCATTGAACAATCCTTTTTTATAAATAATTAAATATTTTATCTCTTTATCAAGATTAACTTCATCAATTAGAACATCAAAATATTTATTTATTTCTTCTTTTGGAACTGAGATTTCTTTATCAATTAAAAAATAGAGAGCAAGAGGAGAATAAGTTTTATCTTTATCATTAATTATTTCTTTCATAGCTGTTTCAATTTTTGTTTTGTCACCATCTTCATAATTAGTTACTGCTACATTGTATTTGTTAGCTAATAACTCTTTATGCCCAGTTAAGTACATTTGATATGAAAAAAAAGCTAAAAGAGTTAATAATATAAAAACTAAAATTGAAATTAATTTTTTTTTATTATTTATAAAGAAATTAATAATTTTTTCTTTACGTGTTTCATTATTGATTATTGATATATCTTCATCCATATTAAATCATATTTCTTAAAACGTATTGTAGTATTCCACCATTTTTATAATATTCTAACTCATTTTTTGTATCTATTCTGCACAATGTTTTAATTTTCTTTATATCGCCAGATATGTATTTTATTTCTAATTCTACTTTATCTGAAGGGGATAGACCTTTTTCAATATTTAATACACTGATTAACTCAGACCCTTTTAGATTTAAATTTGATCTATTCATTCCATCTATAAATTGTAAAGGTAGTATTCCCATTCCAATAAGATTAGACCTGTGAATTCTTTCAAAACTTTCGGCGATAACTGTTTTAATACCTAATAATTTCGTGCCTTTTGCAGCCCAATCTCTAGATGAACCAGTTCCATATTCTTTTCCACCTATTACCACTAAATCAGTTCCTCTTTTTTTATACTCGACTACAGCATCGTAGACTGTCATTACTTTTCCTTCTGGAAATAACTTTGTAAAACCACCTTCGGTGTCTGGCGCTATCTCATTTCTAATTCTTATATTTGCGAATGTACCTCTCATCATAACTTCGTGGTTTCCTCTTCTTGATCCATATGAGTTATAATCTTTTGGTAAAATTTGATGTTCCATAAAGTATTCACCAGTTGGGCTTTCTTTTTGAATAGATCCTGCTGGAGAAATATGGTCTGTTGTTATCATATCTCCTAAAATCAATAATGGTCTCGCATCTTTAATTTGTTTAAATCCCTCTGGTTCGTCTGGCATATTATCAAAAAAAGGTGGTCTTTTTACGTAAGTTGATCCTTCATCCCAATTATAAATACTACTTTTGTCAGTTTTAATTTTTTGCCATTGAACTGGTCCTTCAGAAACATTGGAGTATCTTTCAACAAACATTTTTGCATTTAAAGCATCTCTTAAAGTATCTTCTATTTCTTTGTTTGAAGGCCAAATATCTTTTAAAAAAATATCTTTATCATTTTTATCTTTTCCTAATGGATCTTTATATAAATCTACTTCCATATGACCAGCTAAAGCATAAGCAACAACAAGTGGTGGTGATGCTAAATAATTTGCTTTTATGTGTGGCGATATACGGCCTTCAAAATTTCTATTACCAGATAAAACTGATACGGCATATATATTTTCTTTTTCAATTGCTTCTACAATATTATTGGGTAATGGACCTGAGTTCCCAATGCAAGTTGTGCACCCATAGCCAACTAAATTAAATCCTAATTCATCTAGGTATTCATTAAGACCTGCTTTTTCCAAATAATCAGTTACTACTTGTGATCCTGGTGCTAATGAAGTTTTTACCCAAGGTTTTGTTTTTAACCCGAGTTCCACAGCTTTTTTTGCCAACAAACCTGCTCCAATTAAAACATTTGGATTGGATGTATTTGTACATGAGGTTATTGCTGCAATTAATATAGAGCCATCTTCAATCTCAAAACCAGTTCCATTAACTTTTGAAATACGTTTTTCCTTTCGATCTGTGTTATTTTCAAACACTTTTTTAAATTCTGATGATGCTTCATTTAACAAAACTTTATCTTGAGGTCTTTTTGGTCCAGATATTGTTGAAACAATTGAAGACATATCTAGTGAAACTTTATCTGTAAATTCAATATTTTCACTTGCCCATAATCCCTGCTCTTTTGCATATTTTTCTACAATAGAAACTATATGCTCATTTCTTCCTGAAAATCTTAGATATTTTAAAGTTTCATCATCAATTGGAAAAAAACCACAAGTAGCTCCATATTCTGGAGCCATGTTTGCGATAGTTGCTCTATCAGCAAGTGTTAGATTTTTTAATCCATCTCCATAAAATTCTACAAATTTTCCAACTACACCTTTGTCTCTTAAAATTTTTACAACTGTTAAGACTAAATCAGTGGCTGTTGTACCTTCGGGCATTTTGTTTTTTACTTCAAATCCTATAACTTCAGGAATTAACATTGAAATTGGCTGACCAAGCATTCCAGCTTCTGCCTCTATTCCGCCAACTCCCCAACCAAGAACAGATAGTCCATTTACCATTGTTGTATGACTATCTGTTCCAACTAAAGTATCAGGAAATAAATATTCATCTTCTTTATATTTTTCAGACCAAACAACTTTTGATAAATATTCTAAATTTACTTGATGACAGATGCCAGTGCCTGGTGGAACAATTCTAAAATTATTAAAAGCCTGTTGTCCCCACTTTAAAAAGGAATATCTTTCGCCATTTCTTTTAAATTCTATATCAACATTTTTTTCAAATGAATCAGGTTTTGCAGACTGATCCACTTGTACTGAATGGTCTATTACTAAGTCAACGGCAGAAAGTGGATTGATAGTATTTGGATCTTTATTTTTCTCTTTAACAGCTTCTCGCATTGCTGCCAAATCTGCAACAGCAGGTATTCCAGTATAGTCTTGTAATAAAACTCTTGCGGGTCTGTAAGCTATTTCAGTATTTGATTTTTTTTCTTTTAACCATTTTTGAACTGCTTCTATTTGATCTTTGGTAACTGACAAATCATCTTCATATCTAAGTAGATTTTCTAATAAAACTTTTAATGATTTCGGTAAATTTGAAATTCCTTTTAAGCCATTTTTTTCAGCCTCTACTAAAGAAAAATATTTGTAATCTTTATTATTTATTTTTATTGATTTTAGAGATTTAAATGAATTTTTATTTCCTGGTTTCATAATTTATATATAAAAACTTGCTACACAACCAACAAGTAGAATGGACATAGCATAATTAAACCTTTTAATGAATTCATTATTTGTCGCGAATTTTCTTAAAAATTTACCTAATAAAGCCCAACTTGTTATACTTAAAAAAGCAGTAACTGAACAAACTACAACTACTGTTATTGAAGAACTAATATAATTTTCTTGCGATACAAATTTAGAAATAAGAGTAATCGCTGCCATTACTCCTTTAGGGTTTATAAATTGAAAAAAAAATGTTTCATAAAATTTAACTGGATTTTCTGTTTTTGATTGCGATTTACCTTTCGAAAAAGAAATTTTATAAGCTAAATAAATTAAAAATATTGATCCTAGAATTCTAATTATTTCTTGCAAATAAGGGTATTTTTGAAAAACCGAAATTAAAGCAAATATTAATAAAACTACCAAAACAGTATAACCCAAACCTACTCCTAAAATTATTGGAAGAGTTTTTCTTACTCCGAAATTAAATGCAGAATAAGATGCTACAGCATTGTTTGGGCCTGGTGTAAAACCCATTGAAAATGAAATACCAATTAATAATAACAGTTCTGGGTGCATTTAATTAAGCTATTGGAAGTCCGTTATCAGCTTTTTGTGAAGGGTGAACTAAAGTAACCTTACCTTCTGAATCTACAGATCCTAGAATTAATACTTGAGAAACCACTCCTGCTATATTTTTTTCTGGAAAATTACAAACAGCTATAACTTGTTTTCCCGTTAAATTTTCTTCATTATAATAATGTGTAATTTGGGCAGAAGATTGTTTAATTCCTATTTCTTTTCCAAAGTCCACTTGCACGACTAATGAAGGTTTTCTAGCCTTTTCGTTTTTCTTTACAGATATAACAGTCCCTAATCTTATATCTACTTTATTAAAAATATCGTAGGTTATTTGTTCTTTCATTTTTTTAATATATAATTGATTATATTTATGAGTACAGAAAATAATAACAATGAACTTTACAATAATTCAATAAAAATTTTATCAGATCTCATATCTTTTAAAACAATTTCTGGGGAAGATAACAATTCCTTAATCAATTATTGTGATGATATTTTAAAAAAACTAGGCGCAACTTCGTTTAAAACATTTGATGATGAAAAAAAAAGAGTAAATCTTTTTGCTACATTAAAGGCAAAAAAACCAAATGGAAAAATTCCAATAATTTTATCAGGCCATACAGATGTAGTGCCTGTTTCTAAAGGTTGGTCTACAGATCCCTTTAAAGCTACAATTAAAGATGACAAATTATATGGTAGAGGTTCTTGTGATATGAAAGGTTTTATCGCATGTGTACTAGCCTTTGCCCCAATTTTTTCAAAATCAAATTTAGATAGAGATATTAATTTTTCATTTACATTTGATGAAGAGACGGCATGTATAGGAGCTCCATTATTAATTAAAGAATTAAAAAAAAGAGGATTTAAAAAAGGAATATGTATTGTGGGTGAGCCTACAAATATGAAAATCATTGATGCTCATAAAGGAGCTTATGAATATACAACATATTTTGAAGGTTTGGCTGGTCATAGTTCTCAACCTCATAAAGGTGTTAGCGCAGTAGAGTATGCAGCTAGATATGTTAATAAACTTATTGAACTAAGAGAAAAACTAAAAGATAGAGTTCCAAAAAATTCTATATTTGATCCTCCCTATTCTACTCTTTCTGTTGGAGGAATATTTGGAGGGATTGCACATAATGTAATCTCTGACAAGTGTCATGTTAAATGGGAAACAAGACCTGTAGTTAAAGATGATGCAGTATATTTAAACGCCGAACTTGACAAATATGTTAATGAAATACTTATAACAGATATGAAAAAAGTTTATCCAGAATCAAAAATTTCAAAAGAAATAATCGGAGAAATAATTGGATTTGATCGTGATGAAAAATCAGAAGCATGCGAGTTTGTTTCTAGCATAACAGGTGATAATTCAAGAGAAGTAGTTTCTTTTGGAACGGAAGCTGGTCTGTTCCAAGAAATAGGTATAAGTACCGCTGTATGTGGTCCTGGATCAATAGATCAAGCACATAAAATAGATGAATTTATTAAATTAGAAGAAATTAATAAATGTTTAAATTTCTTGAATGGTGTTAAAGATAAATCAATACAAAATTAAATAAATGCCAAAAAAATATCCAAGAGACATGATAGGTTATGGATCAAAAGAACCAAAAGTGGTTTGGCCAAATAATGCAAAACTTGCTTTACAAATAGTTCTTAATTACGAAGAAGGTGGTGAAAATAATATTCTTCATGGTGATAAACATTCTGAAACTTTTTTATCAGAAATTATAGGAGCCCAAGCATTTAAAGACAGGCATATTAATATGGAGTCAATGTATGAATATGGTTCAAGAAGAGGTTTTTGGAGACTTCATAGATTATTTCAAGAAAAAAAAATACCTATAACAATTTTTGGAGTTGCAATGGCTTTAGAAAGAAATCAAGAAGTATGTGAGGCGATAAAGAATGGAAATTATGAGGTTGCCTGCCATGGTTGGAGATGGATTGATTATCAAAATGTAAAAAAAAGTACTGAAAAAAAAGATATGAAATTAGCTATTAAAACTATAAAAAAAATTTTTGGTAAAAGACCTTTGGGTTGGTATACAGGAAGATGTAGTCCAAATACTAGGGATTTAGTATTTGATGATGGTGGATTTTTGTACGATAGCGACTCTTACAGTGATGATTTGCCTTATTGGGAATATAAAAAAAATAAAAAACAATTAATTATTCCTTATACTTTAGATAACAACGATATGAGATTTGCTACAAACCAAGGCTTTAACAGTGGAGATCAATTTTATACATATTTAAAAGATAGTTTTGACACTCTATACGAAGAAGGCAAAACTAATCCAAAAATGATGTCTGTTGGATTACATTGCAGATTAATTGGAAGACCAGGAAGAATACAGTCTCTCAAAAAATTCTTGGATTATATTCTAAAGTTTAATGATGTATGGATTTGCAAAAGAATAGATATTGCAAACTACTGGATTAAAAATTATCCAAGCTAATAGAAAAATGAAAAAAAATAATATTATTTACTTAAACGGATTAATTGATTTAGCTCAGTCACGGCTGGGTTCTAAAATTGTTTATAAAACTGATGAATTTTTTGCACCTGCTAAAAGAATAATCAACCCTTGGCCTCCTGTATTTAAAGAAGGAGTATTTGATAAACATGGCAAGTGGATGGATGGATGGGAAACTAGAAGAAAAAGAACAAAAGGATATGATTATTTAATTTTAAAGTTCGGAAAACCAGGTATTATAAAAAAAGTAGATGTTGATACATCTTACTTTTCTGGAAATCATCCTAATCAAATTTCGTTACAAGCCTGTATTAGTAAAAAAAAAATACCTGATAAAAAAACTAAATGGATAACAATTATTAAAAAAAGTAGAACCAATGCGAATAGTCATCATTTTTTTAAAGTGAAAAATAAAAATTATTTTACACATATAAAGTTAAATATTTTTCCTGATGGAGGAGTAGCTAGATTAAGGGTTTATGGTTCTATGAAAACCAATAATAAAGTTAATAGTAAAATTCAAAATTTGACGTCTGTTGTTAATGGAGCAGTGCCAATTGCTTGCAATAATGAACACTTTGGAAGAGCAGAAAATATACTTGCCCCTGGTGTTGGGAAAAATATGGGCGATGGATGGGAAACTAGAAGAAGTAGAGGAAAAAATTTTGACTGGATAATAATAAAATGCTCATCGCCGGGAAAAATTAATAAAATTCAATTAGATACTCATCATTTTAAAGGAAATTATCCAGACAAATGTTCTGTACAAGCTGCTTATATTCCAAATAAAATTTCAGAAAAAGATATTGTTAACAAATCAAAAAGATGGGCCTATCTTCTTAACAAAATTAAACTCTATGCACATAAAAAACATAATTTTAATAATAAAATAATGAAAAATAAAAAAATAAATTATATTAGAATTAATATTTTCCCTGACGGTGGGATTTCTAGAATAAGAGCCTTTGGAAAAGTAGAATGAATGAAAAAATAATAAAGCCAATACCAATTACAAAAGAAAATTTTGTTAAATATGGAAATGTGATTTCAACAAAAGATATAAAGCCGTTAGAAATAAATAATGGGTATGCAAAAAGATATGATGGCATAGCAAATTTAAATACTTCTAGCAATAATGGTGAAACTACAATTAGCATCTTTTCTGCATTAAAAAGAAATTTTCCAATGAAGATTGACATGATGGAAAAACATCCTTTAGGAAGTCAAGCATTCATACCAATGAAAGAAACCACATTTTTAGTTTTTGTGGCACCAAATGAAGAGAAACTAGATTTGAATAAAATTGAAGCTTTTATAGTACCACCTGGCATAGGCGTAAATTACAATCCAGGGACTTGGCATTTCCCTTTAATATCTACTGAAGATATGAATTTTCTAGTAGTTGATAGAAAAGGATCCGGTGATAATTTAGTTGTCGAAAACTTAGATAAGCAAAATATTACTTTGAAATACTAAAGCCCGCCGAATATTTCGGCGAGCTTTTAATTTTAAAATACTTTTTATTTGCCTCTTCCAGATATTGCCATATGAATGATGGCACCTAAAGCTGCCCCAATCATCCAAGCATATCCTCCTCCACCACCTAAATTGGCGAAGAAATCATCTAAACCAGCAAATAATATATTTGGCCAAACAGATCCAACAGCAACATAACCTGAGATTACCCAAGCTAACATTGCTTTTCCGTTAAATCCTCCGTTATAATGATATTTTCCACTTGCTTTGTCAGAAAATAAATCATCTACATCAAGTTTTTGATTTTTGATTACATAATAATCAACAATCATTATTCCAAATACTGGTGCTAAAATTGCTCCTAACGTATTCACAAATGGAAACATTCCCATTTGAGTTATAACAGCAACCCACATACCACCAATAACAAATCCAAAAATAGCAGTAATTAAACCACCAGTTCTGAAATTTATTTTGTCTGGCATTAAGTTTGCAAGGTCGTAAGCTGGAGGTATAAAATTCGCTACCATGTTTATACCAACTGTAGCTGCAAAAAATGCAAATGCTGCAATTAAAGTTAAAAGTAAATTATCTACTTTAGCAACCATTTCTGTTGGTTGAGCAATGTATTCTCCAAATATTGCAATTGTACCACCAGTAATCATTAAAGTTATAAATGAAAAGAAAACTACGTTTCCTACTAATCCCCATAGGTTTCCTTTTTTCATTTCATCTTCGTTTTTAACAAATCTAGCGAAGTCACCAAAGTTAATAACTACTGCAGCAAAATATCCTACCATAATTGAGAATACAGCTAAGAAAGCTCCAAATGAACCTAATCCTTCAAATCCACCTGAACGTTCACCACCTGAAAATATTTCTCCAACCTCTGATAATAGTCCGCCACCAGCTTTAGCCCAAATAGCTATCATTAAAACAATCATCACAATATAAACCGCTGGTCCAGCAAAGTTTAAAAATCTTCTAACAAGATCAATTCCTTGCCAAAACAGATAAACTTGGAAAAGTGACACAAAAATAAATGATATCCACATTACTCCTGACATTCCAAGTAACACAGGTTCACCCTGTATTCCTGTTAAACCTGTAATTAATAGTGCGACTGCTGTTGAAGCTGCATAAGTTTGAGCACCATACCAGAACATAGCAACAAGACCCCTTGCCATTGCTGGAAAGTTTGCACCAAACACACCCATACTTACACGCGCAAATACTGGATATGGAATACCATGTTTAACACTTGGCTTTCCTGATAGGTTAACAAGCCACATTATAAAAAATCCTGCTAATATTAATGCAAGAAATACAGCCCAGCCATTTAAGCCGGAAGCTATAAATAATGATGCAGCCAAAGTATATCCAAATAAACTCTGAACATCGTTAGCCCATACGTTAAAGATTTCGAACCATCCCCATTTTTTCTCAGAACTAGGAGTTGGCGCCAAATCTTTGTTATATAATTTTGAAGATCTACTCATTATCTCCCTCCTTTTTTTATTATTTCAATGGTAGGATTTATGTAGTTAATTACAAGCTTCTATATACAAGTTTTAGAAATGTCCCATTTTATTTAGCTATTTAAACCCAATTTGAACAATAGATAATTAATTCCAACCACCAACTGTTTTTACTTCCAAAAACTCTATCAATCCTTCTGTTCCAGCTTCTCGTCCAATTCCAGAGTGCTTATAACCACCAAAAGGTGAGGCAACGGCTATACCAACTCCATTTACATCTACCATTCCTGATCTAAGTTTTCTTGCAACTCTTTTAACTTTTTCTTTATCTTGGGTTTGAATATAATTTGTAAGACCATATGGAGTGTCGTTAGCTATTGAAATAGCCTCTTCTTCATTTTCAAAAGGAATTATAGATAATACAGGACCAAAAATTTCAGTTCTTGCAATTTCCATTTGATTATTAACATCGGCAAAAACTGTTGGTTTTACATAATATCCTTTTTCAAACCCTTTGGGTTTTCCCGTTCCACCGGCAATTAACTTTGCGCCTTCATCTATTCCTTTTTGAATTAAATTCTGAATTTTATTATATTGTACTTCTGAAACTACTGGTCCAATATGATCACCTTCCTTTTGTGGTTCATCTACTTTAGTATTATTTGCTAATTCTTTTACTTTTTCTACAGTTTCATTGTAAATTGATTTTTCAACAAGCATTCTTGTTGGTGCATTACATGATTGACCCGAGTTTCTAAAACATCTTAGAACTCCTCTTGCTACAGCTTCAGAGTCAGCATCTTTAAAGATTATATTTGCACCCTTCCCCCCAAGTTCTAAACTAATTCTTTTAAAATCTTTAGCAGCATTTTGAGAAATTAATGCGCCAGCCCTTGTAGAGCCAGTAAATGATATCATATTTACATCAGGATGGCTTGTTAATGCATCTCCAGTAGTTGCTCCATCTCCATTAACTAAATTAAAAACTCCAGAAGGAAATTTTACCTCATCAATCATTTCTGCAAGCAGCATAGATGACAATGGTGCTATCTCTGAAGGTTTTAATACTATAGTACAAGCCGATGCTAGTGCTGGAATAACTTTTAAATTAACTTGATTGATTGGCCAATTCCAAGGTGTAATTAAAGCACATACTCCTTTTGGTTCATATAATAATTTTTGATTATTTTTTTCTTCTCCTAAATCTTTTTCAAATTTAAAATCTTTTAAAATATTTTTAAATGATTTTATATGGCTAGCTCCAGTTGCAGCTTGCATTTCTGTTGAAAATTTCATAGGTGCTCCCATTTCAAGTGAGATGAGTTTTGCCATTTCTGCCCAACGTTTTTTATAAACTACATATAATTTTTCTAATAAATCTAATCTTTCTTCTTTTTTTGAGAATGCCCATGTTTCAAAAGCCTTTTTTGCAGCACCAACTGCTTTATCTACATCTTGTTTTCCTCCAAGAGATATTTCAGCACAAATTTCTTCATTTGATGGATCAATCACTTTGTGATTTCTTGGTTTTATTGGGGAGACCCATTTTCCATCGATATAAAAGTTTTTTCTATCTAACATTGGGCAAATCTAGCCTATAGTTTTTTTTTTGCAAATAGATTTGTTAATTCATAAATAATAGTCGCAGCAGCTAAAGATGTCACTTCAGCGTGATCATATGCAGGAGAAACTTCAACTACATCAGCTGAAATTAAATTTAGACCTGAAAGTCCCCTTAAAACATTTACCATTTCTCTTGTAGTCATACCTGCAATCTCAGGTGTACCAGTTCCTGGAGCAAAAGCAGGATCTAAAACATCTATATCAATTGATAAATATAACGGGTTATTTCCTACTCTTTTTATTATTCTTTCGGCAATTTTGTCTGTTCCTTGGCTTTGAAATTCATCGCAGTGAATTATTTTAAAACCAAAACTTTCATCATTTTTAAGATCATCTCTACTATATAAAGGGCCTCTTATACCTACATGCATCGAAGCATCATCTAAAAATAAATTTTCCTCTCTTGCTCTTCTAAATGGAGTTCCATGAGTAAACGGGGCTCCAAAATAAGTGTCCCAAGTATCTAAATGCGCATCAAAATGAACTAATGCTACTGGGCCTTTGTTTATTTTGTTTACTGCTTTTAATAATGGAAATGCAATTGTATGGTCTCCACCCATGCTAATTATTCCACCTACTTTATTTAATAAGTCTGTTGCTCCAACTTCTATTTGTTTAATTGCTTCATTAATGTTAAATGGATTACAAGTTATATCACCAGCATCAGCAACTTGTTGTTCAACAAAAGGTTCGCTATCATAGTTTGGGTGATAGTTGGTTCTTAAATGTCTTGAGGCTTGTCTTATACTTTGTGGACCGAATCTTGCACCAGGTCTATAACTAGTTCCGGCATCAAATGGTATTCCTACTATTGCTATATCACATTTTTCTACATCTCTTAATTCTGGTAATCTTGCAAAAGTTGAAGGTCCTGCAAATCTAGGTACCTTTGTTCCGCTAACGGGTTGTATTGTTTTTTTATTTTTTTTCAAAGTATATTTATTTAAAATTTATACATAGTTTTTAATTAGCATCAAGCACTGCATGAAGAAACTGTTTTGTTCTTTCGTTTTTAGGGTCTCCAAACAATTGTTCCGGCGGACCTTGTTCAAATATTTTTCCTTCATTAAAAAAACATACTCTATCTGAAATTTCTCTTGCAAATCCCATTTGGTGAGTAACCATAATCATAGTCAAACTATGTTCTTTATTTAATGATCTTATAACATTTAAAACTTCCCCAACTACCTCTGGATCCAAAGCTGAGGTTATTTCATCTAGCAACATTACTTTTGGTCTCATTGCCAAAGCTCTCGCTATTGCAACACGTTGTTGTTGGCCTCCTGATAATCTTGAAGGATGTTGATCTTTTTTGTCAGTTAATCCAACTAATTCTAAAAGTTCAAGTGCTCTTTCCTCGGCTTCCTCTTTTTTCATTCCAAGAACCTCAACTGGTGCTTCAATACAGTTTTGAAGAGCTGTCATATGAGGAAATAAATTAAACTGTTGAAATACCATACCAATTTTTGAACGTCTATCTCTCAAATATTTTTCATTTGCTTCTATTAGTTTACCGTTTGTATCCATATGAGTAAGTGGTTCTCCGTCTAAATGAATAACTCCACCATTAATTTTTTCTAAAGTCATCAATACTCTTAGAACTGTAGTTTTTCCTGAACCAGATGGACCAATGATTGAAACCATTTCATTCTTTTTAATATTTAAATTTAGCTTATCTAAAACTACAAGATCTCCATATTTTTTTGTAACTTCATCAAACTTTACTATTATTTCTTCAGAATTTTTATCCATTATTGTTTAATTTTTCCTTGAGCTACATTAACTCTTTTTTCTAAATTTCTAACCCACATAGCTGCTGGTATAGAAAGCGTTAAAAATATTATACCAACCATTGTGTAAGGTTCCAAATATCTATAATTATAGCCGCCTACAGCTGTTGCTGCATGAAATAACTCTGCAACACCAATTGTTGATAAAAGTGGAGTATCTTTAAAAATTCCAACTAAATAATTGCCCATTCCTGGTATTGCAATTGGGAATGCCTGGGGCAAAACAATTCTTCTATAAGTATAAACGGTTGAAAAATTTAATGCTCTACATGCCTCCCATTGTGTTTTGGAAACTCCTTCTAATGCACCACGATAAACTTCTGATAAATAAGTTCCAAAATGTAAACCTATTGTAATCATTCCACATAACCATGCTGATAATTTTATACCAAATTGAGGAAGTACAAAGTAAACAAAAAACAATTGTATTAAAAGTGGTGTTGAACGGATAAATTCTACTAATTCTCTGTTAATTACATTGACAATCTTAGAAGGAGTTCTTTGGCCTAATAAAAAAAATAATCCAACAACTAAAGCTATTGCATAACCCACTCCTGCAGCGATTATGGTGTTTAAAGTTGCCCATAACATTTGTGGTAAAATTTCATAAGCAAAGTCCCATCTAAATCCCATTTCCATATATTATACCTTTTACCTTCCAACCTTTCTTGCCGCTACAACTTCTAACCATCTTAAAAAAGGAACAAGCGCAAACCTTGCCATAATATAATAAATTAATAAGGCGGTACCAAAACATTGCGCAGAAAGCCAAGTAATAGAATTAATTTGTTTTGCTTCAAAAGTTAAATCAACAACCGTAACAAGAGCTACTAGAGCAGTAGCTTTTAAAAGTTCCACAGTTAAATTAGCAGCAGGTGGCAAAATAATTGGAAATATTTGTGGAATAATTATTCTTTTAATTCTTTTTGTTGGACTAAAATTAAGTGCGTGAGCTGCTTCCCATTGACCTTTTGGTACTGCAAGTATTCCTGCTCTTACTATTTCTGCACCATAAGCTCCAAAATTCAATCCTAAAGCAACTACACCTGCAACAAAAGCTTCTAAAGAAAGACCAAAAAAAGGTAATACATAATAAACCCAAAATAATTGAACTAACAAAGATGTTCCTCTAAAAAATTCAATATATACGGTTGCTATACCTTGGATTGCAGATTTTTTGGATAAACGCATTAAACCAAATATCATTGATATAATTACATAAAGAATAGCTGAGCAAACCAAAACTTTGATCGTTGTAACCGTACCTAATAAAAGTGTAGGTCCATGTTCAGCTAAAAATGCGAAATAACTCACTTAAAACCTTTAATTAAATTAAAAAAAATCAGGCGACTAAAAAGATCGCCTGATTAAATAAACGTATTTTTTTACTATTTAGTTGAGCAAGCCCACTCAGTAGTCATGTCAGCAGGAGGTAATTGGGCTTTATCATACCCATACTCACCAGCTCTCTCTAACATTTTAGCTGGATTAGCCATAACTTTAGCTAAAGCAGCATTAAAAGCTTGTCTGAACTCTTCGTCACTTTTTCTAAAACCAATACCTACTACGTTCACAGTTTCTTTAGGCATTAACTTAGGATCAGTAACTTCAAATGCACCACCTGTTTTTTCTTCATGCTCTTTTGCACCAAAGAAAGTTTGAACAGCAGCATCAGCTCTGCCTGCTTTCATTGCGGCTAATATTCCAACTTCACCTTCAACTAATAACATTTGGCTATCTGGTACACCAAATTTTTTAGCTGCTTCAACAGTGTTGAAACCAGCACCTGTTACTAGTGTAGCACCTGTATCAATAACATCTTGGTAGTTATTAATATTTTTTGGATTACCTTTAGGAACTAGCATAGCGTCACCAAAAACTCCTATAGGGTCTGAAAAGTTTATGTTTGCACATCTACTTTTTAAAATATACATACCACCAGTTATCATGTCTGATCTATTAGCATTAATACCAGGGATTAATCCAGACCATTCAAAAACTTTAGTTTCATGCTCTGTAATTCCCATCTCTTCTAGAACTGTTAATGCAATCATATTAACAAATCCTAGTGCTTCACCGTTATCACCAGCATATGCCCATGGCACTGCTGTACCAAATCCTAGTCTTAGTTTATGTCCATCTGCCAATCTTTGAGTTAGTGTTGCAGCGCTTACTGAAGAAACACTAAAAAGAATAACAAGAAGAACAGTAAACGATTTAAATAGTCTACTCATAATTTATTTCCCCTCTCGATTTAATTTATTTTGAATAATTTAACTAAAAAAATGGTTATTTGTATACACAAAATTATTTTTTCAATCAGAGGTTGACTAAAGGAAATTAAAAAGAATTATTGGGATAATTGAATTTTATCACCAACATTAATTTTTCCATCTTCCAAAGTATTCAAATAAATTCCCATATCAAAATGATTATAAGTTTTTTTTAGTGACTGGAGTAAATTTAATGAATTATCATCAGTTTTTGGTTTTAAATTTATAGCTACACATCTTGGAATATTTTTTTCAACTTTAAAAGAAACGTTATTAATTTTTATAATTTTGCCTATCCAATTTCTCTCTTCTCCTGCATCTAGTCCTTCAAAGTAAAAATTGCCTCTGAATCTTTCAAACTCAACTTTTTCATTAATTTTTTTTTCAAAATCTCTAACAGTATTTAAGTTTATTAATGATATTGAGTTAAAAATATTATTAGAATGAGTAGTATCAAAAAATGGAAATTCAGTATTTTTTAAAAGAAAGATAGGTTTTGCTAAAGAACTTTCTAATTCAATTAATTTTTCTGAAAGTTTAATTCTTTCTTCATTATTATCTGGTGATATTGAAATTATTTCTTTTTCTTTAAGATTTAAACTAAGTCTTCCTTCTTTATAAGTAAAATTATATTTGTTTAATGCTGGAGAATTTTTTAAAGTTAATAAATTAATTAATTTTCTATCATTAGGATTGGCTTCCATAGAATTTGCTTTTTCTAAATCTACTCCTCTAGAAAATGCAAATATCCTATCATTAATCATTCCTAGTTCTTTTTCCACATTACAACTTTCAATACTTTGAAATGATAAAGTTTTAACTGGACAATAATAAATAGATGAAATTGAACAATTCATAATATTAATATTTCCCTTTTTTGTTTGCTCCACTATAAAATATTTTTGATAGTTCGTCCTTTGCCTTGTTCCAAGATATTATGTCTTCTTTTACCATAAGTCCTTTAGGAATATTAGAATATTCGTGAAATTTGTGAGTATCTTCCCCTCTTGCTTTTTGAACATATATTCTTCCAAGTACTTGATCGACATTACTTCCAATATAACTTTGTACTACAAATCCTATTCTTCTATCATTACTTTTATTTAAACCTGAACCATGAATTACAGTTGGATGATGCAATGACATTTGACCTGCTTTTAAAACTACAGGGTCTGTTTCTTCTATTGGCACATTTGCAATTGTTTGTCCTCTTGTAAGCAAATTATCCTCATCAAATTTTTGTTCATGATTTTTTAAATCTTCCTTATGAGATCCTGGCCACATTCGCATACATCCATTTTCTTCATTCGAATTTGTTACTGCTATCCAGGCTGTTACCCAATTGTGAGGTTCAAGACCTATATACTTGGCATCCTGATGAAAACTTACAAAGCCTTTTTCATTGGCATTTTTAATAAAAAGTGTTGTTCCACAAATAAGAATATTTTTACCAATAATACTTTCGACAGCATCTAGAATTTTATTATTAATACATACATTATTAAAGACAGGAGAGATCATATGTACATAATTACGTCCTAGCCCCTCAAGAGCATTTGGCCATTTTTTCTCAATAGTTTCTATTTCTTCTCTAATTTCATTAGCTTCTTGAATTGAAAGTACATCGATTGGAGCAACATAACCTTTTTCATTATAGAATTTTATCTGTTGGTCAGACAAGTGAGTCATTCTAATTTACTAAAAGTTTACCTGTATTTAAAGTATGTTTAATTCTTTCTTGAGTTTCTTTTGTTTCTATTAATCTCATAAAAGACTCTAGTTCTAATTTGTATAATTCGTCTTCTGAAAGAGTTTGGTTTATTGTTGTATCTCCTCCACTTAAAACATTTGCTAGTTCTGAACCAACCTTCATACCATGATCTAATATAATCTTATCATTATATAATTTCTCTAAAACTTTTATCATTTTTTCCTTAAGAGGTTTTCCGGATAAATTGAAAGAACATTCTTTTGGAGGTGTAAAATCTTTATTTTCTAATATTAATTTTTTTGAAACTTCAAACAAACTGTTTCTATTCATAACTTTTTTGTCTTCTGGTCTTAAAAATTTTAGTGGTTCAGCTTCAACTGTTGAAGTTGCTGTGGTTCCATAACCAATAATATTAAACACTTTTAAAGGAGCAAAATCAGGATCTTCTTTAGCTTCTGGTGTTTGAGACCATCTCCATAAAACTTCTTTACATCCTCCACCAGCCGGCACAAGACCTACTCCTGTTTCAACTAGACCCATTACAATATTTGTATGCGATACTACAAAATTTGATTGGATGGCTACCTCTTCTCCTCCTCCTAAAACCAAACCAGATGGAGCTGAAATAACCGGATGATCTGAATATTTTAAATGCTTACATGTTTCTTGAAAATATTTAATAAATTTTTCGATAGATTTAAAGTCACCTTTGTCTGCAAAATTCATAGTATAAGTTAAATTTACACCAGCAGAAAATTGCATACTTTCGTTTATAATTATTAAAGGTTTGTCAGTTGCATTTTTTAACGCATCCATAGAATCGTAGTCTAAAGCACAAGCTTTTGTAGTAAACTCAACAATATTGAAGTCTTTAAATCTATAAATTTCAGCAGATTTATTTTTGTCTACTTTAATTGCTTTTGGTTTAATTTTTCCTAAAGTTTCAATATTTGTATACTGTTGTCTTTCACCATAAAAATTTTCATCTTTTGATTTTGATAAATTTTCTAAGAATTTATTATTTTCAAAGCTATCTATACGATCAAAAAAATTTTTAACTCCAATTGATTTTAGCATTTCAAATGGTCCCATAGCCCAATTAAAACCAAGACGCATAGCTTCATCAATATCATTAAATTTATCTGTGATACCGGGAACTAATGATGATGCATATTTTATTATTTGTGAAATCACTGACCATGCGTACTCTCCATACTTATCTTTTCTATTAATTAGTAAGTTTAGATTTACAGTATCAATGCCAAGATCAATTTTTTTTGAATGGGAATACTCACCTGTTTCAAGATTAATCGCTTCTAATATTTTTTGATTGTTTTGCTTATTCATTCTATAGAAACCACCTTTGCCTTTTCTTCCCGTATAGCCTGTTTGAATTAATTTTGTAATTAATGGGATTTCTTTAGCAACTAATTGGAAAGGATCATTTTTTGAAAGTTCTTTTATAAAACTTTTTAAAACATCAGCCATTAAATCTATACCAATCAAATCATATAGACCAAATACACCTGTTTTTGGTATTCCCATAGGTCTACCAAAAACTGCATCGGCTTCCTCAATTGATAATTTCATTTTAAAAGCTTCTGTCATTGCTATTTGCATTGCAAAAACTCCTACTCTATTTCCTAAAAAACCTGGAGTATCATTACAAACTATTGCACCTTTTCCTAGTTCTTGTTCACAAAATTTTTTTAAAGAATTAATTTTATCAAGATCGTTATTTTCATTTTTTGAATTTACTAGAGAATTTATGAATTTTGAGCCAGAAGCTTGGTCTTTAAGATGGTACAGGCAAATGGTCGGCATTAGTAGCATTGGAGATACAACAGTTGTTACTGATAAATGGATGTTGGGAACCAGAAATAGTTTTTTTGTTGGAATTGTTGCCACACTTCTTGCTACTGCTCTAGGCACTGTTGCTGCTTTAGGTTTGAGTAGACCACATATGCCATTTAAAGCTGTTCTTATGGCAATATTAATTTCACCAATGATTGTACCACTAATCATTACTGCAGCAGGAATGTTTTTCTTTTATTCAAAAATTGGGTTAACTCATACTTATCTAGGATTAATTCTTGCACACACTGCTCTTGGAACACCATTTGTTGTAATCACAGTTACAGCTACTTTAACTGGTTTTGATACTAATTTAATTCGAGCATCTCAAAGTTTAGGAGCTGATACAATGCGAACATTTTTTAAAGTTATTATGCCTTTAATTCTTCCTGGTGTAATCTCAGGTGGATTATTCGCATTTATTACTTCTTTTGATGAAGTAGTAATTGTTATGTTCATTGGTAGTGTTGAGCAGATCACTATACCAAAACAAATGTGGGCTGGACTGCGTCAAGAAACCAGTCCTGTTATTTTATGTATGGCAACATGCTTGGTAGCATTATCAATAGCCTTATTAACAACTGTTGAGATGCTAAGAAGAAGATCTGAAAGATTAAGAGGAATCAAACAAAGATAAATTTTATCATTTCAAGATAGACTATTATAAGTTAAAAACCATTTCATTCATGGATATAAAAAAAGTTGTAATTATAGGATCAGGAACAATGGGAAGCGGTATAGCAGCTCATTTATGTAATGCGAATATTCCAGTGACATTGTTAGATTTAAAAACAGAAATTTCAGAGAAAGCTAGAGAGAAAATACATAAATCTAGACCTCCATTGTTAATAGATAAGTCAAAAATAAATAATATTAATGTAGGGAATATAAATGATAATTTTGATGTAGTAAAAGATGCAGACTGGATAGTAGAGGCGGTTGTTGAAAGAATTGATATCAAACATAATATTTATGAAAAAATTTTTAAATCAAGAAAAACAGGTGCAATTAAAAAGAAAAAAACTAAACCACAATAGGTTAAAAAAGAATAGTATCCTACTTTTTGTCCAGTTGTTGCATATGCGGGTAAAGCCATAATTATCCTAATTTAATATTTTCTATTCCTACTATTTTATTATAAGCCCAATACAAAACAGTCATCATCGCTAAAAGTATAGCTCCTAATGAAGCACAAAGTCCCCAATTCAATGTTGTTTTTAAATGATAAGCAATCCAATTTCCTACCATTTGTCCGTCCTTACCACCTACAAGTTCAGGTGTGATGTAGTATCCAATGGCAATTATAAATACAAGCAAACACCCCGCGCTAACTCCTGGAATTGAATTTGGCATATAAATTTTATAAAATGCATGCATAGGAGAAGCTCCAAGATTTAAAGCTGCTCTCATATACGTTGGTGAAATAGTTTTCATTACGCTATATAAAGGTAAAACCATAAAAGGTAGTAGAATTTGTGTCATTACTATTACAACTGCTGTTTGATTGTACATCAGTTGGAAGCGGTTCTCATCTGCGAGCAAATTTGACATAACCAATAGGTTATTCAGAACACCTTTTTGTTGT
Organism: uncultured Pelagibacteraceae bacterium; assembly: GCA_902529715.1. Lineage (GTDB taxonomy): Bacteria > Pseudomonadota > Alphaproteobacteria > Pelagibacterales > Pelagibacteraceae > Pelagibacter. Next base: position 169 of record CABZXL010000004.1, on the reverse strand, counting down.
AACATGACCATCCAAGCAACAGTTCGAACTAGCAAAGAAGTCCAAAAAGGTAGTAAGACACATATCATTAAAAGATTGCTATATTTCATAGGCAATGTTGCAAGCAAATATGAAATTGGGTATCCCAAAAGTAAGCAAAACAATGTAACTAAAAGACTTACCTTAAAAG